>JARICT010000153.1 GCA_029257185.1 Quadrisphaera sp.
GGGGTGGCCGTGGCGGGGGGGCCCCACCCCGCGGTGGACACGGTGGTGGGGCGCGCCGCGCCCACCCGGGGGGGGCCGCGGCGCGGCTGCGTGCTGCAGGTCTCCGGCCGCGCCTCCTTCGAGCTGGTGGCCAAGGCCGCGGCGGCGGGCGTCCCCGTGCTCTCCGCGGTCTCGGCGCCGTCCTCCCTGGCCGTGGACATGGCCAGGGAGGCGGGCATGACGCTCGCCGGGTTCGTCCGCGGGCCCACGTTCAACCTGTACTGCGGTGAGGAGCGCGTGCGCTGAGATCGACGCCGCGGGGGTCGCGGGCACGCCCGCCGGCGCCCGCGGGCAGACTGTGCACGGAGTCCGAGCACCGCCGTCCCCGGACCCCGCACCCCGCGGGGTGCCGTGCACGGGGCAGGGAAGCCCAGCGAGCGATCCGAGGAGAACGCAGATGACCACGACCGAGGACAGGTCAGCCACGCAGCAGGCCGACGAGAACACCTCCCCCGGGGAGCTGGGCACCCCGGTCCCCACCGTCGGCGGTGGCCAGCTCCCCGACGAGGCCGGACGCGTGGTCGTCCTGCCACCGGCCACCACGCACCTCCCCGACGCGGACCCGGACGAGACCGCGTCGTGGCGCGAGTCCGTCGACGGCCTCGTGGACGAGCGCGGCAAGGACCGGGCGCGCTACGTCATGCTGCGCACCAACGAGCGAGCCCGTCAGCGCGGCGTGTCCCTCGCGGAGCCCATCAGCACGGACTACGTCAACACCATCGCCCCCGACGACGAGCCGGAGTTCCCGGGCGACGAGGAGACCGAGCGCCGCTACCGCGCCTTCAACCGGTGGAACGCCGCCGTCCAGGTCCACCGCGCGCAGCGCCCCGGTGTGGGGGTCGGCGGGCACATCTCCACCTACGCCTCGTCCGCGACGCTGTACGAGGTCGGCTTCAACCACTTCTTCAAGGGCCCGGACCACCCGGACGGCGGGGACCACGTCTTCGTCCAGGGCCACGCCTCACCGGGCATCTACGCCCGCGCCTTCCTCGAGGGTCGCCTGTCCGAGGACGACATGGACGGCTTCCGCCAGGAGCTCACGGCCCCGGCGCGCCCCCTGCCGTCCTACCCGCACCCCCGCCTCATGGACGGCTTCTGGGAGTTCCCCACGGTCTCCATGGGCATCGGCCCCGCGAACGCCATCTACCAGGCGCAGTTCGACCGCTACCTGCACGCCCGCGGCATCAAGGACACCTCCAAGCAGCACACCTGGGCGTTCCTCGGCGACGGCGAGATGGACGAGCCGGAGAGCCGCGGCCTGCTGCAGCTCGCCGGGGTGGAGGGCCTGGACAACCTCACGTTCGTCATCAACTGCAACCTGCAGCGCCTCGACGGGCCGGTGCGAGGCAACACCAAGATCATCCAGGAGCTCGAGTCGTTCTTCCGGGGCGCCGGGTGGGACGTCATCAAGGTGGTGTGGGGCCGCGACTGGGACCCGCTGCTGGCCCAGGACGACGACGGCTCGCTCGTCCGGGTCATGAACACCACCGTCGACGGCGACTACCAGACCTACCGCACCGAGGACGGCGCGTTCATCCGCGAGCACTTCTTCGGGCGCGACCCCAAGGCCGCGAAGATCGCCGAGTCCGTCTCCGACGACGGCATCTGGAAGCTCAAGCGCGGCGGGCATGACTACCAGAAGATGTACGCCGCCTACCAGCGGGCCACCGCCGGCAACGGGCGACCCACCGTCGTGCTGGCCAAGACCATCAAGGGCTACGGGCTCGGGACGAACTTCGCCGGGCGCAACGCGACCCACCAGATGAAGAAGTTCACCCTCGACGACCTCAAGGTGCTGCGCGACTCGCTGCGGATCCCCATCACCGACGAGGCGCTCGAGGCGGACCCGTACCTCCCGCCGTACTACCACCCGGGAGCCGACTCGAAGGAGGTCACGTACCTGCTCGAGCGCCGCAAGGCCCTCGGCGGATTCCTCCCCGAGCGGCGCACCTCGGGCACGGAGCTCCAGCTGCCCGGCGACAAGGCCTACACCACGGCCAAGCGCGGCTCCGGCAAGCAGGAGATCGCGACGACGATGGCCTTCGTGCGCATCCTCAAGGACCTCACGCGCGACAAGCAGCTGGGCGAGAGGCTCGTGCTCGTCATCCCCGACGAGGCGCGCACCTTCGGCATGGACTCGTTCTTCCCCACGGCGAAGATCTACAACCCGCGGGGCCAGCAGTACGTCAGCGTCGACCGCGACCTCATGCTGGCCTACAAGGAGTCCGAGTCCGGCCAGATCCTGCACATCGGGATCAACGAGGCCGGGTCCGTCGCGGCGTTCACCGCCGCGGGCACCTCTTACGCCACCCACGGCGAACCGATGATCCCGGTCTACATCTTCTACTCCATGTTCGGGTTCCAGCGCACCGGCGACCAGCTGTGGGCAGCCGGTGACCAGATGGCTCGCGGCTTCCTCCTCGGGGCCACCGCGGGACGGACGACGCTCACCGGCGAGGGCCTGCAGCACGCGGACGGTCACTCGCTGCTGCTCGCGGAGACCAACCCGGCGATGGTGTCCTACGACCCGGCGTACGCCTACGAGATCGGGCACATCGTCCGCGACGGTCTCGAGCGCATGTTCGGCCCCGGGTCCCGCGAGGAGAACCCGGAGCGGGACCCCAACGTCATGTACTACATCACCCTCTACAACGAGCCGGTCCTCATGCCGGCCGAGCCTGACGGCGTCGACGTCGAGGGCATCATCAAGGGGATCCACCGCGTGTCCCCCGCCCCCGAGGGGAAGACGGCTCAGACCAGGCTGCTCGCGTCGGGCGTGGCGGTCCCGTGGACCATCGAGGCCCAGCGGATGCTGGCCGACGACTTCGGCGTGGACTCCGAGGTCTGGAGCGTCACCAGCTGGAACGAGCTGCGCCGTGACGGCGTGGCGTGCGACCAGTGGGCCTTCGACCACCCCGGCGAGCAGGCACCGGTCCCCTACGTCGCCCGGGCGCTGGGCACCGACGGCGGGCCCGTCGTGGCCGTCTCGGACTGGATGAAGGCGGTGCCGGACATGATCCGGCAGTTCGTGCCCGGGGACTTCGCGTCCCTCGGCGCCGACGGGTACGGGTTCTCCGAGACCCGGCCGGCGGCGCGGCGCTTCTTCCAGATCGACTCGGCGTCCATCGTCTACCAGGCGCTGCGCGAGCTGGCACGGCGCGGCGAGATCGACGCGAGCGTGCCGGGCGAGGCCTACGCCAAGTACCGCATCGACGACGTCCGCGCCGGCACCACGGGGTCGGACAAGGGCGAGAACTGAGGTTCCGGCCCGCTGCGCGCGACGACGACACCCTGGGCCGCCTCACGGCGGCCCAGGGTGCCCTCGCCGCGGAGGCCCTGGCCCGTCTCGACGCGCAGGCTCCCTGGTACCGCGAGCTCTCTCCCCGCGACCGCTCCGCCGTGGGCCTCGTCGCGCAGGGGGGGATCGCCGCGTTCATCACCTGGTACCGGGCCCCCGAGCAGGGGCGGGCGATCACCTCGGAGGTGTTCGGGTCGGCCCCCCGCGGCCTGGCGCGCGTCGTCTCCCTCCACCAGACCCTGCAGATCGTGCGCACCGTCGTGGAGGCCGTCGAGTCCAAGGTTCCCGACGTGGCGACGCCCGCGCGGCGACCGGCCCTCACCGAGGCGGTGCTGCGCTACTCGCGGGAGGTCGCCTTCGGGGCGGCCGACGTGTACGCCAGGGCCGCCGAGCAGCGGGGGGCGTGGGACGCACGCCTCGAGGCGCTCGTGGTCGACGCCCTGGTGCGCGGCGAGGCCAGCGAGTCGCTCTCGGGCCGCGTCACCGCGCTCGGGTGGCACCGCGAGCAGGAGGTCGTCGTGGTCGTCGGGCCCCGCCCCGCGGGGACGCCGGAGCAGGCGGTCTCCGGGGTGCGCCGCGCCGCGCGAGCCGTGGCCGACGACGCGCTGATCGGGCTGCAGGGCGACCAGCTGCTCGTGGTCGTGGGCGCGGGCGACCCGCGGGCCGCGGCCGCCGGGCTGGTGGACAGCCTCGGGGAGGGCCCCGTGGTCATCGGCGACCTCGTCCCGGGGCTCGCCCACGCCTCGCGCAGCGCCCGCACGGCCCTCTCGGGCCTGGCCGCGGCACGCGCCTGGCCCGGCGCACCCCGGCCGGTCGCCGCCGTGGACCTGCTGCCGGAGCGGGTCCTCACCGGTGACCTCGCCGCGCGCGCAGCCCTGCGCGAGCTCGTGTTCGTCCCGCTGTCCGCGCCCGGCCCCGCGCTCCTGGAGACCGTGCGCGCCTACCTGGAGAACGGGCGGGCCCTGGAGTCGACGGCGAGAGCGCTCTTCGTCCATCCCAACACCGTGCGCTACCGGCTGCGACGGGTCACCGAGGTGACCGGGTGGGACCCCACCGTCGCGCGCGACGCCTTCGTCCTGCAGGTGGGGATCGCCGTGGGTGCGCTTCCCGAGCACCCCTCCCACGAGGCCCCACCGGCGCCGGCCGTCGCGCCCGGGGCCGGGCTGGTCACCGGAGAGGAACCGGCACCGCCGTCGCCCCGACGGTTGTAGGACCCCTCCAACGACGGCCCCGGTCGCGTGTGGCAGCCCACAGCGCAGGGAGCGCCGGAGAGACGGCATAGTGCTGGGGTGCTCGCTGTTCTGTGCCCGGGTCAGGGCGCCCAGACGCCCGGCTTCCTCTCCGACTGGCTGGAGGTGCCGGGCTTCTCCGAGTCGATGGTCAGCCTCGGTGACGCGGCCGGCGCCGACCTGGCCGCGCTGGGGACCACCGGGGACGCCGACGAGATCAAGGACACCGCCGTCGCGCAACCGCTGATCGTCGCGGCCTCCCTGGCCTCGCTGGCCGCGGTCCTGCGCAGCGACGACGCACCGCTGTCAGGCCCCGTCGACCTCTCTCCCGTGCCCGGGCTCGTCACGGCGGTCGCCGGCCACTCCGTCGGCGAGGTCGCCGCGGCCGCGATCGCCGGCGTGCTCGACCCCGCCGAGGCGATGGCCCTCGTGGCCGTGCGCGGCGCGGCGATGGCGCGCGCCGCGGCGCAGGCGCCCACGGGCATGAGCGCGGTGGTCGGTGGAGACCGCGGCGAGGTGGAGGCGGCCATCGCCGCCTCCGGGTGCGTGGCCGCCAACCTCAACAGCGCCAGCCAGGTGGTCGCCGCCGGAACCGCCGACCAGCTGGCCGACCTCGCCGCGTCCCCGCCCGCCAGGGCCAGGGTGATGCCGCTGGTCGTCGCCGGCGCCTTCCACACCGAGCACATGCGCCCTGCCGTCGGCGACCTCGCCGACCACGTGGCGGGGCTGAGCCCGCGAGACCCCCTCGTGACGCTGGTCTCCAACGCGGACGGCGCCGCGGTGGGCGACGGCTCCCAGGCCCTCTCGCGACTGGTCACCCAGGTCTCCTCGCCGGTGCGGTGGGACGCCTGCACGCAGACCCTCGCGGACCTCGGCGTCACCGCGGTGCTCGAGCTGAGCCCGGCGGGTACTCTCGCCGGGCTGGCCAAGCGAGCGCTGCCCGGCGTCGAGGTGGTCGCGCTGCGGTCACCGGACGACGTCGCAGCAGCCCGCGACCTCGTGGCCGCCCACGGTGAGGAGATCTCAGCAGCATGAGCCTGCACAGCTCGGTCGGCGTCGACCACGCCGCCATCCTCGGCGTCGGTGCGCACCGTCCCTCCCGCGTCGTCACCAACGACGACGTCTGCGAGCACATCGACTCCTCCGACGAGTGGATCCGCCAGCGCACAGGCATCGAGGAGCGGCGGTGGGCGGCCCGCGACGTCTCCGTCGTCGACATGGGTCTGGCTGCTGGGCGCGAGGCCGTCGAGGCCGCCGGCCTGGTGCCCGCGGACATCGACACCGTCATCACGGCCACCGTCTCCCACGAGTACGCCACCCCGTCGGCTGCCGCCATGATCACCGAGGCCCTCGGCGCCACGCCGGCCGCGGCGTGGGACGTCTCTGCCGGGTGCGCGGGGTTCTGCCACGGGCTGGCGCAGGCCGCCGACGCCGTGCGGGCGGGCACCTCGCGCCGCGTCCTCGTGATCGGGGTGGAGAAGCTCTCCGACTACACGGACGTCACCGACCGCTCGACGGCGTTCCTGTTCGCCGACGGCGCGGGGGCCGTCGTGGTCGGGGAGTCGCCGACGCCCGGGATCGGGCCCACGGTGTGGGGCAGCGACGGCTCCCAGTGGGCCGCGATCCGCAACACCTCCACGTGGCCGGACTACCGCGACGCGGTGGCTGCCGGCGAGCGCCCGAAATGGCCGGCCCTCGAGCAGGAGGGCCAGAAGGTCTTCCGCTGGGCCGTGTGGCAGATGGCCCCGGTGGCGCAGCGGGCCATCGACGCGGCCGGGATCACGGCCGACGAGCTGGGTGCCTTCATCCCCCACCAGGCGAACGCCCGCATCATCGACGCGATGGTGAAGCAGCTCAAGCTGCCCGACCACGTGCACGTGGCCCGCGACATCGTCACGTCGGGCAACACGTCGTCGGGCTCCATCCCGCTCGCGATGCACCGCGTGCTGGCCGACGGCGCCGCGAGGTCGGGCGACCTCGCCCTCCTCATCGGCTACGGCGCCGGGCTGTCCTACGCCGCCCAGGTGGTCGTCCTCCCCTGACCGTCAGACCGACCGGCGCCCCGACCGCCACACCGGCGCACGCCCACGCACCAGAACCGACCCACCCGAACCGACCCACCCGAACCGGGCGCCCCAGCGCGGGCCCCGCGAGAAGAGAGAGAGAAACTCATGGCACTGAGCGAGAACGAGATCCTGGCCGGAGTCGCCGAGCTGGTCAACGAGGAGACCGGACTCCCGACGGAGTCCGTCGAGATGGACAAGTCCTTCACCGACGACCTCGACATCGACTCGCTGTCGATGACGTCCATCGTGGTGCAGGCCGAGGACAAGTTCTCGGTCACCATCCCCGACGAGGACACCAAGAACCTCAAGACGGTGCGCGACGTCGTCACGTACATCTTGAACGCCCAGAGCTGATCAGCCGCCCCTGAGCGAGAGGTCCACCATGTCGAGCGCGCCACACCCGGCGTCCCCGCCCCGCGTCGTCGTCACGGGGGTGGGGGCCATGACCCCCGTGGGTGCCACCGCCCACGAGAGCTTCGAAGCGGTGCTCGCCGGCCGCTCCGGGGTGGTGACGATCGAGGAGGACTGGAAGGAGACCTACGGGCTCTCCGTCGGCTTCGCGGCGCGCACCACCGCGCCGCCCACCGACGTCCTCCCCCGCCACGAGGCGAAGCGGCTGGACCCCTCCGGCCAGCTCGCCGTGGTGGCGGCACGGGCGGCCATGGCCGACGCCGGCGCCCCGGAGGTGGACCCGGAGCGGCTGGCGGTGGTGTGCGCGACCGGCATCGGCGGGCTGTGGACCACCCTCGACGCCTGGGACGTGCTCCGCACCCGCGGGGCGCGCCGGGTGCTGCCGATGACCGTGCCGATGCTCATGCCGAACTCGGCGGCCGGAGCGGTCAGCCTCGCCCTCGGGGCGCGGGCCGGCGCCCACTCCACCGTCTCCGCGTGCGCCTCCGGCGCGGAGGCCGTGGCCTACGCGTGGTCGATGATCCGTGCCGGACGCGCCGACGTGGTGGTCGCGGGCGGCACGGAGGCGTGCGTCCACCCCCTGACCCTGGCCTCGTTCGGGGCGATGAGGGCCCTGTCGACGCGCGGTGACGACCCGGCGGCGGCCTCGAGGCCGTGGGACACCGGCCGTGACGGCTTCGTCATGGGGGACGGCGCGGGGCTGATGGTCCTGGAGTCCGCCGAGCACGCGGCGGCGCGCGGGGCCCGCGTCTACGCCGAGGTGGCCGGCGCCGGCCTCTCCGCGGACGCCTACGACATCGCGGCCCCCGAGCCCACCGGCGCAGGAGCCTCCCGAGCGGTGCGCGAAGCGCTGACCACGGGGGGGCTCTCACCTGCTGACGTCGTGCACGTCAACGCCCACGCCACCTCGACCCCGGTGGGTGACGTCGCGGAGGTCAAGGCCCTTCGCGCCGCGCTGGGCGACGACCTCGAGCACGTGGCCGTGTCCGGGACCAAGTCGATGACCGGGCACCTGCTCGGCGCCGCCGGCGCGGTCGAGTCGATCTTCACCGTGCTCGCGCTGGACCGCCGTCTCGCGCCGCCCACCATCAACCTCGACGACCTCGACCCCGAGGTGGACCTCGACGTCGTCCACGGCGCCCCGCGAGAGCTGCCCGACGGGGCCGCGCTGAACAACTCCTTCGGGTTCGGCGGCCACAACGTCGCCCTGGCCTTCGTCAGCGCCTGACGCTGCGCCTGGCGCGGGGCCTCGCTGCGCCGGGTGGTCCTAGCCCACCCGGTGCAGCCAGCGCACCGGCGCGCCCTCGCCGGCGTGGCGGAAGGGCTCCAGCTCGGCGTCCCACGCGGCGCCCCGCGCCAGGGCGATGGCCTCGAACAGCGACGCCGGGTCGCCGGCCGCGGCGTCGACGGCAGCGGAGAGCGTGGCCTCGGGGACGACGACGTTGCCGATCGCGTCGGTCGTGGCGTGGAAGATGCCGAGCTCGGGCGTGTGGCTCCACCGCGCCCCGTCGACGCCGGGGGCGGGCTCCTCCGTGACCTCGAAGCGCAGGTGCACCCACCCGCGCAGCGCTGACGTCAGGCGCGCCCCGATGCCCACGGGGCCGTGCCACGGCACCTCTCCGCGGAGCAGGCCGGGTGCGGCCGGTTGCTGGGTCCAGTCCATGCGGACGGGCACCCCGAGGACGTCCTCGGCGCGCCACTCCACGTGGGAGCAGATCGCCCGCGGTGCGGAGTGCACGTAGAGCACCCCGCGGGTGATGTCGTCCGTCACTGCAGCAGCCCTCCGACCCGATCGTGATGTGCGTCTTCCCCAACGACGTCACGCGCGAGAACGAGGACCTCACCGCCGACATGGTCGCCGACTGTGCATTTAACACCACGCTGTGCCACTTCGGGGGCGGTATCACGCAGTCTGTGCCGCGACCGTATCGTCGCCCGCCGCTGGGCACAACGCAGTCCGCAGCAGGCCCGGTGCTCAGCCGGCGCGGGAGCGGGCGGGCTCGGCCTGGTGGCAGCATGGAGCCGTGCCCGAAGACTCCGGTCCGCCTCGTCCGCGCCGCCCGACGTTCCTGGGCCCCGGCGCGCTCGAGGCCGTGTCCGGGGGCGGTGACCCCGCGCTGCGCTCGGAGGTCGCGGCGACCACGGCGCGCCTTCTCGTGACCAGCGCCCGGGGCGACCCGGCCCGTGAGGACGCCGAGATCGTCTCCCGCCTGGTGTCCCTCGCCGACGAGCACGGGCTGGAGGTCCTCGCCGAGCTCTGGGCCGATGCCCCCGCCGAGAGCCTGGCGGGCGCCCTCTGGCGGCTGTACACGCTGCGGCAGTGGGTCCACCTGGACCCGGCCGGCGCGGCGCGGGAGTTCGACGCCGGGCGGGCCAGCGCCCCGGTCGCCGAGGTGGTCGCGGGGGTCGGCGACCCGCCGGGTCCCGACGAGGTGCGCGAGATGGTGGACGCCGTGCTGCGCGGCGTGGCCGTCGGGGACGTCGCGACGACCTTCGAGCGCGCGGCGGCGTTCGCCAGGGTCGTCGCCGCCGGGCGTGGCCAGGGGGCGTCCGCGCCCGGGGACCACGGGCACAGCGGCGTGTCGGCCGTCCGGCTCGTCCGCACCGCCGAGCAGCTGGAGTCCGCTGCGACGGCCCACCGGTGGCCCCTCGGCGACGGTGACCCCGCGCCGGGCGACACCTGAGCACCGCCCTGGCCATCACGGCGTTCCGCGTCTAGACTCGACGGGCGCCGGGCCGCGGTAGCCCCGGGCTCCACCTGAAGCCGCTACGAGCGGCCATCGCGCCGAGAGGCGCTTCCCGGTCCGGCGCGCCCCCTCTCCCCCACCGCGGCCCTACCCCGCGGTGGCGTCGACGCTCTCGAGCACTCCCCACCACCAGCGCGGACCGACCGCCTCCACGCCGTCGGGCAGCCGCGCCCGCAGCCCCCGGTCGGCGGTGACGACCACGACGCGCCCCGCGCCCCCGCCCCTCGTCAGCGCTGCGTCGCACGCGTTGGCGACCTCCACCACGGTGTCGTCGCCGGAACCAGGGGCGCGCACCACCTCCAGGCCGGGCACCTCCGGGTCGCGGGCCGTCGCGGCGGCCCCCTCGAGGACGGCCACGACGGTGACGACCCCCTCGCTGCCGCGACCGCCGAGGGCGCAGACGCCGGCCGCCCCGGTGAGCATCCTCGACGCGGCCGCGGCCCGGTCGCGCCACCACCCGTCGGGGCGCGAGCCCATGACGTTGGCGACGTCGAGGACCACCACGCGCTGCAGACCGGCCGGTGCCTGGGGACTCGGGTGGTCGGACGTCACCTCGGCAGGGTAGGAACTCCTCATGAGCACGCCGACACCGCAGCAGGGCCAGCCCGACGAGATCTCCCTCGACTCTCCGGAGGACCTCGACGCGCTGGCCGCCGAGATGGCCTCCGCCCCGGCCGACGAGGCGGACGACGCCCCGTGGGCGGACGGCCCCGAGGCCCTCGTGGGCGGCGACATCCCCCCGCCCCCGGGCGCCGGGACGAGCGAGGAGCCCGACGACGGCCCGGACACGATGCCGCGCTCCGTCGAGGGGGTCGGCGACCTCGTCGCGGACCCCCTGTCCCGCGCCAAGGTCATCCCGCGTGACGACCCGGGGGGCCCGGACGGGGACGAGGTGCCGCCGTCGCCCAGCTGAGGATCCCCGACGCGGAGCTGGCGTGGCGGTTCTCCCGGTCGTCCGGGCCGGGGGGCCAGTCCGTGAACACCGCGGACTCCCGCGTCGAGCTGGTGTGGGACGCGGCCGCGTCGCCGACCCTCGCCGCGGCCGGCGAGGCGCTGCGCGAGCGGGTCCTCACCGCGCTGGAGCCGCGGCTGCGCGACGGGACGGTGGTGGTCACGGCCTCGGAGCACCGCGGGCAGCTCGCGAACCGCAACGCTGCCAGGGCGCGACTGCAGGCCCTGCTCGACACCGCGAGCGCACCGCCACCGCCACGCCGCAGGCCGACGAGACCCACGCGGGGCTCGGTGCGTCGCGCCGGCGTCGCGGCATCACAGCGGAGGAAGGTCAAAGCGGCGAGGCGGCGTCCCACGACGGACGACTGACACCCAGGACGTTCGAGCGGAAGGATGGCTCCCGCACTTGGACTCGAACCAAGAACCTGCCGGTTAACAGCCGGCTGCTCTGCCAATTGAGCTATGCGGGACCGTGGCCCGCACCCGCAGAGGGGTGCTGGGCCGTGGTGCACAGCACGCTACCAGCCGCCGCCCCTCAGGCGTCGGCGGTGCGGCCCACCTGCTCCACCGCGGCGCCGAAGACCGCCGGTGCGGCAGCGGCGAGCGCTACGACGACGGTCCGTCCCCATCCCCAGCGGGTGAGGGTGACGAGCGAGGCGGTCAACCACCGGTAGCTGCGGGTCGCCCGAGCCCACCTCCCGGCGTAGCGCGCGGCCTCGGCGTCGGCTGCCGTGGGCGTGGCGCACCGCGACGCTGCGCTGACGGTCTCGACGGCGGCCCGCGCGGTGGCCATGCCCACCATGAGCCCCTCGCCGGTCAGCGCGTCCACGTAGCCGGCGGCATCCCCGGCGAGGAGCACCCGACCCACCACCTTCGCCCCGCTGCGCTGGCGCAGCGGGCCGGCGCCCCGGGCGGAGCTGGTGGTCTCCACCCCGGCGAGGCGCTGTGCCAGCTCCGGAAGCTGCTCCAGCGCCGAGGACAGCGACAGGCCGCCTCCCCGGCGGCCCAGGACGGCGACGCCCACCTCGTCGGGCGCCACGGGCGTGACGTAGGCCTCGAGGTCCCGGCCCCAGAAGACCTCGACCTGGTCGGACCAGGGTTCGAGCGCCACGTGCTGGCGCACGGCGTAGCGCCTCCCGTCCCCGCCGCGCTCGACCCCCAGGGCGCGGCGCACCGGCGAGTGCAGACCGTCCGCGGCGATGACCCACCGGGCGTCGACGAAGCCCGAGGGTGCGTCCCGGGTCGCCCGAGCGAGGTGCAGGCGCACCGACGTGCCGTCCTGCGTGACGTCGGCGACCTTGGCCGTCAGCACGTCGACGCCCAGCTCGCGGGCCCGCTCGGCCATCGCGGACTGGAGCGCGAGCCGCCGGACCCCGCGCCCCGGCGGACCGCTGAAGCGGTGCTCGGCGCGCGGCGTGCCCCGCGCCCCGCTGTAGGTGATGCCCCTGATCGGGTGGCCCGCAGGGTCCACGCCCAGGCGCGATAGCGCGGCGACGGCCCCGGGCATGAGCCCCTCGCCGCACGCCTTGTCGATGGCCCCGGTACGCGGCTCGACGACGAGGACCCGCAGACCGGCCAGCCGGGCCTCGATCGCGGCGGCGAGCCCTACCGGCCCGCCGCCGACGACCACGAGCTCGCGCACCAGCGGAGCGGTGGGCGCCAGGCGCGGCAGGGCGCGCAGGGTCCGCGGGGGCGCGGCGGTCATCGGCGGGTCTCCGGGCGGGGGTCCGCCGGTGCGGGCTGGCGCAGATCCTCCAGGGCACGGTCCTCGGCGGGGATGCGGAAGCCGAGGAGCAGCACGGCGTTGGCCACGGTGAACAGCGTCGCGGTCACCCAGGCAGTGTGCACGAGCGGCAGGGCGATCCCCTCGAGAACCACGATGACGTAGTTGGGGTGCTCGACCCACCGGTAGAGGCCGCGGCGCACCGCGCCCGCACCGGGGACGACGACGATGCGGGTGTTCCACTGCTGGCCGAGCGTGGCGATCACCACGTAGCGCCCCACCTGGCAGGCGAGCGCGAGCGCCAGCATCGGCCACCCGAGCGCGGGGAGGAACGGGCGGTCGGCGAGCCCGACCTCGGCCACGGCCCCCACCAGCAGCGCGGTGTGCAGGGCGACCATCGCCGGGAAGTGGCCCTTGCCGGTCTCGTAGCCGCCGCGGGCGATCGCGGCGGCGAGGTGGCGCCGGGAGATGACGAGCTCGACGAGACGCTCGATCGCCACGGCGGCGACGAGGACGGTGAACCAGGCCGCGCTGGTCATGCTGCGGCGTGCTCCGCCGAGGCGTCGTCGGGCCAGCGCAGCAGCGCCAGCTCGGCGCAGAAGCCCGGGCCCATCGCCATCATCACGCCCTGGCTGCCGGGCGGTGGCGCGTCGTCCACCGCCCGCGCGAGGACGTGCAGCACCGCCGCTGAGGAGAGGTTGCCCGTGGCGTCCAGCTGGTCCCACGACCGGTCGAGCGCACCGTCACCCAGCGCCAGCGCCGACCGCACCGATTGGAGGATCTTGGGCCCGCCGGGGTGGACGAGCCACTCGCCCACGTCCCCGCGCTCCAGGTTCGAGCCGGCGAGGAAGGCGTCGACGTCGTCCCCGAGGTGGGCCTCGACGACGTCGGCCACCGAGGCGCCGAGCACGATCTTGAAGCCGGTGCCGCCCACGTCCCAGCCCATGATGTCCGCGGTGTCGGGGTAGAAGCGGCTGCGGGTGTCGACGATCTCGGGGCCCGGGAGCCCGAGGCGCCGCGCGCGCCGCTCCCCCACCACCACCACGGCGGCCGCCCCGTCGCCGAACAGCCCCGACGCGACGAGGTTGGCGGTGGAGGTGTCGTCGCGCTGCAGGGTCAGGGAGCAGAGCTCGACGGAGAGCAGCACCGCGACGTCGTCGGGGTGGCCCACGAGGTGGTCGTGCACCCGCGCCAGGCCGGCCACGCCGGCGACGCAGCCGAGGCCGAAGATCGGCACGCGCTTGACGTCGGGGCGCATCCCCAGCGGCCCGACCAGCCTGGCCTCGAGCGACGGCGCGGCGAGCCCGGTGATGGTGGTGGAGTAGACGACGTCGACGTCGGACGGCGTGAGGTCGGCCTGCTTCAGCGCCGTGGTCACCGCCTCGGCGGCGAGCTCCGTTCCGACGCGCAGGAAGGCGTCGTTCGCCTCGGTGAAGCCGCCCAGCTCCTGGTAGTCCTCCAGCGGCAGGGCGAGGTGACGGTAGGAGATCCCCGAGTTGGCGTGCAGCTTGTCGAGCAGGCGGGCGCGCGAGGACGTGTCGGCGTCGCCGCCCGGCAGCACCATGTCCCGCACCATCGCGGTGACCTCCGACTGGAGGTGGCGCCGTGGTGGCAGCACGGGTGCGACGGCGACGATGCGGCTCACGGGGCTCCAGACCTGATGGTGACGAGGGTGCTGGTTGATCCTCGCACCAGATCGCGGAGGTCGCGTCGCGGGCGGTCGTCACCGATGATGGGGACGTGATCGACGAGAGCGGGGGCCCCACCTCGTCGGGGCCGCGCGAAGATGTTCTCGACGACCTGGTCGCCCAGGGACTGGCGCGTCCGGCTCTACGCTCCCCCGGCGGGTTCGCCGAGATCGAACGAGCCGTGTCGACCGTGTCGACCGCGGAGATCATCGACGACCTCCGTGGCCCGTGGTGAAGCCTGGCACCACCCGCGCGCCGGGACGAGCACTGCACCGCCGGCTCGGCGGCAGAGCCGGTAGCGTCGGCTCAGCAGGGGGCGGTAGCTCAGTCGGTCAGAGCAGGGGACTCATAATCCCTCGGTCGCGGGTTCGAGCCCCGCTCGCCCCACGTCCGTGCAGGTCAGAAGCTGTCTCATCGACGTCGATGGGCTTGGCTGCGGCCTGACCCGGCGGAAACCCGGCGAGAACGTCGGAGAACGTGTCCGGCACCGTGGTGACGTCCGGGCCGAGCGGAGGGCTGGACAGCGCTGATCCATCAGGTTATCTTGACGTGTGTCGTGGGAGCCGATCATCCTCGGCAGCGCACGTCGGCACGGTGTCTCCGACGAGGACATGCTCCACGCTCGCCGCAACAGCATCGACGTCTTCTCCCAGGACGACGACATGACGATGTACATCGGCGCCGGCCACGACGGCACCCTCCTGGAGGTCGGCGAGATCGTCGCCTCCGACGGCACCGAGCTGATCGCCCACGCCATGCGGGCCCGACCCACATATCTCAGGTGATGACCATGCCGCAGTCGCTCCAGCACATCCTCGACCACGCCGAGGAGATCGCCGCCAGGTTCGAGCAGTACGAGCCGCGTCCCGAGGACCACCGCGACCCCGCCCCGCTGCGCCGTCTGCGCGACGCGGTCACCGATCGCGCCGGTGCCGAGCGGGAGATCGCTGGTGCCGTGGCCGCCATGCGCGATGCCGGGTACTCCTGGTCTGTGGTCGGCGGGATCCTGGGCACCACGGCCCAGTCCGCCCAGCAGCGCTACGGCACCCGCACCAGCGCCTGACCGCCCCGTCGTTCGCCGTCCATCGTCCCCCGACGAGTGCGTGACGACGGCGCGGGGGCTCTCCCCGCTCACCGGGGAAGCCTGGTCCGCAAGAGCGACTCCGACGCGGTGCGGATCGACCTGTCTCAGAGCCCCAGGTAGGTGGTCAGCTGCCGCTCGACGATGACCATCTCCGCCCCGGCCAGCAGACCTCGACGGGCCAGCAGCTGGGTGCGGTCGACGGGCTGGAGGGTCGTCACGTCGGCGAAGGCCTCTTCGTAGCGGGTCAACCCTGCTTCGGGCGTCAGGACGACGTGCGTCTCGACCGGGCCGCGCGTGCCCGTGACAGGCACCACGGCCACGTGGCCGAGGCGGGTGTTGAGGAGGTTCCGGCTGAGGATGACAGCGGGATGCTCACCGAGGTCGTCGAAGTCGACGTCCCACACCTCGCCCCGCAGAGCCTCAGGAAGCGGCACGGTCGCCGTGCTGACGACGACGCCTGACGCCGATCGGCGCCGGCGGCAGCTCACCCCTGTAGAAGTCGTCCACGCTGCGTGCCATGCGTTCCTCGGCGGCCCGGCGACGGAGCATCTCGAGGCCCGCCCGCACGATGTCGGTGCGGGTAGCCAGGCCGAGCAGCTCGGCGTCGTGGCGCAGCTGTTCGGCCTCCTCGTGACTGATGCGGGCTCGCCAGGTCTCCGAGGCGCCGGTCATGGTCGTCACCTGTAGATGTTCTGCCGTACAGACTCGTGCGTCAACCTGTGCGGGCTCGATGCGCTCTGCAGGGTGTGCTCGACCGCACCGAGGACGAGACCTCACGCCAGCGGTGCCGCCGGCCGGACCTGGAAGCAGTCGGGGAACCGCGTGGTGACCAGCACCCAGCCGTCCCGCCCGCCGGCGGCGGACGGCCCGAGCATGGAGACCCGGCGCACCTCCCACGCCTGCTCGTCGCGGACGAGGACGTGCTCGCCGTGGCGTGAGCCCGTCGGGCGCCAGCCGTCGCGGCCGGCCGCGCACAGCTCCCGCACCTCCTCGGCCCTGGTCACCGGGCCGAGGAGACGCTCCTGCGGCGTCAGCTCCGCGACGGCCCTGGCCCCGAAGCGCTGCTGGGCCGCCTGGCGGCTGATGCCCAGGGACTGACCGACGTCCGCCCAGCTGGCACCGGCCTCGCGAGCCGCGGTGACCGCGTCCTGCTGCAGGGACTCGGCCCCCTCGACGATCGCTCGCAGCCGGACCGCGGTGCCCAGGTGGGCGTCGACGGCGCTGACGCCCGTCTGCGGGAGCGCGTCGGCCTCCTGCGCGCGAGGGTCAGCTGCCAGCCGTGCCAGCGCCACCTCGATCTCGTCCGCGCTCATCCGGCCGTGGTGCCGTCCGGGCGCCACGACCGGCCCTGAGCGGCGTGCCGGTCGGCGGCACGACGGTCGACGAGGAACAGCACCAGCCACACGAGCGCCGCGACGACGGCGATCCAGGCTGCCGGGATGATCACCAGCGCCGGGATCCCGAGCCCGACGAAGGCCGCGAGGAAGACGAGCGCCAGCGCGACGACCCCGACGGTGATCGCGGCACGACGGACGGCGAGGACGCGGCGCTGAGGAGTCATGGCACGAGTGTCGATGACCGAAGATCACTCTGTCAACCTTAAGTTGACAACAGAACGCGATCGGAGGCAGCGATCCCGTCGAACCGGACCTCAGACCCGCCGCCCCAGCCGCGCCAGCACCCTGGCCTCCCGCGGGGCGTCGGCCGGCGCCTCGAGCGCGGACCGGCAGACCCCGTCCATGTGGAGGGCCTCGCCGAAGCCGTCGGCCCCCCGCTCCACGCGGTCCAGCTCCGTGCCGGTCAGGGCGTGGTCCGCCTCGACCGCCCTGGCCACGTCCCAGCGGTGGACCACCATGTCCCAGACGTAGAACTGCTCGAACGTGGCGCCCACGGTGGTGGGGCCGAAGAACCCGTCGAAGGCCGTGGCGGTCACCGCGTCGTCGGACAGGGCCGCGGCCACCCGGTCGGCGTGCTCGCGCCATGCCGCCCCCGGGTCGGCGCTCACGTCCGGCCTCTCCCCCAGGTCGACGCCATGGCCTCCGAGGAAGTCCCGCTGGGTGTCCACCAGGTGGGCCACGACGTCGGCGGCCGACCAGCCCTCGCAGGGCGAGGGCGATCCCCACCCCTGTGCGGTGACGCCGTCCATCACCGCCTGCAGCGGCCGGTCGGCGGCGGCGTGGGCGTCTGCGACGGTGCTCGGCGTCTCGGTCATGATCGAACCGTAGGGGTGTCGGCACGCCGTGGTCGAGGTCCTCGGCGGCCGCGCACAGGTGTTGGGTGCCGGAGCCTTGGCCGCGGAGCAGCGCCGGGCGCCCGAGGGCCGGAGATGCGACGGGCGCCCGCCCGCTCAGTAGCGGAAGGCCGCGGCCATGTCGCTGTCCTGCGCCACCTGCTGCGAGGTGATGTAGACCTTTCCGTCGTGGAGCAGGGCGTCGGTCGCGGCGGTGTCCGACACCTCGCACGCGGCGTACGCCTCGTCGGCCCCGAGGGCGGCGATGGCGGCCGAGCCCTCCGAGACACGGTTCCAGCACCAGGGGTCGACGGTGAGGAACAGGGTGTCCACCCGCCCCTGGGACGCCGCCTCGGCGATGGCGCCGGGGTCCGACGAGGCCCGTCCGGTGCCGCGAAGCTCGCCGAGCCGCTCCATCACGGCGCTGCGCTGCTCACGCAACCGCTGCTCGACGAGCGGCCACGCCTTCGCGTGCAGCTCCGCGGTGGAGAGCTGGCCCGGGTCCTGGAGCACCGCCTCGTCCATGAGGTCGGGGGAGGTGTTCACCTCCCGGAAGACGGCGACCAGCCGGTCGAGCCCCACGAGCACCAGGGGGGCGCCCTGCGACGCCAGCACCTCGCGCAGGCCGGTCGAGACCTGGCGCAGGAATCGCCGCACGTCCTCGTCCCTCGCGCGTTCGTCCGTCGCACCGTGGCCGTAGAACACGGCGGGGCCGCCGCGGGACGCGGTGCTGGAGGGACGCGCCATGGGCGCCGGTGCGTCGCCGCGAGCCTGCGCGACGTCGCGCAGGCTGGTGGGGACGTCGTCCAGCTGCACCTCCTCGACGGCGTGACGGCTGCCCTCGAGCAGACGCACACCGCCCTGGCTCAGCGCCAGGACGAGGAAGCGCTCGTCGCCGCTGAGCAGGCGCATCAGCGGGCTGACCACCCACCGGTCGCCCACGGTCGCCAGCTCGGGGAGCGGCGCGGGGACCCGGAAGGTCTCGTGGGTGTCGGCCCGCAGGAACATCGCCAGCCCGTCGCTCATGTGCTGCCAGGCCCGGTCGTCGGCCTGGAGCTCGCGGGCTGGGGCCAGCAGCCGCTCGGCGTCACGGGTGCCGATCTCCTCAGCCAGACGCGGGGCCACCCCGTTCACGAGGTTCTTCCAGCGCAGCGAGTCCCCCTGGACCGCCTCACCCGCTCGGTGGGTCGGCATGTACAGCGTGACCGCAGGGCCGGTACCGCGTGACTGCGCCAGCGCGACGAGCTCGGCTCGGGACAGAAGATCCATGGTGTGCCCTCCTTGTCGGTGGACAATTCAGCATAACACTCTGTGATACCCGTTCAGGAACCACCTGAGGCGGATCGAGCACTCTCCGTCGACCGCGCGAGGTGTTTCTCCGTGATGTCGAACAATGTCGCCGAAAAAGCTGCCCGCCATCGTCGTCCACCTTTCTCAGCGCGGCGGTTGGCCGTGCGCCGCGGGCGGTGGGACCATGGTGCGATGATCACCGCCATCGTCTCCGTCGACGTCGAGCAGCACCGCATCCCCGAGGCCGGGCAGGCGGTGGCGAACCTCGAGGGGGTCAGCGAGGTCTACTCGATCACCGGTGCGCACGACCTCGTGGTGATGGTGCGGGTGCGCGCCCACGAGGATCTCGCCGACGTCGTCGCCGACCGCATCAGCAAGGTGCCCGGGGTGCTCGGCACCCAGACGTCGATCGCCTTCAGGGCCTACTCCCGCTACGACCTCGAGGCGGCGTTCGACCTCGGCATGGACTGAGGCTCTCCGCCGCCGAGCGGCGCGGTCAGCGCGGAGGACGCCGCCGGCGTGAGCTGGCGACCACGAGCACCAGTCCCACGACCGCGATGAGCGGGCCGAGGACGGTCCACAAGGTGGTCCCCGTCATGGGGCTCGACGAGTCGATCACCCCGATGCCCTGGAGGAAGAACAGCACCCCCATCAGCATCACGATCACGCCCACGACCACACCGATCGATCTGCCCACGGGTCCCCCTCACGCACCATCACGACGCCACCCGGCCGGGTGCAGGCCCAGCCTGCCAGGTGCCTCGGCCCACCGCCCCCGCGGAAGAGGACTGCCGCCCTCGCGGTTGTCCCGGCGTGACCACGAACCTGTTCTCCCCGCTGACCGCCGGCGACCTCCGCCTCGCCAACCGCGTCGTCATGGCGCCCCTGACCCGCACCCGTTCCGGGGCGGACGGCGTGCCGGGCGACCTCGTCGTCGAGTACTACCGCCAGCGCGCCAGCGCCGGCCTGATCATCACCGAGGGCACCTACCCCAGCGCGGAGTCCCGCTCCTACGTCGGCCAGCCCGGCATCGCCACCGACGAGCAGGCCGCGGGGTGGGCGCGCGTCGCAGACGCGGTGCACGCCCGCGGCGGGAGCGTCGTCATGCAGGTGATGCACGGCGGCCGGGTCTCCCACCCGGAGATCACGGGGACCGACCGCATCGTCGCGCCCTCGGCGATCTCCGCCGGCGGCGCCGCGCACACCGAGCGCGGCAAGCTCGACCACCCCGTCCCGCACGCGCTGAGCACCGACGAGCTGTCCGTCGTCAAGGAGCAGATCGTGACGGCGTGCCGGCGCGCGGTGGACGCCGGGATGGACGGCGTCGAGCTCCACGGGGCGAACGGCTACCTCCTCCACGAGTTCCTCGGCGCAGGCTCCAACGTCCGCGACGACGGCTACGGCGGCAGCCCGCAGGACCGGGCCCGCTTCGTGATCGAGGTGGTCGAGGCCGTGGCCCAGGAGATCGGTGCGGGACGCCTGGGCGTGCGCCTGTCGCCCGAGCACGGCGTCCAGGGCGTGGTCGAGGACGACCCCGACGACGTGCGCGCGACATACGCCCACCTCGTCGACGCGATCGCTCCCCTGGGGCTGGCCTACCTCTCGGTCCTGCACCGGGACGTCACCGGCGACCTGTCCGCGGACCTGCGCCGGCGCTTCGGTGGCGTCTTCATGGTCAACAGCGGCTTCGCCGCGCTGACCGACCTCGAAGAGGCCGCGGCGCTGGTCGAGGCCAGCAGCGCCGACGCCGTCGTGGTGGGCCGGGCCCTCATCGCCAACCCCGACCTCGTGGAGCGGTGGCGCAGCGGGGCGCCGCTCAACGAGCCGGACCCGTCCACCTTCTACACCCGCGACGCGAAGGGGTACACCGACTACCCCACGTTGACGCCGCGAGAGACGATCAGCGCATGAGGACCCACCGCGACCTGAGCAGCCGCTTCGCCGCTCTCCTCAACGCCGCCCGGACCAACCTGTGGCCCATCCCCACGATCTTCGTGGCGGCGGCGCTCGTCGCCGGGGTCGTGTTCCCCCGCATCGACCGGCGCATCGACGAGTCCCTGTCCGAGGCGGTGAAGGGTTACCTCTTCGGGGGCGACTCCGACGCCGCTCGAGACGTGCTGGGGGCGATCGCCGGGTCGATGATCACCGTGACGTCGCTGACCTTCTCGCTCACCGTCGTGACCCTGCAGCTGGCCAGCAGCCAGTTCTCCCCGCGGCTGCTGCGCACCTTCACCCGTGACCGCCAGGTGCAGGTCACCCTCGGCCTGTTCCTGGGCACGTTCCTGTACTCGCTGACGGTGATGCGCACCGTGCGCGACTCCGGAGATCAGCAGGACCTCTTCGTCCCGGCGATGTCGGTCAGCGTCTCCTACGTCCTCGTCACCGCCAGCGTCATCGCCCTCGTGCTCTTCCTCGCCCACATCGTGCGTCAGATCCGGGTCGAGGCCATCCTCACCGACGTGCGCGCGTCCGCGCTGACGATGGTCGCCCGCGTGCTTCCCGAGCACGACCCCGACGCCGAGCCCGAGCCGGTCGTCGTCCCCTCCGGAGCCACGCCGCTCCTGGCGCGGGCCACGGGCTTCGTCGGCTCGATCGACCGCGAGGCGCTGGTCTCCGCCGCCACCAACGCCGGCGTCGTCATCGCGGTGGACGTCGCGGTGGGTGCCTGGGTCGTCGAGGGCACCCCCGTCGCCCACGCCTGGCTGAGCGGGGACCCCGACGCGGCCTCGCGCCGCGAGGTGCGCTTCGACGAGCTCTCCGACGCGGTCAAGCCGGCGCTCATGCTCCTGGACGAGCGCGGCGGCCGCGAGGACGTCACCTTCAGCCTGCGCCAGCTCGTCGACGTCGCCGCGAAGGCGCTCTCCCCCGGCGTCAACGACCCGACGACCGCGGTCCACACCGTCAACCACGTCAGCGCCCTGCTGTGCGAGGTCGCCGGGCGGGACCTCAGCCCCGAGGTGCTGCGCGACGACGACGAGAGGCTGCGCGCGATCCTCCCGCGCCGCGACCTCGCCGAGTTCGTCGACCTCGGCATCGGCCAGCTGCGCAGCTACGGGATCACCGACCGCCTCGTGGTCCAGGCCCTCCTCGTCCTGCTGCGCGAGCTCGCCTGGGTGGTCCGCGAGGAGGACGCCCACGTGGTCCGCGAGCAGCTGGAGCAGACGCGCCGGGCGATCGCCGCCCAGGACTGGGACGAGGCGGACCTCACGCCCCTGCGCCGCAACCTGGACCTGGTCGACGAGGCCATGGCCCACCGCTGGCCCCCGGAGGTCCCTACCCCCGTCGGAGCGATGCGAGCGCGGCCCGGGGACCGCTGAGCGGTTGGTACTGCGCGCTCGAGCGGTCCAGCGCGGCGATCTCGTCGGCGGCCAGCTCGACGTCCGCCGCGGCGGCGTTGGACTCCAGCTGGGCCACCGAGGACGCCCCGGGGATGGCGACCACCCGGTCGTGGCTGATCACCCAGGCGAGCGACACCTGGCTGGGGGTGACGCCGTGGGCGTCAGCGACCTCTCGCAGGGTCTCGATGAGCGGCGTCGCGCGGCGCAGGTTCTCGGGGGCGAAGGCCGCGGTCATCCGGCGACGCACGGTGTCGCGGGGCCGGTGGTCGACGTCGTACTTGCCCGACAGCAGCCCCTGTCCCAGCGGGCTGTAGGCGATGACCACGCCGCCGCGCTCCTGGGCTCGCGGGAGGACCGCCGCCTCGGGCCCGCGGGCGACCAGGCTGTAGCGCACCTGGTTGCTCAGCACGGGGGCGCCGAGCGCCCGCTCGGCGGCGTCCCAGCGGGCGGCGCCGTAGTTGCTGACGCCCACCTGGTCGACGACCCCCACGTCGCGGAGCTGGCGCATGCCCGCCATCGCCGGTCGGTCGCCGAGCAGCGGGTGGGGCCAGTGCACCTGGTAGAGGTCGAGGCGCTCGACCCCCAGGCGGGACGCGCTGGCCACCGCGTGGCTGACCGTGGTCGACGTCGTGGGTCGGACCGGGAACAGCTTGGAGGCGACGACCGCCCTCTCCCGCGCGCCGTCGACGCTCGCGAGGGCCTCACCGAGGATGGCCTCGCTGCGGCCCCTGCCGTAGATCTCGGCGGTGTCGAAGACGGTGATGCCCAGCTCGAGGGCCCGCCGCACGATGGCCCCCGCCTCGCGGGAGGCGTAGTCCTCGCCGTACCCCCACTCCCCGGAGCCGAACTGCCAGGTGCCCAGGCCGACGGCAGACCATTTCTTGTCCCCCGGCGTGTTCTCGAGATAGCGCATGATCGCACTCAACCAGCGAGGTAGGACAGGCGCACGGTGCGGTCGGGGTTGTCGACGTTGGTGTCCACGAGGCACACCGACTGCCACGTCCCCAGCGCCATGGCCCCGCCGAGCACGGGGACGGTCATCGACGGGGCGACGATCGCGGGCAGGACGTGGTCGCGCCCGTGCCCCGGGCTGCCGTGGTGGTGCCGCCATCCCTGGCCCGCCGGTCCGCCGTGGGGCACCACCTGCTCCAGGGCGGCCAGCAGGTCGTCGTCGGAGCCGGCTCCGGTCTCGATGACGGCGACGCCCGCTGTGGCGTGGGGGACGAAGACGCTGAGCAGGCCGTCACCGGCCCCCGCCCCTCGCAGGAAGTCCTCGCAGCGGCGCGTGAGGTCGACGACGACCTCCTGGCTCCCGGTGCGCACGGTCAGCGCGGTGCTCTCCATGCCTCCACGGTAGGCAGCGGCGCGTCGCACCGCCCGCCCGGCACGGCCCGGGGGTGGGGGCACCGCCGCCCTGGGGTGCTGATCGGTACGCCACACCGGCGATCTCCGCGGCGCAGCGGCGCGACGTCTCGTATGTTGCCCCGGTGAGCCCCACCCCCGCGACCGGCCCGAGCGCCGGCGCAGCACCCCTGGCCGGCGGCCCGCCCCGGCCGGGGCCGCTCCGGGACGCGGCCACCCTGCTGTCCGGGCTGCCGCGGGTGGTCCTGGACAGCCCCGGGGCCGTCCTCGTCGTCGACGTGGGCGCCGGGCAGGTGACGTACGCCAACTCGCTCGCCGCGGACCTCGCGCCGGGGGCCCGGCTGCCGATCGACGTCCTGGAGTGGTCCGCCCTCGCCGGCCTGCAGGACCGGGACGGAGCGCCCGCCGCCGGTCCTGGCTCGACCATGGCGCGCATCGTGGCGGGCGAGCAGGTCACCGGCGAGACCGTCACCGCCCACCGGGCGACGCGCGCCACCAGCGCCAGGGAGTCGCTGTGGGTCATGGTCCTCCCCCTCGCGGGCGGGGCGTCACCGCTCGCCTCCTCCTCGCTCGTGCTCCTCCTGCCGCTGCGCGACGAGGTGGCCTCCGTCGCGGCCGGGTCCGACGTCACCGGCCTCACCACGGCCGCCGTGCTCGCGTCGACGACGTCGTTCACCATCTCCGACGCGCGGCTGCCGGACCGCCCCCTGGTCTGGGTCAACCCCGCCTTCGAGACGGTCACCGGCTACTCGGCGGAGACCGCCGTGGGCCGCAACTGCCGCTTCCTCCAGGGGCCCGGCACCGACCGCGAGCACGTGGCCAGGGTGCGCGCCGCCCTCGACGCCGGGCGAGGGGTCGAGCAGGTGCTGCTGAACTACCGCTCCGACGGGTCGAGGTTCTGGAACGCCCTGTCGGTGAGCCCCCTGTTCGACGGTCAGGGCACGCTCACCCACTTCGTGGCCGTGCAGGCCGACGTCACCGCCGCCGTCGACGCCCAGCGGGAGCTGGCCAGCGCGCTGGCCCTCGCCGACGCTGCCCGCGCCGACGCCGAGGCGGCCCACCGCGAGGCCGACACCGCCCGTCGTCAGGCCGAGGCGGCGCGCGAGCGCGCCGAGTCCGCCTGGGCTCGGGTCTCGCTGCTCGCCGAGGTCACCGGGGTCCTCGCCGCGACCCTGGACGTGGAGGCGGCCACCCGGCAGCTCTGCGAGCTGGTGGTCCCCGACCTCGCCGACTGGGCGGTGCTGACGCTGGTGGACACCGAGGGGGTCCTGCAGGCCACCACGCTGCACCGTGACGGCCACGAGGAGGAGATGGAGCGCTGGCTCGAGCTGCGGGCCACGACCCTGGCGCGGGGCTCAGCCACGGCGGACCTGCTGGGCACCACCGTGCCGCGGTTGATCCGCCCCGAGGAGATCTCCGCCGCGCGCGAGGCCACGCCGGAGCTCCCGTGGGAGGAGCTGGACCGCCTCATCGCCGTGGTCGGGCTGTCCTCGGCCATGGTGATGCCCGTGGTGGCGCGCCGCCGGGTGCTGGGGACGCTGTCGCTGGTCCGCGGGGCGTCCGGGCGCGAGTACGACACGGCCGACCTCGCCGTCGCGGTCGACCTCGCCAAGCGTGCCGGCCTGGCGCTGGACAACGCCCGCCTGTACGCCGCGGAGCACAGCACCGCGGTGACCCTCCAGCGGTCCCTGCTGCCGCCCGTCCCCGAGGTCGCGGGCCTCGACGCGGCGGCGGCCTACCTGCCCGGCAACGACCGGGCCGAGGTCGGTGGGGACTGGTACGACGTGCTGGACCTGCCCGGTGGTGGTACCGGGCTCGCCATCGGGGACGTCATGGGTCACGACCTCACCGCCGCGGCCAGCATGGGCCAGCTCCGGTCGGTGCTGCGGTCCTACGCCTGGGAGGGCGGCGACCCGGCCACGGTGCTCGACCGCCTCGACCAGCTGGTGCAGGGGCTGGGCATGGCCGACCTCGCCACGTGCGTCTACGCGCGTCTCGACGACGCGGAGGGCCCGGACGACGAGGGCGCCGCGGGGGCCGCGACCGCTGGGCTCGGGGCGCCGGGGGGCTCCCGGCGCCTGGTGTGGGCCAACGCCGGTCACCACCCGCCGCTGCTCCGCCGCCCGGACGGCCGGGTCGAGTCCCTCGAGGGGGCGACCAGCGTCCTCATCGGTGTCGACGCGCCGCGCGAGGGGGGCAGGGCACAGGCCGAGCGCACCCTCGAGCCCGGCAGCGTGCTGCTGCTCTTCACCGACGGCCTCATCGAGGCCAGGGCGCAGGGGATCGACCCCGGGCTCGCGCGGGTGCGCGCCACCCTCGCGGCCCACCGGCCCGACGACGGCTGCGTGGCGCTGACCCGCGCCCTCGCCTCGGGCCTGCTGGCCCTCGGGCAGGAGGACGACGTGTGCCTGCTGGCGGTGCGCCTGCTCTGACCGGCCGCGCCGTCGCGGGATCGGCCCCGGGGGCGGCGTGCCTGGCCGACGACCTCGCGCATCGCGGCGACGTCGCCGGGCCACGTCGAGCCGGCCGCCCCATGATCCACCCGCCGGGCGCGCGGGCGCGGGCTCTGGCAGGGTCGCACCCGTGACCACGATCAGCGGTGCCCGCATCCTCCTCGTCGGCGCAGGAGGGGGCCTCGGCGCGCCGCTCACGGCGGCGCTCGCAGCGGCCGGCGCCCGCCTGACCCTCGCGGGCCGCCGGCGAGAGCCGCTGGAGGCGCTGGGCGTGGACGGGGCGGAGATCGTCACCGCCGACCTCACCGACCCCGCCGGTCCCCAGGCGATGGTGGACGCGGCGATCAGCGCGCACGGCGGTCTGGACGGGGTGGTGCTCACCGCCGGCGTCGTCGCGTTCGGCCCCGTCACCGAGCTGGCCGACGAGACGCTCACCGAGCTGGTGGGCGCCAACTTCCTCGGCCCGGTGCGGCTGCTGCGGGCGGCGGCCGGACCCCTGCAGGAGGGGGCCGCGGAGCGGGGCCAGGACTCCTTCGTGGTGAACGTCTCCGCGGTCGTCGCCGAGCAGGCGCCCACGGGCATGGCGGCCTACGCCGCGACGAAGGCCGCGCTCACGAGCTTCGACGACGTCGCCGGGCGCGAGCTGCGCCGCAGGAAGGTCCGCGTGGTCGACGCGAGGCCCCCCCACACCGAGACGGGTCTGGCCACCCGACCGATCGCGGGCGAGCCGCCGAGGCTGCCGCAGGGGTTGGACCCGCGCGACGTCGTGACGCGGATCGTCGCGGCCATCGAGGACGACGAGCGCGACCTGCCCTCGGGCGAGTTCACGGGGTGAACAGCTCCGGCTGACGCGGCGCCGCCGCCCACTCCACGTTGACGATGCCGCCCCCGAGGATCACCAGCGAGCTCAGCCACGCGTAGAGCATCACCGCCAGCGCCGTGACGACGAACAGCCCCGCCGTCGACGCGGCCTCGTCCAGGGCGCCGACCTGGACCCCTCCCGGCGGCGCGACCGCGAGGTACAGGCGAAAGCCGCTGGTCAGCACCAGCAGCGCCACCGTCGCCATCGCCGCACCGGGCAGCACCCTGCGCCACCCCTGCTCGCGCTGGCCGAGCCGGTACAGCAGCGCGAGCACCGCCCCCGCGATGGCGACGGCGACCGGCCAGCGCCCCAGCGACCACGTCCACGAGACGAGCGAGCCGGCACCGACCAGCTCGGCGATGGCCTCACCGCCGCCGAACAGCGGCCCGACGACGACCAGGCTGAGCACGGCGGTGACGGTGACCACGGCCAGCAGCGTCAGCAGCAGGGCCCACCCCCACAGCCGCCAGAAGCCGCGGCGCTCGGGGATCTGCACCGCCTCGCCGAGGGCCCCCAGCGCGGAGCGGAACACCCGGCTGCCCAGCAGCAGCGCGACGACGGCCCCGACGACCGCGAGGGTGGGCTGCCGCTCGGTCAGCAGGTCGTCGAGCAGCGGGACCGCCACCTGGCCGGCGAGCTGGCGGCCCAGGACCAGCTCCACCACCGCTGCCGCACCGCCGCGCACCGCCGCGAGCTTCTCGGCGGGGAGCACCGCGCCGAGCAGACCGATGCCGGCGCCGATCGCCGTGACCAGCGGGAGGAGCGAGAGCACCAGGAAGTAGGCCATCTCCGCGGCGAGCCCCGTGGCGCGGACCTCGGAGAAGCGGCGCACCACCGACGTCGCGAGGAGGAACGGGTTGCGCCCGCGCACCCGGACCGGCGAGCGCGCCGCGACGCGGGTGATCCGGTTGAGGACCGGGTGCGGGGTGCGCTCGGGGTAGATCGGGCGGATCCGTCTCGCCCGGGACGCCTGGCGTCGACGACGGGTCTGCGCCCTGGTCGCCATGGCGCGAGGGTAGTGCGCGGCTCTGCCGCGGCCAGCTCCCGACGTGCGGGAGCTGGCGGGCTGGACCACGCTGGCGTCCTCGCTGCGCGCCGCAGCGCCCCGACGCCCGGAGGAGAGCAGAGCATGAGCACGCACCAGCCAGGACAGATCGGGGACCACCCCCCGCGCCCGATCGCCGCGTGGATCGCCGTCGGCGCGCTCGCCGGCCCCGTCCTCGGCGCCGCGATCGGGGCGGTGAACGGTGACGTGGGGCGCGGGGCGCTCGCGGGCGGCTTCGCCGGGCTCGTGCTCGGCGGCGTCGCGGCGATCGTCTCCCAGCAGGCCGCGGCCACGCGGGCGGCCTGACTCCCGGCTACCGGCCCGGCTCACGGGCGACCTGCACCACCGCGTGCTCGAAGGGGATGATGATGCCGCGCTCGCCCACGGCCTCGACCACGGCCATGATCACCGCGCTGCGCACCGACCAGACGTCGGCGTTGCGGGGCCCGTGGCAGAACCGCAGACGGATCGTCACCCAGGAGGCGGAGAGCTCCTCGACCCAGGCCTCCGGCGCCGGGTCCTCCAGCA
>JARICT010000168.1 GCA_029257185.1 Quadrisphaera sp.
CCCGCCGCCGGGCAGGAGGAACGCGTCGTGGTGCCACCCGTCGACCGCGCCCATGTCGTAGGTCTCGAGGACCTCGCCGGCGAGGGTGACCCGGTCGATGCTGTCCTCGAAGAAGGCCAGCAGCGTCCCGTCGCCGCCGTCGCGGATCAGCGGCGCGCGGTTGGTCGTCTCGTCGCTGTCGAGGTACCAGACCACCTCCCCCTGCGGGTCCACACCCCAGAAGACCGGTCCGTCGGGCAGGTCGGTCGGGTCCTCGTAGCTCCCCGGGGCCGTCAGGCCGAAGAAGGTGATGCCCGCGTCGGGCCCCGTCTCCACGCCCTGGGCGGCCTCGACCACCTCCGCGCTCGGCGCGTTGCTCGGCAGGGCGCCGGTGACGACCGAGCTCGAGACCGGCTCGAGCGCCGCGTCGTCGGTGCTCGACGCCTCGACGGTGTACTCCGTGTCCGCCCGCAGCCCCACCACGGTGAGGTCGTGCGTCGTCGCGGCCTCCGACGAGGTGATCGTCCGCGACTCCGTGTCGTCGGAGGTGACGCTCAGCTCGACGCCGGTCGGGGTCTCGGCGGTGACCTCGACGCGGGCCACCAGGGCCTGGTCCGGGTTCTGGGTGACGGTGACCTCGAGCCCACCGTCAGCGCTGGTCGTCGCCGTGGTGGTGTCGGCCGCCGGCGGGTCACCGGCGCTGCACGCGGCCAGCGGGGCGGCCACGGCGAGGGCGAGGGTCAGCGCCGGGATCCGTCGCCGGGAGGAGGTTCGGGTGCTCACGGACGGGTCCTCTGCTCGGGGGGTGCCATCAGGCGGCGTTGTGCCACCACCCACTGTCCCGGCTCTGGGCCGGGCGGGCGACCCGCTCCGGCATGTCGATCACCGCGGCAGCAGGTTCTCGCCGCCTGCGAGGATCACGGCGTGCTCCACGTCGCGATCCACGAGCCGGAGATCCCCGGCAACTCCGGCAACGCGATCCGCATCGCCGCGACGACGGGGGCGATGCTCCACCTCGTCCGGCCGCTCGGCTTCGACCTGGAGGACGCGAAGCTGCGCCGGGCCGGCCTGGACTACCACGACCTGGCGCACCTGCGCGTCCACGACGACCTCGACGCGCTGCTCGACGCGCTGCCGGGCTCGCGGGTCTTCGCCTTCACCGCCCGCGCCGCCGCGCGCTACACCGAGGTGGCTTACCGGGACGGCGACCTGCTGCTCCTGGGCAGGGAGTCGACCGGACTGCCGGAGGGGGTCATGGCCCACCCTCGCGTCACCCAGCGGGTGCGGGTGCCCATGGTCGACGGCGCGCGGTCCATGAACGTCTCCAACGTCGCCGCCATCGCCGTGCAGGAGGCGTGGCGCCAGCTGGGGTTCGCGGGCGCCGGCTGAGGCTCAGACCGAGGGGCTCTCCAGGCGGACCGCGGCGGCCGCCGTGCTGGCTCTGGCGCGGGCGTCGCCGGTGCCGGCGCGCCCGAGGACGTCGCCCTCGTCGGGCTGGTCGAAGGGCAGCGCCCGGGCCAGGGCGACGCCGAGACGGCGCCCCGGGTGCGTGGCGGGCTTGCCGAACAGCCGCAGGTCAGCGCCCGGGACGGCCAGCGCGCGTTCGACGCCGGTCATCATCGGCGGCTCCCCCTCCGAGCTCGGGGACGGTTCACGGCGGTCCTTGATCACCGCGCTCGCGCCGGCGCACCGCAGCGAGGTGTCCACCGGCAGCCCCAGCAGCGCGCGGGCGTGCAGGTCGAACTCGCTCTGGTGCTGGGTGACCAGGGTGACGAGCCCGGTGTCGTGCGGGCGGGGGCTGACCTCGCTGAACCACACCTCGTCGCCGCGGACGAACAGCTCCACGCCGAACACGCCCCAGCCGCCGAGCGCGGCGGTGACACGGGTGGACAGGTCCTGGGCGCGCTGAAGCGCCGCGGCGCTCAGCGGTTGCGGCTGCCAGCTCTCGACGTAGTCGCCGCCCTCCTGGCGGTGACCGATCGGCGCGCAGAAGGACGTGGTCGTCGTCGCCCCGCCGGCGTCCGCGCCGCCCGAGCGCACGGTGAGCAGGGTGATCTCCACGTCGAAGCACACGGCGCCCTCGACGATGACGCGCCCTCGCTCCACGCGGCTGCCCGTCATGGCCAGCGTCCAGGCGCCCTCGACGTCGTCGGGCCCGCTCACCACGGACTGGCCCTTGCCCGACGAGGAGACGACCGGCTTGACGAAGCACGGGTAGCCCAGGGCGTGCGCGGCGGCGGCGACCTCCTCGGCGCTGTCGCAGAACCGGTACGGGCTCGTGGGCACGCCGAGCTCCTCGGCCGCCAGGCGCCGGATGCCCTCGCGCTCCATCGTCAGCGCCGCGGCCCGCGCGGTGGGGGTGACGCGCACGTCGTCGCGCTCGGCCTCGATGACGAGGAGCGCATCGGTCGCCAGCGCCTCGATCTCCGGCACCACGAGCAGCGGGCGCTCCGCGCTGACGGGCCGCCGGGCGATCTCCGCCTCGATGACCCGCCGCAGCGCGGCGGGGTCGGACATCGCGGCCGTCACCGCGTGGTGGGCCACCTGGTGGGCCGGCGCGCCGTCGTACCGGTCGACCGCGGTGACCTCCACGCCGAGGCGCTGGAGGGCGATGACGACCTCCTTGGCCAGCTCCCCGGCCCCCAGCAGCACCACGCGGGTGGCGAGAGGGGTCCCCGGAGCTGTGATGTCGAGCACAGCCCCACCGTAAGCGCCCCCCACGATCGGCCCCCACCGGCCAGCACGGGTCACGGCGCACCCTCCAGTACCACACCTCCGGTGCGCCCGGTCGCCACCACGGCCCGCGGTGGGTTTGGATGAGCCATGACCACGGACTCCACCACCTCCCCTCCCCACGACGACTCGCTCCTCGTCGAGAGCACCTCTGGCCCTCCCGCGCGGGAGGGCGGGACGCGCGGCGCGGACGTCGACGGCCTCGTCGAGGACGCCGTCACCCTGGCGCGCCGCTGGGAGGCGGCCAGCGACGGCGAGGGGGTCAGCGCGAAGGAGCGCTCCGCCACGCAGCGCCTCGCCTCCCTCGTGCACGACCCCGCCGGCGTGGACTTCGCCCTCGGGTTCGTGGACAAGGTCGCACGCCCCGAGGACGACGCGGCCGCCGCCCGCGAGCTGCGCGTGCTGGCCCAGGGCACCATGCCGGCGTTCCTCGGACCCGTCGACCGCGCGCTCGTCGCTGCCGGCGGGATCCTGGCCCCCAAGATCCCCCAGGTCGTCGTCCCCGCCTCCCGGGTGCGGCTGCGGCAGCTCGTCGGGCACCTCGTGGTGCAGGTGGGCGGGGCGGGCTCCGGCGACCGCGCCCTGACCAAGCGCCTGGCCGCGGCCCGCGCCCAGGGTTCCCAGCTGAACCTCAACCTCCTCGGCGAGGCCGTCCTCGGCGAGGACGAGGCCGCCCGGCGCCGCGAGCGCACCGCCGAGCTGCTGCGCCGCACCGACGTCGACTACGTCTCCGTCAAGGCCTCCTCGATGCTCGCCCAGCTGGCCCCCTGGGACCACGACGCGAGCCTGGACCGGCTCACCGAGGCGCTGCTGCCCCTGTACCGCATCGCCCAGGGCAAGCAGAAGCCGGCGTTCATCAACTGCGACATGGAGGAGTACAAGGACCTCGACCTCACCGTCGCCTTCTTCGAGCGGCTGTGCGCCCTCGAGGAGATCGCGGACCTCGAGATCGGGATCGTCCTGCAGGCCTACCTGCCCGACTCCCCTGGCGCGCTGCGCCGCGTCACCGAGGCCGCGAAGGCCCGGGTGGCGCGCGGCGGCGCCAAGGTCAAGGTGCGCCTCGTCAAGGGCGCGAACCTCGCGATGGAGGCCGTCGACGCCGAGCTGCACCACTGGCCGCAGGCCCCCTACTCCTCCAAGCCCGAGGTGGACGCCAACTACGTGCGCCTGCTCGACCAGGCGCTGACCGCGGAGAACACCGCCGCGGTGCGGATCGGGGTCGCCAGCCACAACCTCTTCCACGTGGCGCTGGGGCACCTGCTCGGCAAGGCCCGCGGCGTGGAGGCGTCGGTCGACGTCGAGGCGCTGCAGGGCATGGCCCCCGCGCAGACCCAGGCGATCGGCCAGGAGGTCGGGGGCGTGGTGCTCTACACCCCCGTCGTCCACGTCGACGACTTCGACGTCGCCGTCTCCTACCTCGTGCGGCGCCTGGAGGAGAACGCCTCGCCCGAGGGGTTCCTCTACTCCCTCTTCGCCGAGGGCGACGACCCCCTGGCCGGGCAGGAGAGCGCGTTCCGCGCCTCCGTCGCCGACCGCGACGAGCCGCTGGACGGGCCGCGCCGGCGCCAGAACGTCGCTGCGTCCGAGCGTGCCGCCGCCGAGGCGACGCTGGACGACGAGGACGACGGCCCCGACGAGGCCGCCGGCTTCGTGCGCGACGGCGGCGAGGGCACCGCGGGCACCACCGCCCGGGGCTCGTCGCTGACGTTCGTGCCCGAGCCGGACGTCGACCCCTCGCTGACGGCGAACCGCGCCTGGGCCCGCGCGGCGGTCGCCGCCGACCCGGGCCCCGCCCCCACGAAGGTCGTCACCGAGCCCGCCGCGGTCGACCGCGCCGTGGCCGCCGCCACGAAGGCCGCCCAGGAGTGGGCGGCCACCGACCCGGCCGAGCGGGCCCGCATCCTCACCGCCGTCGGTGACGCCATGGCGGCGCGGCGCGGGTCGATGCTCTCGGTGATGGTCCACGAGGCGGGCAAGACCGTCGCCGAGGCCGACCCGGAGATCAGCGAGGCCATCGACTTCGCCCGCTACTACGCCACCCGGACCCTCGAGCTCGACCAGGTGCCCGGTGCGGGCTTCACACCGGCGGGCGTGGTGGTCGTGACACCGCCGTGGAACTTCCCCGTCGCCATCATGGTCGGCGGTGCGGTGTCCGCCCTGGCGGCGGGCGCCGCCACCATCGTCAAGCCGGCGCCGCAGGTGGTGCGCTGCTCCGAGATCGCGCTCGGCATCATCTCCGACGCCCTGGCCGAGGCCGGCGCGCCCGCGCGGCTGCTGCAGCTCCTGCGCACCGACGAGGAGGAGGCCGGCAAGCGCCTGGTCACCCACCCCGACGTCGACGTGGTCGTGCTCACCGGAGCCACCGACACCGCGCGGCTGTTCGCCTCCTGGCGCCCCGAGCTGCGCCTCCTCGCGGAGACGTCGGGCAAGAACGCGCTGGTCATCACCCCGTCCGCGGACGTGGACCTGGCCGTCGCCGACCTCGTGCGCTCCGCGTTCGGGCACGCGGGGCAGAAGTGCTCGGCGGCCTCGCTGGGGATCGTGGTGGGCTCGGTCGCCAGCTCACCGCGCTTCCGGCGCCAGCTGGTCGACGCGGTGACCTCGCTGGTCGTCGGCCACGGGAGCGACCTGTCCACCACCGTCGGCCCGCTCATCGAGCCCGCCTCCGGCAAGCTCCTCCAGGCCCTGACCACCCTGGAGGACGGCGAGAGCTGGCTGGTCGAGCCGAAGAGGCTCGACGAGGAGGGCCGGCTGTGGCGCCCCGGCGTGAAGGAGGGCGTGCGGCCCGGTTCGACCACCCACCTCACGGAGTTCTTCGGCCCGGTCCTCGGGATCATGCACGCGAAGGACCTCGACCAGGCCATCGACTGGCAGACAGCGTCCGGTTACGGGCTCACCGGAGGCATCCACAGCCTCGAGGAGGCCGAGATCGACCACTGGCTCGAGCACGTCGCCGTCGGGTGCGCGTACATCAACCGGCACATCACCGGCGCCATCGTCCAGCGCCAGTCCTTCGGGGGCTGGGGCAGGTCGGTGCACGGGCCCGGCGCCAAGGCGGGCGGGCCGAACTACGTGGGCCAGCTCGGCACCTGGACCGACTCCGGCGACGCGGTCGAGGTCCTCGGGGCTCTGGCCGCGCAGCCGACCCCGGCCGGCAGGGGCGTGCTGGACGCGGTCTCGCCGCTCCTGAGCGAGAGCGACACCGCGTGGCTGCGCGCGGCGCTGGTCTCCGACGCGGCGGCGTGGCGGGACGAGTTCTCGGTCGAGCACGACCCCACGGGGCTCGCCGCGGAGTCCAACGTCTTCCGCTACCGGCCCCTGCCCGAGCTGACGGTGCGGGCGGGCCACGACGCCAGCGCGGTGGCGCTGGCCCGCGTCCTCGCGGTGGCCTCCACCGCGGAGGTGCCCGTCCACGCCTCGGTGGCCCAGGGTCGTGACGACCTCGCCGAGGTGGCGCGGGCCGCCGGGCTCACCGCCGTCGCGACGACCTCCTCCGACACCCGAGCCGAGAGCGCCCCCGGCGCTGCGCCGACGCGGATCCTTCCCGACGACCCCCGCAGCGGGGCCAGCTCGGTGGTGGTCGAGGACGACGCGAGCGCCGCGCGCCGGATCGCCGTGGGCGCGGCCGGCTGGGACGGCGGGTCGCGCCTGCGCCTGCTGGGGAGCTCCGACGGCCTCGCGGAGGCCGCCGCCGAGGCGGGGGTCTCGCTCGTGGCGGCGCCGCCGGTGGCGTCGGGGCGCGTCGAGGGCCTGACGGTGCTGCGCGAGCAGACCGTCAGCCGCACCCGCCACCGCTTCGGCCACCTGGAGGACCGCCTCCCCGCGGAGCGGTGACCTCCGGGCCGGCGGCCCGCGGTCGGTCCAGGAGGAGGCGCAGCGCCCGGTCAGGGCGCTGCGCCTCGCCCCGGCGGACGCCGGGGCGACGTCACCCGTTTGCCACGTCGACGGTCGGGGCTCCATGCTGGTGACGTCCGGTCACGTCGTCGCCCCCGCCAACCCTCCCGTCATCGTCGCACCGGAGCGACGACGTGCCCGAGAGACCTCTCGGAGAAGCCTGCCCCCCCACCGCACCAGCTGGCCCGCGATCATCGGAGATTGTCATGGCTGCACCTCCCGCTGCCCCACCCACCGAGCTGCGCAAGAGCCTGAGCCAGCGCCACCTGACCATGATCGCGATCGGTGGCGTCATCGGCGCCGGCCTGTTCGTCGGCTCCGGGAAGGTGATCGCCGCGACCGGCCCGGCGACCTTCATCACCTACACGATCACCGGGGTCCTCGTCATCATGGTGATGCGGATGCTCGGCGAGATGGCCGTCGCCCACCCCGCCACCGGTTCCTTCTCCGACTACGCGCGCCAGGCGATGGGCAACTGGGCCGGGTTCTCGGTGGCGTGGCTGTACTGGTACTTCTGGGTCATCGTCGTCGGCTTCGAGGCCGTGGCGGGCGCCGAGGTGCTCCAGTACTGGTTCGACGCCCCGCTGTGGCTCCTCTCGCTGGGCCTCATGACGCTCATGACGGCCACGAACCTCTTCTCGGTGAAGTCGTTCGGGGAGTTCGAGTTCTGGTTCGCCGGCATCAAGGTGGTCGCGATCATCGCCTTCCTCGCGCTCGGGACGATCTTCGTCCTCGGGGTGTGGCCGAACAAGAGCATGGACTTCTCCAACCTCACCGCCCACGGCGGGTTCCTGCCAGAGGGGCCCAAAGCCGTGTTCGCCGGCATCGTCGTGGTGATCTTCTCGATGGTCGGGGCCGAGATCGCCACCGTGGCCGCGGCCGAGTCCACCCACCCGGGCAAGGCCATCGCGAGGGCCACCAACTCGGTGATCCTGCGGATCGGCATCTTCTTCGTCGGCTCGGTCTTCCTGCTCGTGGTCATCCTCCCCTGGAACTCCCCGGCCGTGGAGGCCTCGCCGTACGTCGCGGCCTTCACCGAGATGGGCATCCCCTACGCGGACCACATCATGAACGCGGTCGTCCTCACGGCCGTCCTCTCGTGCCTCAACTCCGGGCTGTACACCGCCTCGCGCATGCTCTTCGTGCTGGCCGGCCGCGGCGAGGCCCCGAGGAGGCTCCTGATCATGAGCGACCGGGGCGTGCCCACGGCGGCGATCCTCCTGTCCACGGTCGTCGGCTTCCTGTGCGTCATCGCCGCTGCCGTCTCGCCCGACCGGGTCTTCCTCTTCCTCCTCAACTCCTCCGGCGCGATCATCCTGTTCGTCTACCTGCTGATCGCGGTCTCGCAGCTGGTCCTGCGGCGCAAGACACCGCCGGAGGACCTCGCCGTGAAGATGTGGCTCTTCCCCTGGCTGACCATCGCCACGATCATCGCCATGTCGGGGGTCCTGGTGCTCATGTACTTCAACGAGGACAGCCGTTCCCAGCTGCTCCTCAGCCTCGCGTCGTTCGCCGTGGTCCTCGGGCTCCACGCGGTGCTGAGGCGGCGCAAGGCCTCGGCAGCGGCTCGCTGATCGGTGCGGGGGAAGATCACCCGGTCGGGTGATCTTCCCCGGTGGGGCTTATCCGGCGACGCCGGGCGGTGCACGCTCCTGCGAGACCGGCGCCGGACCGGTCATGAGCGCCCACCCCGCGTGGGCCGGGAGGAACCCATGTCGTTCACCACCGCGATCACCGCCTGTCTCCGCCGCTACGCCACCTTCAGCGGGCGCTCGCGCCGCTCCGAGTACTGGTGGTGGACCCTGTTCGTGTCGGTCGTGCAGCTGGGGGTCTACCTCGTGGCCCTCACGGCGGCCGTCGTCGGCGCGGGCGCCCCCACAGCCGTGGAGCCCAGCGGCGCGGGCTCCGGGGTGGCCGCCGGCGTGGCGGGGTTCGTCGTCTCGACCCTCTTCATCCTGCTCGCCCTGTTCTCCCTCGCGGTGTTCCTCCCCGGCCTGGCGGTGACCGTGCGGCGGCTCCACGACGTCGACCGTTCCGGGTGGTGGGTCCTGCTGGCCCTCGTGCCGTTCGGCGTCATCGTGCTGCTCGTGTTCGAGGTCCAGGAGGGAACGCCGGGGCCCAACCGGTTCGGCCCGTCCCCGAAGCACCTCGCCCACCAGGCCACCGCTCACGACGCGCAGGCGCCGCAGCAGGGCTACGGCTACCCGGGCTGACCCTCAGCGGTCCCCGCGGCGGCGCCACCGGAACGTCGTCACGCACAGCACGAGGCCGACGACCGTCCACCCGGTGAGCCACAGCACCGTCTCACCGTGCTGCCACGAGCCGCCCACCTCGGCAGCCTCCATGCGCTCGGGGAGGATCGCCGAGCGGAACCCCTGGGCCAGCCACTTCAGGGGGAACAGGCTGGCGAGGTCCTGCATCCAGGAGGGCAGCGAGGGGAACGCGAAGAACACCCCGGAGATGAACTGCAGCACCAGCACGACGGGAGCGACCACCGCCTGGGCGCTGCGCCCGGACGAGGGCACCGACGAGTAGGCGATGCCCAGGAGCGAGCCGGCGGCGATGCCGAGGACCGCGACCCAGCCGAAGGTGCCCCAGTCACCGACGGTCCGCGGCAGGGGCACGTCGAAGAAGATCCGCGCGCACGCCAGGAGCACCACGAGCTGGACCACCCCGGTCACCACGACCAGACCGACCTTGCCGAGGAAGTACGCCGAGCGCGGCATCGGCGTCCCCTCCAGGCGCCGAAGCGTCCCGGTGTCGCGCTCCACCGCGATGTTGATCGCGAGCGCCTGGAAGCTGACGAGCAGCACCCCTGACGCCGCCATGCCCGCCGTGAAGTACTGGACGAACGGCACGCCGGGGATGACGTCGCCGTCGAAGACCGAGCCGAAGATGAAGAGGAACAGCACCGGGAAGAGCACGTTGAAGATCACTGCGTCGCGTGAGCGGGAGTACTCGCGCAGCTCGAGGCCCGTGCGGGCCAGCGAGGTGCGCAGCACACCGGGCAGCGGTGGCGCCCCTGCCCGCGCTGACCGCGGCGCGGACGAGGTCGTCGGTGGTCCGCCGACGATGCTCACGCGCGCTCCAGGAGGTCGAGGTAGGCGTCCTCCAGGGTGGGGCGGCTGATGACCAGGCCCGGCGGCTCGCCGCCGAGACGCTGAACCAGGTGACCCACGAGGGCGGCCGGGGCGTCCGTGGTCTCGGTCGTGGTCCCCGCGCCTGGCTCGCGCCAGCTCACGCTGGCCCGGGCACGGTCACGGCCGCCGAGGTCGCGCGGGGTGCCGGTCGCCACGATGTGGCCCGACGCGATGACCGCGAGGCGGTCGGCGAGGACCTCCACCTCGTCGAGGTAGTGCGTGGTGAGCAGGATCGTGGTCCCGTCGGCGGCGAGGGACTGGACCAGCTTCCAGAACTCGCGGCGCGCCGCGGGGTCGAAGCCCGTGGTCGGCTCGTCGAGGAACAGCAGCTCCGGGCTCCCGACGATGCCGAGCGCCACGTCGAGGCGCCGCCTCCGCCCCCCGGACAGCGCCCGGGCGCGGGTCCGCGCGTCGTCGGCGAGGCCCACCTGGGCGATGACCTCCTCCGCGTCGCGGCCCCGCGGGTACAGCCCCGAGAAGTGGCTCACCAGCTCGGTGACGGTGAGCTCGGCCAGGTCCGCGGTGTTCTGCGCCACGATCCCCAGGCGCGCCCGCCACGCACGGGTCGGGTGGCCCGGGTCGGCCCCGAGCACGCTCACCTCGCCCGCGGTGCGGGCGCGGTAGCCCTCGAGGACCTCCACGGTGGTGGTCTTGCCGGCGCCGTTGGGCCCCAGGAGCGCGAAGACCTCCCCGGGCACGACGTCGAGGTCGACGCCGTCCACGGCCCGGCGCTGGCCGTAGTGCTTGTGCAGCCCCCGGACCCGCACGGCCACGTCGTCGGTCACGGCCGTGATCCTGCCCCACGGCTCGGGGCGGCGGGCGACGTCCTCCTGGACGTGGAGGAACGCGAGCAGCAGCAGGTCCACCCCGACGAGCCGGAAGGCGATCGCGCGGCGGGCCACCTGCACGGCCTGCTCCTCGGTGTCGCGGACCACCGCGAAGCCGTTGAGCCCGAACCTCACGCCCCGCCCGGACCCCGCGGCGCAGCCGCCGACCTGGGCCGCCTGCTCGGCGACGGCCGGGTAGTCGTTGCCGTTCACGGAGTACCAGTCGGAGGCCCGCCCGGCCATGTGGCGGGCCGCGGTCGAGTTGCCGCCCTGGAGGATCTCCGGCTGCACGCGCGGCTGGGGGCGGAAGGTGAGGTCGGAGATCCCGACGTGGTTGCCGGGGTAGGTGAAGCCGTCCGTGGTCCACGCGCCTCGGAGCACGTCGATGAGCTCCTCGGACTGCGCGTAGCGCTCGTCGTGCTCGTGCCACGTGGCGCCCAGGCTGACGGCTTCGGCCTTGAACCACCCGGAGACCACGTCGAGGCAGAGGCGGTCACCGGTGAGCTCCTGCGCGGTGGCGGCCCACTTCGCCAGCACCGTCGGCTGCCAGGAGTAGGGGTGGACCGACGCGATGACCTTGAGCCGCTCGGTCGCGAGCAGCAGGGCCAGGGAGAACGAGGTGGACTCGTGCTGGGCGTCCGCCCCGTGGGAGGCGGCGGAGCGGCTCCCGGGGCGGGACCCCGCTGGTCGTGGCAGCGGTGGGCAAGCACCACGCAGCGGTTCGCAGGGCTGGCGTCAAGCCGCGCGCGACCGTGCCTGTGCCGTGGCTCACCGTCTCGCTATCGTCGGGCGATGAGCACACCTCGAAAAGACCCCGTGACCGTGGCCGTCACCGGCGCCGCCGGGCAGATCTGCTACAGCCTGCTCTTCCGCATCGCCTCCGGGCAGATGCTGGGTGCCGACACCCCCGTGCGGCTGCGCCTGCTGGAGATCACCCCGGCGCTCGGAGCCGCCGAGGGCGTGGCCATGGAGCTGGACGACGGCGCGTTCCCCCTCGTGGAGAGCATCGACATCACCGACGACGCGACCGTCGCGTTCGACGGCGTGAACGTCGCGATGCTCGTCGGCTCGCGCCCCCGGAGCAAGGGCATGGAGCGCGCGGACCTCCTGGAGGCCAACGGCGCCATCTTCACCGCGCAGGGCAGGGCGCTGTCCTCGAGCGCGGCGGACGACGTCAAGATCCTCGTCGTCGGCAACCCCGCCAACACCAACGCCCTCATCGCCGCGCGCAACGCCCCCGACATCCCGGCCGAGCGCTTCACGGCCATGACCCGCCTTGACCACAACCGCGCGAAGGCCCAGCTGGCCAAGCGGGCCGGCGTCGGTGTCGGCGAGGTCGAGCGGGCCATCATCTGGGGCAACCACTCCGCCACCCAGTACCCGGACCTCTTCCACGCGAGCGTCGCCGGTCGTCCGGCCTCCGACCTGGTCTCCGCGGACGGCGGTCAGCAGTGGCTGGAGGAGGACTTCATCCCCACCGTGGCCAAGCGCGGCGCCGCCATCATCGAGGCGCGCGGCTCCTCGTCGGCCGCCTCCGCGGCGTCGGCTGCCGTCGACCACGTCCGCGACTGGGTCCACGGCACCCCCGAGGGGGACTGGACCTCGGCCGGCATCGTCTCGGACGGCAGCTACGGCATCCCGGAGGGGCTGGTGTGCTCTGTCCCGGTGACCGCCTCGGGCGGCACGTGGACCCGGGTCGAGGGCCTCGAGATCGACGAGTTCTCGCGCCCCCGCATCGACGCCTCCGTCGCCGAGCTGGCCGAGGAGCGCGACACCGTCGGAGAGCTGAAGCTCATCTGAGACGGCGCTCGCACCGGGCTGGGCACCGGCCAGCGGGCAGCGGTCAGCGGGCACCGGTCAGCGCGGACGCAGCACGCTGGTCAGCGCCCGGTGGTCGGTGCCCTCGACCAGGTCCACCCGCGTGCCCACCACGGACCACGCCCGCCCGTCGGCGAGCACGTGGTCGATCCGGGCGCCGGCACCGGACGGCAGCGACGACGGCCAGGTGCCCGCCGCGGGTGCGCCGGCGGCGGTGTCGACGCACAAGCCCAGGCGGTGCAGCCCCGCGGCGTCCGGGGAGGCGTTGACGTCACCGCCGACCACGGCGCCGTCCAGGCCCGGGCACACCGCGACCGCGTCGGCCACCTCACGGCGCCACCGCTCCATCCCGAAGACCAGCGGGACCGGCGGCGTCGTGTGGACCACCGCCAGCGGAGGCCGCGCGCTCGGCGAGGAAGGAGCGTCCGCCCCCGCGACCGCCACCGGCAGCGCGAGCACTGCGCCGCCGAGGAGGTCCGGCTGCGGCCCCGCCACCTCGTAGGGGCCGAGGCCGGGCGCGATCACCAGGCACGCGGCGGGCTCGACGTAGGGCAGCAGCGAGTACCGGTTCGGGGGCGGCGGCGCCGGTGCGCCGGTCGGGGCGCACAGCACGGTCCACGGCTCGCCGCCGTCACCGAGCCGCCTCCCGACCTCGCGCCCCTGGTCCGTCGGCACCTCGGACAGGGCCAGCACGTCCGCCCCGGAGCGGCGGGCGAGCGCGACGACGTCGTCGGTCGCGGGACCGCCCTGCTCCACGTTGAGCGCGAGCATCGTGAGGTCGCCGGCGCGGGCGACCGGGTCCACCTGCTCCGCGAGGGCCCCGCGGGAGAGCAGCACCCCGCCGTGCGCGGCGGCGACGAGCAGGAGCACGAGCGAGACCGCGCCCGTGCGGGACGGTGTGCGCCGCGTCGCTCCCCGCCGCCTCTCGCACCTCACGGTGGCGACGGCGGCGAGCACCACGGCGCTCGCCAGCGCGAGGCCGCCGCTGAGGACGCGCAGCTGCACCAGCTGCGCCCACGGGGTCCGCTCGGACAGGCCGAGCCACAGCGGGTGGACGGTGGAGACGGCGAGCGCGGCGACCACGCCCGCGACGGTCCAGCCCGGCCAGCGGCGTCCGCCCCGGACGGGCGGGCTCCCCCGGTGGCGCCTCACGACGGTGCCGTGAGCGCCAGGACGACGAGGCCGACGCCGAGGGCCAGGGACGTGGCCGCGTCGACCGCGCGCGAGCGCACGGCGAGCGCCCCGAGCGCGGGGGCCGGCAGCGCGAGGCGGGCGACGGCGGTGGCGACGAGCACGGCCGCGAGCCCCAGCCCCGCCACGCGGAACCCGACCACGACGCCCAGCACCGCGGCCAGCACCGCGCCCAGCACCACGAGCAGGGGCGCCAGGGACGCGGAGCGGCTGAGCGCCGGCGTGCCCCGGCCTGCGGGTCCGGGGGCGGACCCGCTCCCCTCACTCCCGCGCTGCGCCACCGCGCGAGGGTATCCGCGGGACGCGGGAGGACCGCGACGGCGTGGCTGGACCGTGGTCGCGCCGCGGTGGGACGTCGGGCCGGCGACGGCTCAGTGCGCGAAGTGCCGCGCGCCGGTGAGGTACATCGTCACGCCGGCAGCGTTCGCGGCGGCGACGACCTCCTCGTCGCGCACCGACCCCCCCGGCTGGACGACGGCGCGGACCCCGGCGTCGAGGAGCACCTGGAGCCCGTCGGCGAAGGGGAAGAAGGCGTCGGAGGCCGCCACCGAGCCGCGGGCGCGCTCCGGTGCCGGGCCGCGGGCGGCGTCGCCGAGGGTGTTGGCCCGCTCCACCGCCAGGCGGCAGGCGTCCACGCGGTTCACCTGGCCCATGCCCACCCCCACGGCGGCGCCGCCGGCAGCCAGCAGGATCGCGTTGGACCGCACCGAGCGGACGGCGCGCCACGCGAGCTCCAGGTCCGCGAGCGTCGCGGCGTCGGCCGCCTCGCCGGCGGCGAGCGTCCACGCCGCCGGGTCGTCACCGGGGGCGTCGAGCACGTCGGCGTCCTGCACCAGCAGGCCGCCGCTCACGGCGCGGTGCTCCACGCGCCGCCCGCCCTCCGGCTGGTCGGCGAGCAGCAGCCGGACGTTCTTCTTGCGCGTCAGCACCTCCAGCGCCCCGTCCTCGTACCCGGGGGCGATGACGACCTCGGTGAAGACGTCGGCGACCTGCCCGGCCATGGCCACGCTCACCGGGCGGTTGGAGGCCACCACGCCGCCGAACGCCGAGACCGGGTCGCACGCGAGCGCCGCGGCGTGGGCCGCGGCGACGTCGTCCCCCACGGCGATGCCGCACGGGTTGGCGTGCTTGACGATCGCCACCGCCGGCTGCGCCAGCCCCGCGAGGTCCGCCACCGCCCGGCGGGCGGCGTCGGTGTCGACGTAGTTGTTGTACGACATCTCCTTGCCGTGCAGCTGCTGGGCTCCCGCGACCCCGGAGCCCCCGTCCGCCGGCCCGGCGGGGACGTACACCGCCGCGCGCTGGTGCGGGTTTTCGCCGTAGCGCAGGACGGCGCGACGGACGTGGGCGGTGGCCACGAACGCCGCCGGCTCCTGCGGCCCCGCCTGCTGGTCGGCGAACCAGGTCGCGACGCTGGCGTCGTAGGCGGCCGTCACCGCGAAGGCCCGGGCCGCGAGCGCCGTGCGCTGGGCCCGCGTGGTGCCGCCGGCGGTGACGGCGGCGAGCACGTCGTCGTAGTCGCCCGGGTCGGTGACCACCGCGACGGACGGGGCGTTCTTCGCGGCGGCCCGCACCATCGACGGCCCGCCGATGTCCACCTGCTCGACGCAGTCCTGCGGCGAGGCGCCAGAGGCGACGGTGGCCTCGAACGGGTAGAGGTTCACGACGACGAGGTCGAAGGGCTCGATGCCCAGCTCGGCGAGCTGGGCGACGTGCTCGGGACGGCGGGTGTCGGCGAGGATACCGGCGTGGACGGCGGGGTGCAGCGTCTTGACCCTCCCCCCGAGCGACTCGGGGAAGCCCGTCAGCTCCTCCACCGGGGTGACCGGCACCCCCGCGCCGGCGATGAGCTGCGCCGTGGACCCGGTGGAGACGATGGCCACGCCGGCAGCGTGCAGGCCTCTCGCCAGCTCCGTGATGCCGCTCTTGTCGGACACGGAGACGAGGGCGCGTGCGACGGGGCGACGGCCCTCGGGGCTGTCGGCGGCGGTGGGCTCGGTCATCGGTGGAGCTCCTTCGACGGGCGGGGCGGGGTGGCGATGGCGGCAGGGGGAGGCGTCGGGTCGGCGGCGAGCATCGCGGTGGCCACCGCAGCGAGCACCTCGAGGAGCAGGGGCCGCTCCACGGCCTTGATGCGCTCGTGCAGCGTCTCCACGGTGTCCCCGGGCAGGACCGGCACCGGCCGCTGTGCCAGGACCGGGCCGGTGTCCATCCCGTCGTCGACGGCGATCACCGAGGCGCCCGTGACGGCGGCGCCGGACTGGAGCGCCTCCTCCACGGCCCTGGCGCCGGGGAAGGCCGGCAGCATCGACGGGTGGCTGTTGAGGATCGCCCCCGGCCACCGGTGCAGAGCAGCGGGACCGAGCAGGCGCATGAAACCGGCGAGGACGAGGAGCTGGGGATCGTGGCGCTCCAGCTCGCGGGCGAGGGCGAGGTCCCAGGCGCCGCGGTCCTCGTGGTCGCGGGGCGCCACGACCCGTACCGGCAGCCCGGCGCGCCGGGCACGGTCGAGGGCTGGGGCGCCGTCGCGGTCGGAGGCGACGAGCACCACCTCGAACGGCGGGTCGGTCCCGGCGGCGTCGAGCAGGGCCTGCAGCAGGGTCCCTGCGCCGGAGGCGAGGACCGCCACGCGCAGGCGCCGGCGCCCGCCCGGCGGCGGAGCGTCGCGAGCCCCGTGCATCGCATCACCCACGTCGCGAGACCATAGCGTCGAGCGCCGGCACTCCTGGCGGCGCCGACCGACCCACCGCCCCAGCCCGCGGCCGTCGAGGCCCGCCCGCGCCGAAGGAGCCACCGCCGACCATGGCCGACGCCCCGCCCGCTCCCCCCTCGCGCGGCACGCAGGGCCCGCCGCGCGGTGACGGCGCCGCCGCGGACCCGGCGCTCCAGGCCCGCGCGCAGGTCGCCTCCCGTCGCGTCAACCGCTTCGGTCTCATCGCCATCGCCTCGCTCGTCGCCGGGTCCCTCCCGCTGCCCTGGGCGATCGCCGGCCTGCCGTTCGGCCTTCTCGCCCTGGTGTTCGGGGTGATGGCGCTCGTCGCCTCTCTCGACGCACGCGTGAGGGGCGGCGCCATCGCGCTGCTGTCGGTGAGCCTGGTCGTCGTCACCCTGCTGGTGCTCGCGCAGCTGGTGCAGGTCGTGGTGTACCCGGTGACGTTCGCGAACCAGGAGTGCCGCAGCCAGGCCCTCACCGAGGCGGCGCTCGCCGCGTGCGAGGAACAGCTGCCCGGCGGCGGCGCCGGGTTCCCCTTCGGCGAGGGCTGAGCGAGGCTCCTAGCGGAGCCCGCGCGCCCGGCGCCACGCCGAGGGGAGCACCACCAGCGCTGCGCCGAGCAGCACCTCGCCGCTCAGCGCTGCCAGCGTGGACCACGGGGGTGGCCCGACCGCCGTCATCCGTCCGGGCCCGACGCCGCCCGACGACGCCGCGAGGGCCACCGCCGCGACGACGCCGACGACCCCCACGAGCGCCGCGAGGGCGAGCAGGGCCGCGCGCACCGTGGTGGCCCGCGAGGGCCGGTCCGCCTCCAGGTCCACGCTGGCCGGGCGCCCCGCGAGCAGGGTGCGGCCACCGAGCGCGCCCGCGAGGACCGGCACCACCAGCGCCGCCCACGTGGCGGCGGGGAAGGACGCGGGCAGCCCCTCGAGCGCCGCGAGCACCGGCAGCGCGGGCATCGCCCCCAGCTGGGATCCCCCGAGGGTCACGGACGTCCCTGCCCCGACCGCGAAGCCGGGGCCGGCCAGCCAGGCGATCCCCCACACCACCGCGACCGGGAGGAGAGCCACCTGGGCGAGGACCACCGCCACGGTCCCGACCGTGCCGGCGTCCAGGGCGCTCGACAGCGCGACGACGTCGCCGCCCCGGCGCACCAGGACCCACGCCACGAGCGCTGCGCCGGGCAGGGCGAGCGCGGCCACGGTCACCAGCGCGGCCCGGGGGACGCGCCCGAGCCAGCCGAGCGCGAGCGCCTCCGACGCCCCCAGCCGCCACGGTCGGGGGAGCCGCTCGAGCGCGGCCCGTGCGGCGCGGCTCCGCAGCAGCGGCCCCAGCAGGGCGGTCGCTCCGGTCCGGCCGAGGAGCACGGGCACCGCGCCCACCGCCGCGACCGTCGCCGTCCCCGCCAGCACGGGAGCGAGCGGCACCACGGCCGCGGGGGTGGTGGAGACTGCGAGGAGCACGAGGGCGGCCGCGAGGTAGCCCGCCACGACCCCGCCCGCGGCGCAGCCGGCGATCGCGGGGCTCGGGCGGCGGGGCCTGGCGCGGATCGCGCCCGCCACGCGCCGGGAGGACAGCGCCACGAGCGCCACGGCGAGCGCCGTCAGGCCCAGCGGCACGACGTCCACCGTCGCCGGCAGCCGCAGGTGCGCGCCGTGGGCGAGGAGCCAGGCCACGCCGCCGGCGCGGACCGGTGCCCACCACCCGTCACCGGTACCCGTGGTGGGAGCGCTGGCGGCGCCGTCGGCGGCGAGCCACACCACCAGCACGGGGACCAGGACGAGGCCGAGACCGGCGACGGCGGCGCGCAGCCCGGCGACGGAGCCGGCCCAGAGGGCGGCGCCGAGGACCGACGTTTCGACGCCGGGGCCCGAGGACGTCGCGGCGTCCACCACGCCGGGGCCGCGCCGGCCGGCCGGGGTGGCGATGCTCGGGGCGGCGCCACCGCGGCTCGCCCGGCGCAGCGCCGGGCCGGGCCGCCGTGGCGGTGGTCCGGCCCGGCGCTGCGCACGCGGTGACCCGGCGGGGCGGACGGGTCCTCGCGTGCTCACGCGCCTCAGTGTGCCTGGGATCAGGACGAGGTGGTGGCCATCAGCTCGCGGGCGATCGCCGCGGTCTCCGAGGGGGTGCGGCCCACGCGGACGCCGGCCGCCTCGAGGGCCTCGGCCTTCGCCGCCGCGGTGCCGGCCGAGCCGGAGACGATGGCTCCGGCGTGGCCCATCGTCTTGCCCTCGGGAGCGGTGAAGCCGGCGACGTACCCGACGACGGGCTTCGTCACGTTCTCCTTGACGAAGGCGGCGGCACGCTCCTCCGCGTCGCCGCCGATCTCGCCGATGAGCACGATGACGTCGGTGTCCGGGTCCTCCTGGAAGGCCGCCAGAGCGTCGATGTGCGTGGTCCCGATGATCGGGTCGCCGCCGATGCCGACCGCGGTGGAGAAGCCGAACTCCCGCAGCTCGTACATCATCTGGTAGGTCAGCGTGCCGGACTTCGAGACCAGACCGATCCGGCCGGCGGGCGTGATGTCGCCGGGGATGATGCCGACGTTCGACTGCCCGGGGCTGATGAGGCCCGGGCAGTTGGGGCCGATGATGCGGGTCGTGCCGCTCGCCTGGGCCATGGTGAAGAACTCCGCGGTGTCCTTCACCGGCACGCCCTCGGTGATGACGACGACCAGCGGCACCTCCGCCTCGATCGCCTCGACCACGGCGGCCTTGGTGAACTTCGCGGGCACGAAGATGACGGAGACGTCGGCTCCGGTGGCGTCGGCGGCCTCCCCCACCGAGGAGAAGACCGGCACGTCCACCGACCCGCCGGAGCTCTCGAGCGCGACGGACTGCCCGCCCTTGCCCGGCGTGACCCCGGCGACCACCTGGGTGCCGTAGGCGAGCATGCGCTGCCCGTGCTTGCGGCCCTCGGACCCGGTGAGGCCCTGGACCATGACCTTGCTGTCCTTGGTCAGGAAGATCGCCATGTGCTGTTCCTTCTGTCTGCGGGTGTCTGGGGGGAGAGCGCGAGCCGGAGGCTCAGCGCTCGGAGGAGGCCAGGCGGGCGGCGGTCGCGGCGGCGCCGTCCATCGTGTCGACGACGGTGACCAGCGGGTTCGCCGCGTCCTCCAGGATCCGGCGGCCCTCCTCCACGTTGTTGCCGTCCAGGCGCACCACGAGCGGCTTGGACGCCTCGTCGCCGAGGATCTCCAGCGCCGAGACGATGCCGTTGGCGACCGCGTCGCACGCGGTGATCCCGCCGAACACGTTGACGAACACGCTCTTCACCGCCGGGTCGCCCAGGATGACGTCCAGCCCGCTGGCCATGATCTCGGCGGAGGCGCCGCCGCCGATGTCGAGGAAGTTCGCCGGGGCGGCTCCCCCGACCTCCTCACCGGCGTAGGCGACGACGTCGAGGGTGGACATCACGAGGCCCGCGCCGTTGCCGATGATCCCCACGTCACCGTCGAGCTTGACGTAGTTCAGCCCGGCGTCGTGGGCCTTCGTCTCGAGGGGGTCGGTGGCCGCGGTGTCGGCGAGGTCGGCCCACTCCGGGTGACGGAAGGAGGCGTTGTCGTCGAGGGTGACCTTGCCGTCGAGCGCGATGACCTCGCCGGACGCGACCTTGACGAGCGGGTTGACCTCCACCAGCGTCGCGTCGGAGCCCGAGTAGACCTCCCACAGCCTCACGAACACCGCGGCCACCTGGTCGGCGACCTCCGCGTCGAAGCCGGCAGCGGCCACGATCTCCTGGGCCTTGGCGTCGTCCACGCCGACCAGCGGGTCGATCGCCACGCGGGCGAGCGCCTCGGGGCGCTCCACGGCGAGCACCTCGATCTCCACGCCACCCTCCTTGGAGGCCAGAGCGAGGTATCGGCGCTCGGCGCGGTCGAGGAGGATCGAGGCGTAGTACTCCTCGACGATCTCCGCACCGCCGGCCACCATGAGGGTCTTCACCTCGTGACCCTTGATGTCGAGCCCGAGGATCTGCTCGGCAGCGGCCTGGGCGTCGTCGGGGGTCTTGGCGACCTTGACGCCGCCCGCCTTGCCGCGGCCCCCGACCTTCACCTGGGCCTTGACGACGGTGACGCCGCCGAGCTCCTCGGCCGCGGCGCGCGCCTGGTCGACGCTCGTCGCCACGATGCCGGGCAGCACGGGCACGCCGTGGCTCTCGAACAGGTCTCGCGCCTGGTACTCGTACAGGTCCACGTGGGCTGGCCCTCCGGTGTCGACGTCAGCGCGGTGCCCGGCACCGGGCTCCGCGCGGGCCCGTGATGAACGAGCCGCCTGGAGCGTATCGGGGTCGGCGCACCAGTCCAGCGGGTCTGCTGGTCCGCCGTCGCCAAGAGGGCCCTCAGCCGAGGTCGGCGCCCTCGGCGATGCTGCGCGATACCACCGCGGTGTCCGGCTGGTCCGCGAACACCGCGTCGATGCCCGTGGCCCAGAACAGCCGCTCCTCCTCGAGCACCTCCCCGAAGTCGTCGAGGTCCTCGGTCTGGCCGTCACCGGTGCGCAGCTCCGCGGGCAGGAACGTGTTCTCGTTGCGGAAGGTGTACGGGTGCACCTGCAGGCCCGCCGCGTGCGCGTCGTCGACGAGCGTGGTGGGCGCGGCCAGCGTCCCGTCGTCGTCCCGCGGGATGACCTGGTCCTTGTCCGGCCCGATGCCCGCGGCGTAGGTGGCGATGAACGACAGGCCGCGCGGGGTGACGGCGTCCGCGTAGGTGAGCGAGGAGCCGGCGACCACCGCGTCGTAGGGAGCGCCGGTGGCCGACAGGAGCTGGACCAGCGGGACCTGGAGCGCACCGCCGTCGTGCAGCTCGCGGAGGTTGGACGGCTCGAAGGACTGCACGATCACCGGGTCGTCGGCGTCGTCGAGGTCCCGGTCGGCCAGCGCGGCCACCAGCGGCTCCTCGAGCGAGAGCCCGATGCCGTCGAAGTACGTGGGGTGCTTGGTCTCGGGGTAGACGCCGACGTCGCGGCCCAGCTCCTCCGACAGGCTCTCCCGCAGGTCGAGCACCTCCTCGAAGGTGGGGACCTCGTAGAGCCCGTCGTAGAGCGTGTTCTCCTCGCGGATCTCGGGCAGGCGCTCCTTCGCGCGCAGGGTCTTCAGCTCGGCGAGGGTGAGGTCCTCGGTGAACCAGCCCGTGAGCTCCGTGCCGTCCACGGTCCTGGTGGTCCGGCGGTCGGCCAGCTCCGGGTGCTCCGCGACGTCGGTGGTCGTGGAGATCTCGTTCTCGTGGCGCACCACGAGCACGCCGTCCTTGGTGCTGACGAGGTCGGGCTCGATGAAGTCGGCGCCCGTGCGGGCCGCCAGCTCGTAGGAGGCCAGGGTGTGCTCGGGCCGGTAGCCGGCGGC
>JARICT010000098.1 GCA_029257185.1 Quadrisphaera sp.
GTGGGAGAGCAGGTCACTGCCGGACACCCACACCACAGCACCACCGCACCACGCAGGGCCCGTCCCGCGTCCCCGCCCCCGGGCGAGCACGCGGAACGGGCCCTCACTCATCCCCCCACCCACCAGGAGACCGCCGTGTCGCACCAGCCATCAGCGACTCCTGGGGGCCCGCGGCAGAGCAAGCGACGCGGCGCTCCGCGGCGGCCTGCCGACCCCGCCGACCGGCTGGGTGCGCGGCCCAGGGCTCCTCGCTCGGAACCGGACCTCCCCGACGACGTGGTGGCCGTGGACCTCGATCCTGGCGTCCGGCGCGAGCTGCTGACCCTGGCCAAGGACAACGCGGAGGTGGTGGCCCGTCACCTCGTGATGGCCGCGCGCACCGCTGAGGACCCCGAGCTGTCCTACGCGCACGCCCGCGCCGCGGCGTCCCGGGCGGGGCGCATCGCCGTGGCCCGTGAGACGGCGGGCCTGGCCGCCTACGCGGCCGGTCGGTACGACGAGGCGCTGCGCGAGCTGCGGACCGCCCGTCGGCTCTCCGGCGACGTGCGCCACCTTCCCGTGATCGCGGACGCCGAACGCGGTCTCGGACGGCCCGAGAGGGCGCTGGAGACGGCCGCGTCCCCGGAGGCCGAGAAGCTCGAGCCCGAGGGCCGCGCCGAGCTGCGGATCGTCGCCAGCGGAGCCCGTTCCGACCTCGGGGACCGCGAGGCCGCCGTCCTCGAGCTGTCTCCCGAACGCCTGACCGGCGCGCGGCCGCTCCCGTGGCACGCACGCACCTACGTCGCCTGCGCCGACGCCTTGGTGGCCGTCGGTCGGGAGGGCGAGGCCCAGTCCTGGCTGACGAGAGCCAGAGCCGTCGACCCGGCGAACGAGAGCGGCGCCTTCGCGCCCGAGCCACCCGTCGACAGCGACGCGGTCGTCCACGAGGAGCCCGCGCGGTGACCCCCGATCCGTGCACGGGGGTCTCTGCGAAGACCCGTCTGCTCGACGGGGTGGACCTCCTCCTGCTGGACCTCGACGGCGTGCTGTACACCGGACCCACGGCGGTGCCCAGCGCCGTGGAGGTCCTCGCCGCCACGGAGGTCGGACGGGTCTTCGTGACCAACAACGCGTCGCGCCCCCCGGCAGCGGTGGCCGAGCACCTCCGTGAGCTGGGGATCGCCGCTGCGCCCGAGCAGGTGACCACCTCGGCGCAGGCCGGCGCCGCGCTCCTGAGGCGCAGGCTCGACGAGGGCGCGACCGTGCTCGCGGTGGGTGGCCCCGGCGTGGACGAGGCGCTCCACGAGGTGGGGCTCACCCCCGTGCGCAGCGTCGCGACAGCCGTCCGAGGTGTCCTCCAGGGATTCGGTCGGGACGTCGGCTGGTCACAGCTCTGCGACGCGACCGCGGCGATCGCGACCGGCGCGGTGTGGGTGGCGACGAACACCGACCTCACGATCCCCACCGAGCGGGGCACCATGCCCGGCAACGGCACGATGGTGGCAGCCGTCGCCACCGCCTCGGGCGCCGTGCCGCTCGTGGCGGCCAAGCCGGAGCCCGGGATCTTCGCCTCCGCGGTCGAGGCCGCCGGCTCGCGCTCGCCGCTGGTGGTCGGGGACCGCCTGGACACCGACATCGCCGGAGCACGAGCCGCGCAGATCGACGCGCTGCTCGTGCTCACCGGCGTCAGCAGCCCGGCCGACGCCGTCGCCGCCCCCGAGCCTCACCGTCCGACCCACCTGGGGCTGGACCTGCGAGCCCTCGAGCGGGAGCCGCTGACGCCCGGCGAGATCGCGTCGCACGACGGCCGCTTCACGGTGCGCCGCGCCAGCGCGTGGCTCGAGGACGGTCTCGTCCGCAGCGACGTCGCTGCCGCCCAGGAGGCCGAGGAGGGGCCTGGCGGCGGGCCGGACGAGCCGCTCCTGCTGCTGGACGTCTGTGCTGCGGCGTGCGCCGCAGCGTGGTCCGCACCCGCAGGTGCCGCGCCGCGGCCTGACGAGGCGACGGAGCGGCTCCTGGAGCGCCTCGCCGAGCTGAGCGCGCCGCACGGGGCCGTGCCCTCTGCGGAGCCACGGCGGTAGAGCCGGCAGGCCGCCGCCCTGCCGCCGTCGGCCGGGGCGGGTAGCGTCACACCACGAGACCCCGTCGCAGGGCCCGGGCAGACGATCCGGGCTGACGCCACACCCGGAGGACACCCGCCGATGACCAGCCCTGACTCCCGCTCGGACGCACGCCGCCCCGGGTCGTTCGACGAGATCCGCGGTTACCTCGCGGCTGCCGGCGACCTCTCCTCGATCGCGCGGGCGCGCCTCCTCGACGGCGCGAGGTCAGCCGCACGCACCGAGGTCGAGCGCGCCGGCGGCGCCGTGGGCCTCGCCGGAGCCGAGGAGGTCGCCCGGCTGCGCCGCACCGTCGAGCGCCTCGAGCGTCGGGTGGCCGCCCTCGAGGCCCCCGGCGGCACGTCGGGGCGCCCCACCTCGCGCCCTGCGTCCCGGGGAGCCGGACGGCGCCCGCCGGCCGCCCGTCCCGGGACAGCACCCTCGTCGTCGGCAGCCTCGGGGAGCTCGACCGGCGACGAGCCCACCTCGTCGCACGAGCCGCCGGTGACGCGGCGCTCCGCGTCGGGCACGCGCCCCCCGGTGCGCCGCCCCGGCCCCGCCGGAGCAGAGACCTCCGGCGGGACGGACCCGGGCGCAGCGACCGGCACCACGCAGACCCCCGTCCCCGGCGAGCCCGGGTGAGCACCGCCGGCGGGCTCACCGCGTGCTGCCGGCACTGATGGCGCAGGTCCGTGGCCGCCTCGACTCCGAGCTCGTGCGTCGGGGGCTGGCGCGCTCTCGCGGCGAGGCGGCCGAGCTGGTCGCCTCGCGGCGCGTGAGCGTCTCGGGGGCCATCGCCCACAAGGTCGCCACCCAGGTGGAGCGCGCCGCCGCCATCGAGGTCGAGAGGGCGCTCGACGGCCCGCCGGCGGGCGAGCCCGGCTCCAGGACCGACCGCGACGGACTCACCTGGGCGAGCCGCGGGGCGCAGAAGCTGCTCGGCGCCCTGGAGGACCTCGACGTCGACGTCGAGGACCAGCGCTGCCTCGACGCGGGCGCCTCCCCGGGAGGTTTCACGCACGTGCGCCTCGACCGCGGGGCGGCCTCGGGGGTCGCCGTCGACGTCGGGTACGGCCAGATGGCGCACCACCTGGCGTCCGACCCGCGGGTCCAGGTGTGCGATCGCACCAACGTCCGCGACCTGACCCCGGAGCGCGTCGGGGAGCCTCCCACCGTGGTGGTCGCCGATCTCTCGTTCATCCCGCTCCGTCTCGTCCTGCCGGCGCTGCGGCGCGTCGCGGCGCCGCGTGCGACGTTCCTGCTGATGGTCAAGCCGCAGTTCGAGGTCGGGCGCGAGCGGCTGCCCCGCGGCGGCGTCGTGCGTGACGACGGCGAGCGCGAGCGCGCCGTCCTCGGGGTGGTCGACACCGCCGAGGACCTCGGGCTCGCCACCGTCGGCGTGGCCCCCTCCCGCCTGCCCGGGCCGGCGGGGAACGTCGAGTTCTTCCTCCGCTCCCGCGCCGGGGCCGGGGTCGCTCCCGTGCGGGAGCGGGTGCGCGCCGCCGTGGAGACCGGCAGGGGGCTGCGGTGAGCGGCGAGCGCACCGTCCTGGTGCTCGGCCACCCTCGCCGCCCCGAGGCCGTCCGTGCCTGCGCCGAGGTCGTCGAGCGGCTGTGCGTCGCCGGCCTGCGCACCCTGCTGCTCATCACCGACGGCGTCGACATCCCCGGCTGCGCCACGGCCGAGCGCGTGGACGCGGCGGGCGCCCAGCGCGCCCTGGACGACCTCGAGCTGGTGCTCGTCCTGGGCGGCGACGGCACGGTGCTGCGGGCTGCCGAGCTCGTCGTGGGGACCACCGTCCCCCTGCTCGCCGTCAACCTCGGGCACGTGGGCTTCCTCGCCGAGGTGGAGCGCGAGCAGCTCGCCCTCACCGTGGGCCACGTCGTCGACCGGGAGTACACCGTGGAGGAGCGGGCCACCCTCCACGTCGACGTCGTCGTCGACGGTGAGGTGGTGCACAGCGGGTGGGCGCTGAACGACGTGAGCGTCGAGAAGGGCGCGCGCGAGCGCGTCCTCGAGCTCGTCGTCGAGGTCGACTCGCGTCCGGTGACCTCGTTCGGGTGCGACGGGGTGGTCATGGCCACGCCGACGGGCTCGACCGCCTACTCCTTCTCGGCCGGGGGCCCGGTGGTGTGGCCGACGGTCGAGGCGATCGTGCTCACGCCCATCAGCGCCCACGCGCTCTTCGCGAGGCCCCTGGTGGTGTCGCCGACGTCGGTGCTCGCGGTCCAGGTGATGGCGCGGACGCCGACCGACGCGGTCATGTGGTGCGACGGGCAGCGCGGGGTGAACGTGCCCCACGGCGCTCGGGTCGCCGTGACGGGGGGGCGCGAGCGCATCCACCTCGCGCGGATCACCACGGTGGCCTTCGCCGACCGCCTCGTCGCCAAGTTCCGGCTCCCGGTGAACGGCTGGCGTGGTGCTGCGGACCCCGTGGGGGCGGAGCGCGCCGCCCGGCAGAGCGGTCACGACGAACCGGCACCGCAGAGCGACGGGGGAGGCTGAGCCGTGCTCCGGGAGATGCGCATCCGGTCCCTCGGCGTCATCACCGACGCGACCCTGACCCTCTCGCCGGGCCTGACCGTCGTCACCGGGGAGACCGGCGCGGGCAAGACGATGGTGGTCACGGGCATCGGCCTGCTCCTGGGGGAGCGGGCCGACCCGGGGGCAGTGCGCACCGGCGCCGACGCGGCGGTCGTCGAGGGACGCTTCGCGGTGGCCGAGGGCTCGGACGTGGACGCGCGCGCCCAGGCAGCGGGCGCCGCGCTGGACGACGGCGACCTGCTGGTCACGCGCAGCGTCGCCACGGCGGCCGCCGCGCGGTCGCGCAGCCGGGCCCACCTCGGCGGGCGCAGCGTGCCCGTCGCCGTGCTCGGGGAGATCGCCGACGACCTCGTGGCCGTGCACGGCCAGTCAGACCAGGTCCTCCTGCGCTCCGCGACGCGCCAGCGCCAGGCCCTCGACGCCTTCGCCGGCGACGAGCTCGCGCGGGTGGCCACCGGCTACGCGCGCGACTTCGACGCGTGGCTCGCGGCCTCGACCCGCCTGGCCGAGCTCAGCGAGGCCGCCGCCGCCCGGACCGCAGAGGCCGACCTGCTGCGCGCGGCGCTCGCCGAGGTCGAGCTGGCGCAGCCGCTGCCCGGTGAGGACGAGGAGCTGTCCGCCGAGGCCGAGCGCCTCGAGCACGCCGAGGAGCTGCGCCGCGGCGCGGAAGGAGCCCACAGCGCGCTGGTCGGCGACGACGCCACCTCGGGGGCGCAGGCCCAGACCGACGCGGCGACCGCGCTCGAGCGCGCCCGCCGCGCGCTCGACGTCGCCCGCCACCACGACCCCGACCTCGACGCGCTCGCCGGCCGGGTCGCCGAGGTGGCGGTGCTCGCCACCGACGTCGCCGCGGACCTCGCGAGCTACTCGGGCTCCGGCGCGGTGGCCTCCCTCGACCCGGCCCGGCTCGACGCGGTGCAGACCCGCCGCGCCGAGCTCACCGCCCTGGCCAGGGCGCGGGGAGGCCAGAGCGTCGAGGACCTCCTCGCCTGGAGCCAGCGCAGCGCCGCCCGCCTGGCCGAGCTCAGCGGGGACACCGACACCCTGAGCGACCTCGCCGCCGAGCGCGACCGCCTGGACGCGGCGCTCGTCGAGGCGGCCGCGCACATGAGCCGCCTGAGGGGCGCCGCAGCCCACGACCTGGGCGAGCGCGCGAGCGCCGAGCTCCCCGGGCTGTCGATGCCGCACACCGCCCTGGTCGTCGAGGTGAGCACCGGCGCCGTCACGTCTGCCGCCGACCTGCACCGCCACGGGGCGGACGACGTCTCCCTCGTGCTGGCCGCGCCCGGCGGACCGGGGCGCCCGCTGGCACGGGCCGCGTCCGGCGGCGAGCTCTCCCGCGTGATGCTCGCCCTCGAGCTGGTGCTCGCGAGCAGCGCCAGCGCAGGGACGTTCGTGTTCGACGAGGTCGACGCCGGCGTGGGAGGCCGCGCCGCGGTGGGCATCGGTGAGCGCCTGGCCCGGCTCGCTGCCAGCCGTCAGGTGGTCGTGGTGACGCACCTGCCCCAGGTGGCCGCCTTCGCCGACGCCCACGTCCGCGTCGTGAAGTCCGTCCGCGAGGCCGGAGCCGGCGGGGACGCGCTCGTGAGCGTCAGCGAGGTGGTCGAGCTGGACCACACCGAGCGCGTGAACGAGCTGGCCAGGATGCTGGCCGGGCAGGAGAGCTCTGCGGCGGCGCGCGAGCACGCCCGAGAGCTCATGGAGCTCGCCGGCGCCGCCCGCGGAGCCGACGCGCGCGCCTGAGCGCTGCGCCCGCTGCTAAGGTGGCAGCCCGTGGCATCTCGGGGAACCCAGGGCGGACGGCAACAGCGGGCAGGGACTCGGACAGGGACTCGGCGAGGGTCCGGCTCGGGATCGCCGACCCGGCACATCTTCGTCACGGGGGGTGTCGCGTCCTCGCTCGGCAAAGGGCTCACCGCCTCGTCCCTCGGGCTCCTCCTGAGGGCCCGCGGGCTCCGCGTGTCCATGCAGAAGCTCGACCCCTACCTCAACGTGGACCCGGGGACGATGAACCCGTTCCAGCACGGGGAGGTCTTCGTCACCGACGACGGGGCCGAGACCGACCTCGACATCGGGCACTACGAGCGGTTCCTCGACGTGGACCTGGACGCCGCCGCCAACGTGACCACCGGGCAGGTGTACTCCGAGGTGATCGCGGCGGAACGCCGGGGTGAGTACCTGGGAGCCACCGTCCAGGTGATCCCGCACATCACCGACGAGATCAAGCGGCGGATGCGCCAGCAAGCCCTGCCGGAGCACAACGAGGACGGCGCCGTCCCCGACGTGATCATCACCGAGGTCGGCGGGACCGTCGGGGACATCGAGTCCCTGCCCTTCCTCGAGGCCGCCCGCCAGGTGCGCCAGGAGGTCGGGCGCGAGGACGTGTTCTTCGTCCACGTCTCCCTCGTCCCCTACATCGGGCCGTCGGGCGAGCTGAAGACCAAGCCCACCCAGCACTCCGTGGCCTCGCTGCGCTCCATCGGGATCGCCCCGGACGCCATCGTCCTGCGCGCCGACCGGGACGTCCCCGAGTCGATCAAGGCGAAGATCGCCGCGATGTGCGACGTCGACGACGAGGCCGTGGTGGCCGCGGTGGACGCCGCCTCCATCTACGACATCCCCAAGGTCCTCCACGGGCAGGGGCTCGACGCCTACGTCGTCCGTTCCCTGGACCTGCCCTTCCACGACGTCGAGTGGAGCCAGTGGGACGAGGTGCTCCGGCGCGTCCACGACCCGCTCTTCTCGCTGACCATCGCGCTGGTGGGCAAGTACGTCGACCTGCCCGACGCCTACCTCTCCGTCACCGAGGCCCTGCGGGCCGGCGGCATCGCCGAGGACGCCTCCGTCACCGTGCGGTGGGTGCCCTCCGACGAGTGCGCGACCCTCGAGGGCGCTAGAGCGCACCTGTCCGACGTCGACGCCGTGTGCGTGCCCGGAGGGTTCGGGGTGCGCGGCATCGAGGGGAAGCTGGGCGCGCTGCGCTACACGCGCGACAACGGCATCCCCACCCTCGGGCTGTGCCTCGGCCTCCAGTGCATGGTCATCGCCCACGCCCGCGACGCCGCGGGGCTCGAGGGCGCGAGCTCGACGGAGCTGGACCCCGGCACCCCTCACCCGGTGGTCTCGACCATGGCCGAGCAGACCTCCATCGTGGCCGGCGAGGGGGACCTCGGCGGGACGATGCGCCTCGGCAGCTTCGCGGCAGACCTCACGCCCGGCTCCGTCGTGGCCACGGCGTACGGGACCGAGACGGTCCACGAGCGCCACCGCCACCGCTACGAGGTGTCCAACGCCTACCGCGGCGCCCTCGAGGACTCCGGCCTGGTCTTCTCCGGCACGTCACCGGACGGGACGCTCGTGGAGTTCGTCGAGCTGCCCGCGGACGTCCACCCCTTCTGGGTCGGCACGCAGGCCCACCCCGAGTTCCGCTCCCGGCCCACCCGCGCGCACCCGCTGTTCGCGGCGCTGGTGCGCGCGGCGATCACCCGCCAGTCCGCCGGGCGGCTGCTGGAGGTCGGTCGGTGAGCGGTGAGGACCGTGGCGGCGAGCTCGCCGACCAGGTGGTGGCGAGCCGTCTCCTCTCCCGCGAGACGGCCTTCGCCGGAGCCATCTTCGACGTGACCTCCGAGGAGGTGGACCTGCCCGGCGGGGTCGTGACCCGCGAGGTCGTGCGCCACCCCGGGGCCGTCGGGGTGCTGGCCCTCGACGACCGGGGCCGGGTCGCCCTGCTGCGGCAGTACCGCCACCCGGTGGGGCGCGAGCTCTGGGAGATCCCCGCCGGTCTCCTCGACCACCCCGGGGAGGACGCCGCGGCCGCGGCCGCGCGCGAGCTGGCCGAGGAGGCCGACCTCACCGCCGGGACGTGGCACGTGCTCGCGGACTGGTTCTCCACGCCGGGGGGCTCCGACGAGGCCTTCCGCTGCTTCCTCGCCCGTGACCTCGCAGCGGTGCCGGCGTCGGACCGCTTCGTGCGGGAGGACGAGGAGGCGGACATGGAGCTGCGCTGGGTGGCGCTGGAGGACGCCCGCGACGCGGCGCTGTCGGGGCGGGTGCACGACGCCTCCGCGATCACCGCGGTGCTCGCCGCGTGCGCTTCCCGGGATCTCGGCTGGGCCACCCTGCGCGCACCCGACGCACCCTGGCCGCAGCGCAGCGCGGGCCGCCAGGCTTAGGTTGTACGCATGAGCCCACGCCGCAAGGACGCCCCCGAGAACACCGACCCGCAGGACGACCCGGGCGCGCTGGAGAAGACGGCGACGTCGCTGGTCGGACGCCTCGTCGACCTCGGCATCGACGGCCTCGGACCGCTCTCCTCGGCGCAGAAGGTCGCCGACTCCGCGCGGGTCGGCGCGAAGAACGACGAGAAGGCGATCGGAGACGTCGTCTCGGGGGCTCGCAAGCAGGCCGCCGCGGGCGGGTTCGTCACCGGCCTGGGCGGGTTCTTCACCCTCCCGGTCTCCCTGCCGGCGAACGTGCTGGGCTTCTACGTCATCGCCACGCGCACCGTCGCGGCCATCGCGGCGCTGCGCGGCTACGACCTGACCGACGAGCGGGTGAGGGCCTCGGTGCTCGTGGTGCTCACCGGTCAGGACTCCTCGGGCGTGCTCAGCAAGGTCGGCGTCGGAGGAGCGGGCGGGGTCGTCACCCGGTTGCTGTCCTCCCGGGTCCCGTCCAACACGCTCATGCTCGTGCAGAAGGGCGTCGGCTTCCGCATCCTCGGCCAGGTCGGCAGGACCACCCTGTCGCGCTTCGGCCGCTTCGTGCCGCTGGCAGGAGGCTTCATCGGTGCCGGCTCCGACGTCTTGATCCTGCGGGGCATCGTCAAGACCGCCAAGAAGGAGTTCACCGCGGAGAACCTCGCCGCCCTGCAGGCCGCCCCGACCCCGCAGCAGGGCTGAGGGGCGACGTGGCCGCCCACCTCCTGCGCCCCGGCGCCCTCGCGGTGCTCTACCGGGCGCTGCGCGCCGGGCGCCGTCCCGGGGGCGTCAGCCCGGCGCGCACCCTCGCGGCGCTGCCGCGGCTGGTGCTGGCCACCACCACGGGGCGCTACCGCGGGACGAGCAGGGCTCAGCTGGCGCTCATGGGCGCCGCCGCCGCCTACGTGCTGTCGCCGCTCGACCTCGTCCCGGAGGTCCTCGTGCCGGTCGGCGGCCTGCTGGACGACACGCTGGTGCTCGCGTGGTTGAGCGGCGCCGTGCTGCGGGAGACCGAGGCGTTCCTCGCGTGGGAGGCCGGCAGCGGCGGTCAGGACGACCAGCCGGATGACGTGGTCCCGGGCGAGGTCATCCGCTGATCGGGTGACGACGTCACGGAGGCGGCCCGGTCCGTCGCGAGCATGCCGGCGAGGCTGTGGACAGACGTAGCCCTCTCCACCGTCTTCGCTGCCCCGAAACCTGCGGCGGGTCCCTCGACCGAGGCTCCCGCCATGCCGATCCTCGAACCCCCCGACCCCGCTCGCCCCGCCGACGCGGAGGTCCCCCCGGCCGGTGACGTGCAGCCCGTCGTCGTCAAGAGCTCCACCCCCGAGGACCTCCTCGCCCTGGCAGCCCACACCCTGGGCTTCTGGCCGAGCGAGTCGCTGCTCATGATCAGCCTGCGCGGGCCGCGCCTGCGCTCCGGTCTGGTGGCCCGCGTGGACCTCGACGCCTACCTCGACGCCGCCGCGCGCCCCGCCCTCGGCGACGGGACCCTCCCGGTGGACCACCTCGTCGACCAGCTCCTCCCGGCCATGGTCCGCGACGGGGCCCGCGCCGTCGCGGTGCTGATCGCCACCGACGTCACGGGTGTGAGCACCGCCCACGCGGCCGTGGTCGCGGCGACGCAGCGCGTGGTGGCCCGCCACGGCATCCACCTGGTGGACGCGGTGCTCCTCGGCGCGGACCGGCGATGGTCCCTGACCTGCTCCGACGGCTGCTGCCCGGCAGCGGGCACCCCCGTGGACCTGCGGGCTTCCCGCGTGGCGGCCGAGGGAGTCCTGGCCGGGTCCGCCCCGGCCAGGACGCGGCAGGACCTCGTGACGGAGCACCTCGCCGCCCTCGAGCCGGCCACGGGGGAGGAGGCCGCCGTCGCCGCCGCCGCGGTGGCCCGCCGCGAGCTGGCGTCGGGCAGCGCCTTCGGGTTCGGGGTGGTGCCCGTCACGGCCGGCGACGACGCCGGGCCGGCCCGCGCGGTCATGGCCCTGTGGTGGCGCCTCGTCGGTCCGGACGCCGCGCGGCAGCCCGTCGTCGACCCCCTGGAGGGTGCCGAGCTCCTCCTGGGCCTCACCGACCTCCTCGTGCGCGACGCCCTCATGGTCAGCGTGACCTCCACCGGGCCGCACCACCTCGGGCTCGACCGCGGCCCAGGTGGTCCCGGCGGTGGGGACGCGGGGCGGGCACGAACGCCGCGGGACCGCAGAGCCCTGCTCCACGCGGTGACGGCGACGCTGGCCGACTGCACCCGCGCTGACGGGCCCGGGGACGACGCGGTGAGCGAGCGCGCCGCGGCGGTCCTCACCGTGCTCTGCCGCACCGCCCCGAGGCACCTGAGGGCCGCGCCGCTGGCCCTGCTCGCCTACGTCCACTGGTGGCGCGCGAACACCTTGGCCGCGGAGGCCGCCGCGGAGGCGGCGGTGGCGGCGGACCCGGGGCACAGCCTCGGGGAGCTCGTCACCGCCCTGCTCGAGCGCGGCGTCGCCCCGGACTGGTTGCCCCGCGGCGACGCGCCGCACGGGAGCCGGGCGCAGCGACCGCGGCGCGGCGCCCCCACGGCCGGGCGCCCCCACGGGAGCGGCTGCGCCGGAGGGGGGAGAGCCGGTGGTCATCGCAGGGTCGCGTGACTTATCCTTCGCCGAGGTCATGAGCGCCAGCGCGAAGCCCCGGCTCGCTGGCCGGCAACCCTTCGCTGCGATGGGGTGCCCCGGGTGATGACCCGGCTGTCGCCGCCCGGTGACGGCAAGCGCGCCCCACCAGGGCGGTGACCCCAGGAGACCCCATGAGCGGTGGCTGGTCGTTCGAGACCCGTCAGATCCACGCAGGCCAGAGCCCCGACGCCACGGGGGCGAGGGCTCTGCCCATCTACGCCACGACGTCCTACGTCTTCGAGGACTCCGCGCACGCCGCGGACCTGTTCGCCCTGCGGAAGTTCGGCAACATCTACACGCGCATGATGAACCCGACCACCGACGTCGTGGAGAAGCGGGTCGCGGACCTCGAGGGAGGCGTGGGCGGGCTCGCCGTCGCGTCGGGGCAGTCGGCCGAGCTCGTCGCCCTGCTCAACGTCGCCGAGGCGGGCGACCACGTCGTCGCCAGCCCGTCGCTCTACGGCGGCACCTACAACCTGTTCACCCGCACCCTCCCCAAGATGGGCATCGAGGTCGGTCTCGTCGACGACCCCGACGACCCGGCGTCGTGGCGGGCCGCGACCCGCCCGGGCACGAAGGCGTTCTTCGCGGAGTCGGTCTCGAACCCCCGCGGCGACGTGCTCGACATCGAGGGGGTGGCGGGCGTCGCCCACGACGTCGGGGTGCCCCTGATCGTCGACAACACCCTCGCCACGCCCTTCCTGCTGCGTCCGCTCGAGTGGGGCGCCGACGTGGTGGTGCAGTCGGCGACCAAGTTCCTCGGCGGCCACGGGACGGCGATCGGAGGGCTGATCGTCGACGGGGGAACCTTCGACTACGCCGGTGACCCGCAGCGCTTCCCCTCCTACAACACCCCGGACGAGAGCTACGACGGGCTGGTGTACGCCCGCGACCTCGGGGTCGGCGGGCCGCTGGGGGCCAACCTCTCCTACATCCTCAAGGCGCGCGTCCAGCTGCTGCGCGACCTCGGCACGTCGCTGTCCCCGTTCAACGCCTTCCTCATCGCCCAGGGGCTGGAGACGCTCAGCCTGCGGATGGAGCGGCACGTCGCGAACGCCACCGCGGTCGCCACCTGGCTGGAGGAGCGCGACGAGGTGACGTCCGTCGCCTATGCCGGGCTCCCCTCGAGCCCGTGGTTCGAGCGCGGACGCAAGTACGCGCCACGAGGCGTCGGGGCGGTGCTGGCCTTCGAGCTCGCCGGCGGGGCCGAGGCCGGGCGGCGCTTCGTCGAGGGCCTGACCCTGCACAGCCACGTCGCCAACATCGGTGACGTGCGCTCGCTGGTGATCCACCCGGCGTCGACCACGCACAGCCAGCTGGACGAGGAGGCGCAGGCGAGGGCCGGCGTGAGCCCCGGGCTGGTGCGGCTGTCGGTGGGTCTCGAGGCGGTCGAGGACGTCCTCGCCGACCTCGAGGCGGGGTTCCGCGCCGCGAAGGGCGCCGACGACGGACCGGGCGACGCACCGGGCACGTCCTCCGGCGCACCGACGGCGTGAGCGTGGCCTCGCAGGCCCCCGCCACCGGGGCCTGGCGCGATGGCGACCCGGCGGGGCGGCGGCGCTTCGCCGACCTCGGGGACCTCAACCTCGCCTGCGGGGACGTCCTGCCGGGAGCCAGGCTCGCCTACGAGACGTGGGGCCCGCCGCTGCACGAGGCGGATGGCGTCGTCCTCGTGCTCCACGCCCTCACGGGGGACAGCCACGTCACCGGCGACGCCGCGCCGGGCCACCCCTCGCCGGGGTGGTGGTCGTCGCTCGTCGGGCCCGGCGCACCGATCGACACGGACCGCTTCGCCGTGGTGGCCCCGAACGTCCTCGGCGGGTGCCAGGGCAGCACCGGGCCGGCCAGCCCGGCGCCGGACGGCGCGCCGTGGGGCTCACGTTTTCCCCGCCTGAGCGCGCGCGACCAGGTGGTGGCCGAGGCGCTGCTCGCCGACCACCTGGGGATCGGCTCGTGGCACCTCGTGGTCGGGGGGTCCATGGGGGGGATGCGAGCGCTGGAGTGGGCGGTGGCACACCCCGGGCGCGTGGAGCGCCTGCTGGCGGTCGCCACGTGCGCGCGGGCCAGCGCGGACCAGATCGCCTGGTGGTCCGTCGAGCAGGCGGCGGTGCGTGCGGACGCCGGCTGGTGCGGGGGCGACTACCACCGCGCGTCCCCGGGCGGGGGACCTTCCCGAGGTCTGGGGGAGGCCCGGCGGATCGCCCACCTGACCTACCGCAGCGCGCTGGAGCTGGAGCTGCGGTTCGGTCACCGGCCGCAGGGCGGTGAGGACCCGTTGCGCGGAGGCCGCTTCGCGGTGGAGTCCTACCTGGACCACGCCGCCGCCAAGCTGGTGGCGCGCTTCGACGCCGGCTCCTACGTCGCCCTGTCCTCGACGATGCAGACCCATGACGTCGGGGCCGGGCGAGGAGGGGTGGCGCGCGCGCTCGGCGGCGTGCGGGCCACCACGCGCGTGGTCGCGATCGACAGCGACCGGCTCTTCCCGCTGCACCAGTCCCGCGAGATCGCCGAGCACGTCCCCGCCGCGGTCGACGTGGACGTCGTGCGCTCGCCCTACGGTCACGACGGCTTCCTGCTGGAGGGGGAGGCCGTCGGCGAGGTCGCCCGACAGCTCGTGGCGGCCCCTGCGCCGCTCGAGGCGGCCCGACCGGCGCTGCACGCGCCCGTGTGAGACCCGGAGGCGGCGGTCAGCCGGCGTCGGGCTGCGGTGCAGGGACCCGGCCGGCATCGGCGAGCACCGGTTCCAGCTGCTCCCACGTCGCCGCCAGGGCGGGGTGCAGCGGCGCTCCGGCGACCTCGCGCAGGGGGAACCACGCGACGGCGTCGCTCTCGGAGTTGAGCGCGCGCGGCGCCACCACCTGCGTCGGGACGGCCACCACGACGGTGTAGCCCCAGTCGTCGTGGTCCGTGGTGATCAGCTGTGCGGCGATCGCGACCTGCCCGGGCTCGACGGCCACCTCCTCGCCGGCCTCCCGGAGGGCCGCCCCGGCCGTGCTCTCGTGGCTGTCCCGCGCTCCGCCGGGGAAGCCCCAGGTACCGCCGTGGTGCGTCCAGCCGGACCGCAGCTGCAGCAGGACCTCGACGTCCCCCGCCGCGCCGCCCCCCGGGACGCCGTCCGCGGCGGGGACCGCCGGTCGCCGCACGACAGCGAGACCGGCCGCACCGTGCAGCCCCCAGTGACGCTGACCGCAGCCGCACTCCACCCAGCCGTTGCCGTCACCCTCCGCCACGGTGACCACGGTAGGCGTCGGCACCGGGGGCCCGCACGAGGGCGTGCCGGACGCGGGCGCGCAGGAGTGCTGGCGCTCCGGACGCGATGGGGGGATCATCATCCACCGGCGGGGTCCCGCCGGTGGATGAGGAGGACCGGATGTCGATCGTCGTGGGGTACTCGGCGACGCCCGAGGGGCGTGCCGCGCTCCAGCGCGCGGGCATCGAGGCGACGCGTCGCGGGCTCGACGTGCTGGTGGTGAACACGACCAGGCCCGACCCGTCGGAGCCCGAGGGCGCGGACCGTGCGCTGTCCGACGACCTGGCCGGGCTGGCAGGGACGATGCGCGGCAGCGGGTGCACCCACCGGGTCCGGGAACCGTCCCCCACCCCGGAGGCCGCGGAGGACATCCTCGCGGCGGCGGTGCAGGAGCGCAGCGAGCTGATCGTCATCGGGTTGCGGCGGCGGACCCCCGTCGGGAAGCTGATGATGGGCTCGCACGCGCAGCGCATCCTCATCGAGGCGCCCTGCCCGGTGCTGGCGGTCAAGCCGCCGTCCTGAGGCCGGTCGACCTCGGCCTCGTCACCCGTGTGGCACGATGACGTCTTGACCAAGTCCTCGGCGACGCGCGCCCGAAATCCGCTGGCAGCGGGAACGAAGCGATCTGCGTCGACGTTGGACCAAGTATCCCGGGTGAGACCGTCCGCTGACGCTGGTGAGCGGCTCCGCCCTCACCCCGGCAGCCCTGCAGCCTCATCCAGCCGTTCCGCGACGAAAGGCAGTCCGTGCCGTCGGTGACCACACCCACCCTGCCACCTGAGTTCGACCATCCCCGGCTCGCCGAGCTCCTTCGCGAGGGCACCGCGCACGGGTCGGTCGACGCCTCCAGCGTCCGAGCCGCGTGCGAGGACGCACAGATCCCCATGAAGCGCGTGAAGGCGGTGCTCCGGGCCCTCGAGGGCGCCGACGTGTCCGTCATCGTGGCCGCCCCGGCCACCGCCGCAGCCACGTCCACGAGGACGACGCGCTCCCGCACGGCTGCCCCCACCCGTCGCACCGCCGCTCAGCCCGCGGGGGACAGCGCCGCCGAGGGGGACGAGCCCGTGGCCGCCGGCCCGGAGAAGAAGACCGCCACGAAGACGGCGACCACCAAGGCTGCCGCCACCAGGACGGCGGCCGCGAGGACGACGGCGACCAAGACCGCGGCGGCGAAGACCACGGCGACGAGGGCCACGGCGGCCGTCGCGCCGGAGACGTCAGACAGCGCCGGTGACGCGGAGGCGGACGCGGAGAAGCCGGCGCCCCGGGCCCGCCCGGCACGGGTCCGTCCCTCCCGCGCGAAGAAGGCCCCCGCGAAGACGCCGGCCCCCGCCGAGCCGGCGGCAGAGACCGACGAGGAGACCGAGGAGAGCGAGGAGGCCGCCGCGCAGCCCGCCACGACGGTCAGCACCCCCACCACCTCCTCGTCGTCCTTCGTCGTCTCCGACGCCGACGACGACGACGCACCCCCGCAGCAGGTGGCGACGGCGGGAGCGACCGCCGACCCGGTCAAGGACTACCTGAAGCAGATCGGCAAGGTCGCCCTCCTCAACGCGGAGCAGGAGGTCGAGCTCGCCGAGCGCATCGAGGCCGGGCTCTTCGCCGAGGAGACGATGAGCTCCAAGGCCGACCTCGACCCGAAGTACCACCGCGAGCTCCAGTGGATCTCCCACGACGGTCGCATGGCGAAGAACCACCTCCTCGAGGCGAACCTGCGCCTCGTGGTGTCGCTCGCGAAGCGGTACACCGGCCGCGGCATGCTCTTCCTGGACCTCATCCAGGAGGGCAACCTGGGCTTGATCCGCGCGGTGGAGAAGTTCGACTACACCAAGGGCTACAAGTTCTCCACGTACGCGACGTGGTGGATCCGCCAGGCCATCACGCGGGCCATGGCCGACCAGGCCCGCACCATCCGCATCCCGGTGCACATGGTCGAGGTGATCAACAAGCTGGCGCGCGTGCAGCGTCAGATGCTCCAGGACCTGGGCCGCGAGCCCAGCCCCGAGGAGCTGGCGCGCGAGCTGGACATGACGCCCGAGAAGGTCGTCGAGGTGCAGAAGTACGGCCGAGAGCCGATCTCGCTGCACACCCCGCTGGGCGAGGACGGGGACAGCGAGTTCGGCGACCTCATCGAGGACTCCGAGGCCGTGGTGCCCGCGGACGCGGTGAGCTTCACCCTGCTCCAGGAGCAGCTGCACTCGGTGCTGGACACCCTCTCCGAGCGCGAGGCCGGAGTGGTCTCGATGCGGTTCGGTCTCACGGACGGCCAGCCGAAGACGCTCGACGAGATCGGGAAGGTCTACGGGGTCACGCGCGAGCGGATCCGGCAGATAGAGAGCAAGACGATGTCGAAGCTGCGCCACCCCTCGCGCTCGCAGGTGCTGCGCGACTACCTGGACTGATCCGACCGGCTCTCGCCGCGCGGGCACCTCCCTCCTCAGAGGAGGTAGGTGCCCGCCACGGCCAGCCCCCAGGCGCTCGCCGCGACGAGGGACGACGCCAGCTCGACGAGCACCAGGATCCCCACCGCCTTCAGCGCGGTCACCGTGGACGGCCACGCGGCGCCGACGGTGCGCAGCCGGGCCAGCTCGACGAGGAACAGGGCGCCGACGAAGAACAGTGGCAGCCCGACCACGGGGACCACGAAGAACCCCACGACCCCCGCCAGCGCGGCGAGCAGCACGGTGGCGCGCGGGATCTTCGCACGCACCAGGACGCGGCCGGCCAGCAACCACTCCAGCACCTGGCCCCCGGCGAGCACCAGGGCGGCGACCGCGAAGGCCGTCCACCCGATCCACGTCTGCTGCACCAGGGCCCACACGAGCGTGGCGACCGCGACGAGGACCGGCCCGGGGAGCACCTGCACGGCCGAACCGACCACGCCGAGCAGGATCACCAGACCGCAGAGCACCGTCACGAGCACGTCCACCTGTTCAGCCACGGGTCACGAGCCTAGGCGGGTGGTCAGGCTGAGGGGGACGAGCGCGTAGCCTCGCCCGGTGTTCCGCTCCGGCGTGCCCGCCACCGCCGACCTGGGCGAACCCGACCACGGCCGGGTGGTCAGCGCCCTCCTCGGTGCTCGCCGCCGCCTCTCGGCCTTTCTCCGGCCGTCGACGCCCGCGCAGTTCGTCGTCTCCGCCTTCATCGTCCTGGTCGTGGTCGGGACCGCGTCGCTCATGGTCCCGATGGCCTCGGCCGCCCCCGGTGCCCCCCGCTTCATCGACGCGTTCTTCACCGCCGTCTCGGCCGTCACCGTGACCGGCCTGACGGTCGTGGACACGGCGACGCACTGGACGACCCTGGGGCAGGCCGTCATCCTCCTGCTCGTCCAGATCGGCGGGCTCGGCATCATGACCTCGGCGTCCCTGCTCGGGTTGCTGACCTTTCGTCGCTTCGGCCTGGCCTCGGCCATCGGCGCCATCGCTGAAACGCGCAACATCGGTCCGGGAGACGTCCGGAGCGTCCTCGCCAACGTCGTCCGTACGTCGCTGAGCATCGAGGCGGTCGTCGCGCTCGTGGTGGGGTTGCGGCTCTGGTTGGGCTACGGCGCCTCGCCTCTGCAGGCCACGTGGCAAGGCATCTTCCATGCCGTGTCGGCCTTCAACTGCGCGGGGTTCGCGCTGTACAGCGACTCCCTCGTCGGTTTCCGCGGGGACGCGCTGATCATCGCGCCGCTCATCGCGGCGGTCATGCTGGGAGGGTTCGGGTTCCCCGTGCTCTTCGAGATCGCCCGCAACGTCCGCGCCACCGGGCACCGCAAGGCGCGTCACTGGAGCCTCAACACGGCGCTGGTGATCGGGTCGACCGTGGTGATCCTGCCGGTCGCCTTCGCGGCGCTGCTCTCCCTCGAGTGGTCCAACGCGGGGACGCTCGGTCCGCTGTCGTTCGGGGAGAAGCTCGGCAGCGGCGTCTTCGAGACGATGGCCTCGCGCTCGTCGGGCCTGGCCACCGTGGACGTGTCCCAGCTGAGGGGCTCCTCCCTCCTGGTCCTCGACGTGCTGATGTTCTTCGGCTCCGGTCCCGGCGGCACCGCCGGCGGCATCAAGCTGACGACCGCGGCCGTCCTCTTCTTCGTCATCGTCGCCGAGGCGCGCGGCGAGGAGGTCATCACCGCGTTCCGCCGCCGCATCCCCATGGCCGTCGTCACCCTCGCCGTGTCCATCGGCCTGCTCGCGACCGGCATGGTGGTCCTCGCCACGCTGGCGCTGACGGTCATCGGCGGCGCCTCGCTGGACCGCACCCTCTTCGAGGTGGTGTCGGCCTTCTCCACCACGGGGCTCTCGACGAACCTCAGCGCAGAGCTGCCGGTGGCCGGCCAGCTGCTGCTGTGCCTCGTCATGCTGACGGGGCGGCTGGGGCCCATCACGGTGGCCACCGCCCTGTCCCTGCGCCGCCGCAAGAGCAAGCGGCTGTACGGGTTGCCCTCCGAGCGCCCGATCATCGGGTGAGCGAGACCCCGCTCACCACCACGGCAGCGCGCGCCGACCGGCGCAGCGCGACGCACCCCGGGAGGAGACCTCGTGAGGAACCCGTTCGCAGCATCGCCCGCAGGTATCGGTGACGAGGCCGACTCCGTCGTCGTGCTCGGGCTCGGCCGGTTCGGCAGGGCGCTGGCGCTGCAGCTCATGGAGGACGGACGGCAGGTGCTCGGCGTCGACAGCGACGACGGGGTCGTCCAGTCGCTGCACGGTCAGCTGACCCAGGTGGCCAGGGTGGACACCACCAACGAGCAGGCGCTGCGCCAGCTGGCCATCGACGAGTTCGACACCGCGGTCGTGGGGATCGGCAGCCACATCGAGTCGTCCATCCTCACGGCGTCGAACCTGCTGGGGTTCGGCATCGAGCGGATCTGGGCGAAGGCCATCTCCGACGCGCACGGGCGCATCCTCAACCGGCTCGGGGTTCCGCACGTCGTCTTCCCCGAGCACGACATGGGCCGTCGCGTCGCGCACCGCGTGACGGGGGGGATGCAGGACTTCGTCGAGATCGACCGTGGCTTCGCGCTGGTGACCACGACGGTGCCCGGGGACCTCGCGGGGCGCCCGTTGAAGGACACCGACCTGCGCTCACGCTGGAACATCTCCGTGGTGGCCGTCAAGACGTCCGGCGGTACCTGGCGGCACCCGAGCGGCGACACCGTCCTCACCCGCGAGGACTCCGTCGTCGTGGCCGGCCCGCTGCGCGCGGTGGAACGGTTCTCGGTGATGAGCAGCCGCTGACCCTGGCGTGACGGCGGCCACGGCGACGCACGAGGCGCCGGTCACGAGCTCGTGGCTCGCGACCGGCGCCTCGTGACGAGCAGGTACCGAAGTGGTGCGGTGGTGCGGTGGTGCGGCGGGCCTGGTCCCGCGGTGGATCAGCGCTCGGGCGTCTGCACGACACCGCTCAGACGAGAGGACTCGTCCTTGATGTCGACGGCGACCTCACGAAGCTTGTCGGCGTGCTCGCGCCCGTGGTGGGCGCAGAAGAGCAGGTCGCCACCGCCAGGGAGCACGGCGCGCACGTAAGCCTGCGCACCGCAGCGGTCGCAGCGATCGGCGGCTGTCAGTGCGGGAGTGTCGAGTACGGCGGTCACGTCGCCCCTTCCGGAGTGCGTCTGTCGGGCCCGAGGCGGTGCCCGGGGCCCACCGGCCGTTCGGCCGGGATCGTGGAGTACCGGTTGGTGCTCACTGCTCTCAACAGTCAACCACCTCGTGGCGTTCCCGGGGGGCCTGGCGAACGGGGTTCGCCGTGCGCGTAACCGCGGAGCGCCGCCTCGCCCGTCTCGATCGGCCCGGTGCGGTCCCCGAGCTCGCGGGACGGCCCGGTCGTCGGTCCGGCGTCGGCCCCCGCGTCTAGGCTCACCGTGTGCCCAGGACCACCAACCCCTCCGCCGGCGACGCCGTCGTCGAGCCCGAGGGGCGGTCGACGGGGCGGGTCGCCCGCGCCACCAGGGGATCGCCCGAGGGGTACAGCGCCAGGCACCTCTCGGTCCTCGAGGGCCTCGAGGCGGTGCGCAAGCGCCCCGGGATGTACATCGGCTCCACGGACAGCCGCGGCCTCATGCACTGCCTGTGGGAGATCGTCGACAACAGCGTCGACGAGGCGCTGGGGGGCCACGCGAGCCGCATCGACGTGACGCTCCACGCCGACGGCTCCGTGGAGGTCACCGACGACGGACGGGGCGTCCCCGTCGACGCGGAACCGCGCACGGGCCTGAGCGGGGTCGAGGTCGTGTTCACCAAGCTCCACGCGGGCGGCAAGTTCGGCGGTGGCTCCTACGCGGCCTCCGGCGGTCTGCACGGGGTCGGGGCGTCGGTGGTGAACGCGCTGTCCGCCCGCCTCGACGTCGCGGTCTCCCGCGGGTCGCGCCTGCACACGATGAGCTTTCGCCGCGGTGAGCCCGGCACCTTCGCCGACACCGGGGAGCCGAGCGCGGCGGCGCCGTTCAGCGCGTTCACGCAGGCCTCGACCCTGGGCGACGGCGGGCGGGTCAAGCGGGGGGTCACCGGGACCCGCATCCGCTACTGGGCCGACCCGCTGGTCTTCCTGAAGGACGCGGCCTTCAGCTACGACGAGCTGGTCACCCGTGCCCGCCAGACGTCCTTCCTCGTCCCGGGCCTCACCCTCGCCGTGCGCGACCTGCGGGGAGCCCCGGGCACCCCCGGGGAGGACGGTCCCCACGAGGAGGTCTTCCGGCACGACGGCGGCATCACCGAGTTCGTCGACCACCTCGCCACCGACCCGCCGGTCACCGACACCTGGCGGCTGAGCGGCGCGGGATCGTTCACGGAGACCGTGCCCGTCCTCGACGACGTGGGGCACATGGTCAGCCGCGAGGTGGAGCGCGAGTGCCTCGTCGACGTCGCGCTGCGCTGGGGCAACGGGTACGACACCGAGGTGCGGTCGTTCGTGAACATCATCGCGACCCCCAAGGGCGGGACGCACCTGGCGGGCTTCGACGCAGCGCTGGTGCGCAGCGTGCGCAAGGCGATCGAGGCGAACGCGCGCCGGCTCAAGGTGGGGGCCAAGGACGAGAGGCCGGACAAGGACGACATCACCGCGGGGCTGACCGCCGTGCTGACGGTCCGGGTCCCCGAGCCGCAGTTCGAGGGTCAGACCAAGGAGGTGCTCGGCACGTCGGCCGTGCGCGGCGTGGTCTCGAAGGTGGTGGAACGGGAGATGAGCGCCCTGCTCACCTCGAGCGCGCGAGGCACGCGCAGCCAGGTCTCGCTCCTGCTCGACAAGGTGGTCGCCGAGACGAGGGCGCGGCTCGCCGCTCGGCAGCAGAAGGAGACGCAGCGGCGCAAGAACGCCCTGGAGACGTCGTCCCTGCCCGCCAAGCTGGCGGACTGCCGCTCCTCCGACGTGGAGCGCTCCGAGCTGTTCATCGTCGAGGGCGACAGCGCGCTCGGCACGGCCAAGCTGGCCCGCTCGTCGGACTTCCAGGCGCTCCTGCCCATCCGCGGGAAGATCCTCAACACCCAGAAGGCGTCCGTGGCCGACGTGCTGCGCAACACCGAGTGCGCGTCGATCATCCAGGTGGTCGGTGCCGGGTCGGGCCGCAGCTTCGACCTCTCCGCCGCGCGCTACGGGAAGATCATCTTCATGGCGGACGCGGACGTCGACGGCGCCCACATCCGCACCCTCCTGCTGACGCTGTTCTTCCGCTACATGCGCCCGCTGGTCGAGGCCGGGCGCGTGTACTCGGCCGTGCCGCCGCTGCACCGCGTGGACGTCAACGCCGCGGGCCGGGCCAAGGGCGAGCACGTCTACACCTACTCCGAGGCGGAGCTGGCCACCACGCTGGCGCGCCTGCGCGCCCGGGGCCGTACCTGGAAGGAGCCCCTGCAGCGGTACAAGGGGCTCGGGGAGATGGACGCCGACCAGCTCGCGGACACCACGATGGACCCGGCCCACCGGACCCTGCGCCGGGTCCGTGTCGCTGACGCCGCGGCCGCGGAGGCCGTGTTCGACCTCCTCATGGGGTCCGACGTCGCGCCCCGCAAGGACTTCATCGTCGACGGCGCCGCCGTCGTCGACGACGATCGGATCGACGTCTGAGCCCCCGCGGCCCCGTGGCGCGCGTGCGGTCCTCGCGCCCGGTGAGGTTGGGGGCGCGGGCTGCGGAGATCATCCGCATCCTGTCCGCCAACGGCTTCGAGTTCCTCGTCGACGCCGCAGGGTTCGGCCGCTACTCGGCCCTCGTGCGGTGGGGGGCCCGCGCGTGGCCGGGACCACGGCCCAAGCCCACCCCCGCCTCCGGAGAGCCGCTGCCGGTGCGGCTGCGCATCGTGCTCGAGCAGCTGGGACCGACGTTCGTCAAGGGCGGGCAGCTGCTCGCGCTGCGCCCGGACCTGCTCCCTCCCGCGTACGGCGAGGAGCTGCGGCGGCTCCAGGCGCAGGCGAGCCCTTTCCCGGCCGCCAGGGCGCGCAAGATCGTCGAGTCCGAGCTGGGGATGCCCGTGGGGGAGGCGTTCGCGAGCTTCGAGGACGAGCCGTTCGCCGCCGCCTCCCTGTCACAGGTGCACCGCGCCGTGCGCCACGACGGCCGCGTCGTCGCCGTGAAGGTGCAGCGCCCGGATGTCGAGGCGGCGTTCGACGCCGACCTGGCGCTGCTGGCGATCGGAGCGGCACGCCTGCAGCGGCGGGTGGCGAGCTCGTGGTCCATCAGCCCGGTGGACACCATCGCCGAGCTGGACCGGTGGTCGCGTCGCGAGCTGGACTTCCGCGGTGAGGCACGCACCGCCCAGGCGGTGGCGCGGATGTTCTCCGACGACGACGACGTGGTCATCCCCGAGGTGGACACCGCGCGCACCACCCGCCGGGTCCTGACGATGGACCTCGTCGAAGGCGTCCACCCCACCAGCGCCGGCGCGCTGCGGGGAGCCGGCATCGACGTCGACCGGGTCGTCGAGACCGGCACGCACGCCATGGTCCGCCAGGTGTTCGGCTTCGGGCTCTTCCACGCCGACCCCCACCCGGGCAACATCCTGGTCCAGCCCGGAGGTCAGGTGGCCTTCCTCGACTTCGGGCTGTTCGGGCGCCTCGACGGCCGCCAGCGCCGGCACGTGGGACTGGTGGTGTGGGCGATGATCAACGGCGACCTCGACCAGATCGCCGACCTCCTCCTGCGCCTCGCGGTGCTCAAGCCCGGAGCGGACGTCCGCGGCTTCCGGGACGACATCTCCGACCTGCTCAACGAGTGGTTGGGCGAGGCGCAGCGCACCTCGATCCCGCGGTTGCTGCTGCGGGCCCTCGGCGCGGGCGGCACCCACGGCGTCACCTTCTCGGCGGACCTCGTGCTGCTGGCTCGGGCGCTGATCAGCCTCGAGGCCACGGTCGTGCGCCTGCAGCCCGGCGAGAAGCTGACCGACCGGCTCAGCCCGGCGCTGCCCGAGCTGAAGTCCCTGCTGCTCCCCAGCCTCGAGTCCTTGAAGGCGGCCTTCTCGGCCCGCAGCTACGACTACCTGGCGCTCGCGCTCGACCTGCCGGAGGTCCTGGCGAACCTCGTCCCCGACCGCACCAGCCCCGAGGCCCCGCCTCCTGCCCCGCCCCCACCTCCGCCGCCGCCCTCACGGGTCTCGAAGGTGGGCGCTGCGGCCGGGCGGGCAACCACCACGGCCCTCGCCGCCGGCATCGGCGCCCTGGCCGCCCACGGCCTCGCGCGGTGGAGCGGCCGCTCGCACTGACGCGCTGGCCAGGCTGCCTGCGCTGACGGGGCCGGCCACGGGGCGCATCGCTCACGTCGCGGCGCCCCTCCGCACCGGCCCGACCTCCCTCAACCGTCCGGGGACGCCGCGCCGCGTGGGTGGGGTCGCGCGTGGCCGTCCGGGGACGCCGCGCCGCGTGGGTGGGGTCGCGCGTTGCCGTCTGGGGACGCCGCGCCGCGTGGGTGGGGTGGGCAATTGCTGTCTGGGGACGTGGCGCCGCGCTGCGGGCGTCCGTGGTGCGGTGGGAGGTCCCCGGTCGGCCGGCAGCCGCTGGGACCTCGCAGGGCTGCTGGCTCCGCGGGGCGCGTCCGTCGAGCGGCCCGAGGGCTTCGGGCCGCGTGGAGCATGTCGCCCGCGCCGTGGCGTCCCCGGTGGGTTCGTGATGGTCGACGCTGGGCTCAGCCCACGGGTGGGCGCGGTCCGGGGACGTGGCGCCGTGTCGGTGGTGTGAGGGTGGCCGTCCGGGGATGTTGCGCCGCGTCGGGGTCCGGGAAGGTGGCCCATCGGGGACGCCGCGCCGCGCTGGGAGCGCCGGTGGCGCGGTGGGAGGTCCCCGGTCGGGCCGAGAACGGCGAGCCCCAGAGCCGGTCCTGCGCTCGTCAGCCGCCCCGCCACCTGCTCGTCAGCCGCCGGGACCAGGGCGGCCGCCCCGGTCAGCTACCGCTCGATCCCTCCACCGCTCGATCCCTCCACCGGCGTGACCGGACCGTCCGTGACCGGACCGTCCGTGACCGAACCGTCTGAGACAGAACCCTCCGAGACAGGACCCTCGGCGACGGGAACCGGAGCGGCAGCGGGGGCGGCTGGGCCGAGCACGGCCCCGACCGCCACGGCGAGCGGCTCACCGGACCCGTCGCGCCGCTGGTCCACCTTGGGCAGGTCCACCGGCAGCCCGTCGGCGGTGCAGGCCAGTGCGGGCCCGGGACCGACATAGCCCAGCGCCAGACGGTCCTCGCCGCGCAGGAAGCGGTGGGCTCGCACCCCCCCGGTCCCACGGCCCTTCGCCGGGTACTCGGCGAGGGGGGTCACCTTGATGGTCCCCTCCCCGGCCCCCGGCAGAGAGCCGTCGGCCGGTGCGGTGACGGTGACGACCACCGGCGCCGAGCCCTGCGGCCCGCCGCCCTGGTGGACGGTCGCGGCCCCGAAGGCGATGACGCTGCTGCCGGCCGTGAGCCGCACCCCCGCCACGCCGGAGGCCGCGCGCCCCTGCGGACGCACCAGCTCGGCGGCGAACCGGAGCAGCTGCGCGTCGGAGGTGAGCAGGAAGAGATCCTCGTCGCCCGTGGCCAACGTGGTGGCCCCGACCACCCGGTCGCCCTGGCGCAGGGTGATGACCTCCCAGGCGTCGCCGCGGCCCGGTTCGGGCACGACTCGCTTGACCACGCCCCGGGCGGTGGCCAGCGCGAGCCCGGGGGAGCCGGGGGACGGCGAGAGGGAGACGAGGGTGAGCACCTCCTCGCCGCGCTCGAGGTCGACGAGCTCGCGCAGCGGCGCCCCCCCTCCCAGCGCGGGCGCGCCCATCGCCGGGGGCAGGGCCGGAGCGTCGACCACCGGGAGGCGCAGCACCCTCCCCGCGCTGGTGAGCGCCCCCACCTCGCCTCGGGCGCTGGTGGCGACCGCTGACCGCAGCACGTCGTGGGGGGCACGGCCCCCCTCGCCCGTCACCGCGGCGGGTGAGAGCGGCGGGGTGTCACCCGCGGTGCGGGCGAGCAGCCCGGTGGAGGACAGCAGCAACCAGCAGGGGTCGTCGGCGACCTCGAGGTCGCCGACGGCACCGCGGGCGACGCTGACGCCACCCTCGAGCAGCACGGTGCGCCGGGCGTCCCCGTGCTCCCGGGCGACCTCGGACAGCTCGTCGGAGACCGCACGTCGCAGCAGCCGCTCGTCCGCCAGGAGGGCCTCGAGCTCGGCGATGGCCGCGGTCAGCTCGTCACGCTCGGTCTCGAGCTCCACGCGAGCCAGCCGGGTGAGCCGGCGCAGCCGCAGCTCGAGGATGTGGTCGGCCTGGACCGTCGTGAGGTCGAAGACCTCCGTGAGCCGGCGCCGCGCGCTCTCGGCGTCGTCGGACGAGCGGACCACCGCGATGACCTCGTCGATGTCGAGGATCGCGATCAGCAGGCCCTCGACGAGGTGCAGGCGGTCACGCCGGCGGCCCCGGCGGTGCTCGCTGCGCCGGCGCACCACGTCGAGGCGGTGCGCGACGAAGACCTCCAGCAGCTCGCGCAGCCCGAGGGTGCGCGGCTGGCCCTCGACGAGGCAGACGTTGTTGATGCCGAAGGACTCCTCCAGGGGGGTGAGGCGGTACAGCGCCTCGAGGACCGCCTCCGGGGCGAAGCCGGACTTCAGCTCCACGACGAGCCGGGTCCCGTGGTTGCGGTCGGTGAGGTCGGTGATCGCCGCGATGCCCTGCAGCTTCTTGGCGGTCACCGCGTCCTTCACCTTGGCGATGACCTTCTCGACGCCCACGGTGTACGGCATGTCGGTGATGACGATGCCCCGGCGGCGGGCCGTGACGTCCTCGATGGTGGCGCTCGCGCGCAGCCGGAAGACCCCCCTGCCGGTGGCGTACGCCTCACGGACCCCCTGGAGGCCCACGATGCGCCCGCCGGTCGGCAGGTCCGGTCCGGGGACGAAGCGCATGAGGTCCTCGAGCGTCGCCCCGGGGTCGTCGATGAGGTGGCGGGCAGCGGCGACGACCTCGCGCAGGTTGTGCGGCGGCATGTTCGTCGCCATGCCCACCGCGATGCCCGAGGCGCCGTTGACCAGCAGGTTCGGGATGGCTGAGGGCAGCACGGCGGGCTGGGTGGTGGACCCGTCGTAGTTGGGGACGAAGTCGACGACGTCCTCGTCGAGCCCGGCGGTCATGGACATCGCAGCGGGGGACATCCGCGCCTCGGTGTAGCGAGCAGCTGCGGGGCCGTCGTCGGGTGACCCGAAGTTGCCGTGCCCGTCCACCAGGGGCAGGCGCAGGGAGAACGGCTGGGCCATGCGCACCAGGGCGTCGTAGATGGCGGTGTCGCCGTGGGGGTGCAGGCGGCCCATGACGTCGCCGACCACGCGCGCGCTCTTCACGTGCGGACGCTCCGGGCGGAGCCCCATCTGCGACATCTGGTAGGCGATGCGCCGCTGCACCGGCTTGAGCCCGTCCCGTGCGTCCGGCAGGGCACGGGAGTAGATCACCGAGTACGCGTACTCGAGGAACGAGCCCTTCATCTCCTCGTCCACGTCGATGTCGAGGATGCGCTCCTCCGGCGGCGGCGGAGGGGCGGCGGCTGCTCGTCGGGCCATGGGCGCATGGTGCCCGACACCACCGACGGCGCGCGCCGCTACCGAGCACGCCGGTCCGGCAGCCCGTGCCCGGGGCCGGTGCCTGAGACGATCACCGCATGGAGCAGAGCGCACCGCCGCAGCCGGCTGCGCCGCGGGGCGGGGAGGTCGGCTGCCCCCGGTGCGCCGCTGCGCTCGTGGCCGGCTCGCCCACGTGCGTCGGCTGCGGCCTGCCGCTCACCGGGCCCGTCGCCGCGTCGCTGTGGCAGGTCGACCAGCAGATCGCCGACCTCGGTCGTCGACGTTCAGGACTCCTGGAGCGGCTCGCCGCCGGTGAGGGCGTCACGGGCCCGCGGGCGACGAGCGTTCCGGGAGCCGGCGCCGACGGAGCTGGCGCCGACGGGCCCGGTCCCGAGCGCCCCACGGCAGCCGCGCCCGAGCCCCACGGGGCCCAGCGGCTGCTGCTGGTGGCCGGGGTGGTCCTCGTCACCGCGTCCGCGGTGGGCCTCGGAGCGCTGGCGGTGGCGCGGACGGGCGCCCTCGGTCAGGTCGTCGTGCTGGTATCGCTCATCGCGGCGGCGATCGGCGCCGCGCTCTGGAGCCGCCGGCGTCACCTCGGCGCCAGCGCGGAGTCCTTCGCGGTGCTGGCGGTCGCGCTCGCGACCACGGGCTCCGCCTCGGCCCGCTCGAGGGGGCTGGTCACCGAGGCGGCGGTCAGCGACCGCTGGTGGCCGGTGCTCGTGCTCACCGCCCTGTGCGCGCTCGCCGCGCTCGCGGCCTGGGGGCTGCGCCGCGGCGGGCGGCTGATGGCCTTCGGGTGGGCGGCGCTCCTGACCGGCGCCCTCGTCCCGACCGCCCTGGTGATCGGCCTGGACCGGGGCGCCGTGGTGACCCTCGCGGTGCTCCTCGCTGCAGCGGTCCTGGCTCCCGCGGCCGGACGGGCGCTCGCCGGTCACGGCGCGGCCGTGACAGCCGCCGCTCTCGTCGTGGCCGCCGGCCACCTGGTGGCCGGGTCCCTCGTGGTGCTGGTCGTGCTCGCCGACCTGCCGGGCGCGGGCGAGTCGCTCGGGCTCGCCGCCGTCCTCGCGGGCCTCGTGGTCGCGGCACGGCTCTGGGCGTGGCGCGGCTCGGGGCTCTCGCGCCCCGCCGCCGCAGCAGGGCGCCCGCTGGCCTGGGCGGCCGGCGCGGGCGCGGTGGTCGCCACCGCGTCCGCTGGCGGGGAGAGCGCCCGCGTCGTCGTCGCCGCCGTCGCGGCGCTGGCGGCGGTCGCGGCGCTGCTGGCCGGCAGCAGCGCCGCGCGCTCCGGCCGCCCGGGCCGCGTCCCCCGCGAGGCCACGACGACGGCCCAGGGGGTCGCCGCGCTCGCGCTGCTCCTCACCGTGGCCGGACGATGGCTCTCCGGGGTCGCGCTGGCCGCGCCGGGCGCCTGGGCGGCGTGGGCCGCGCTGGCCCTCTCCGCGGGCGTCACGGCGATCGCGGAGCCAGCGCCGGCAGCCGCACCAGCGCGAGCGCCGGCCCGGCCGGCACCAGCCATGGTCTGGGGCGCGCTGGCCTGCGCCGCCGCGCTCGCTGCGGCTGGGGCGGCGCCGGCCGTGACGCCGAGAACGGTCGCGCTGCTGCTGGTGGCCGCCCTCGCCGCAGCGCTCGCCGCGCTGCGCGTGCGGGCGCTGGGGCGCGGCGCGCCCGCTGCGAGGGCGTCGGCGACCTGGCGGCCAGCAGGCGGGCCGGCAGCAGACCGGCGCCAGGGGCACCGGCCGGCAGCGGTGCCCGGCGCCGCCGAGGGGCTGCTCGCGTCCACGTGGGCGCTCGCGTCCCTCCTGGCTCTCGCGGTGAGCGACGCGGCGACCATCGGCGGCGACGAGCCGATCGTCACCGCAGAGGTGGTGCTGGCGCTGGCCGGTCTTCAGGCCCTGGCGTACTCGATGCTGCCCGGTCGCGCTCTCGCCCGGGTGCTCGGCGTCGCGAGCCTGTCCGTCGCGTGGTGGGCGTGGCTCGCCGACGAGTCCTTCGCCGACGTGGCCCCGGTGGAGCTGTGGTCGCTGCCACCAGCGGCGCTCGCGCTGGTCGTCGGGGTGCTGACGTGGCGCGGGCGGCCCTCCACGTCGTCGTGGGCGACCCTCGGGCCAGGGCTGCTCGCGGCCCTGGCGCCGAGCACGGTGGCCTCCTTCGAGGCCGTGGCCTCCCTCGACGCGCTGGTCACGACGATGGTGCTCGGCCCGGACCCCTGGGGCGAGCAGACGGTGCGCGCCACCGGGGTCGTCGTCACCGGCGTGGCGCTGGTGGCGCTCGGCATCCTGCGCGGGTGGCAGGCGCCGGTGGTGCTCGGGGCTCTCGCCGCCACGGTCGTGGGGGCGGTGCAGATCGGCCCCTACGTCGTGGCGGCGCCGCTGTGGCTCACCACGGGGGTCGCGGGCGTGGGGGTCCTCGCCCTCGCCGTGCGCCTGGAGTCCGCCAGGCGCTCGTCCGCCCGTGCGCTCGGGTGGTTGCGCGCCCTGCGCTGAGCGGCGCCCGTCACCGCTCCTGCACGTCCGCCGGTGCCCTCAGCGGTGCGCCCCACCGCTCCTCGTGCGCCACCTCGGCCGCGCTGCGCCTCCTCGGCCGGTGCGGTGAGCGCGGACCCGGCCGCCCGCGCGGGTGCGGCGCCGGCCGGCCGAGGCTGACGACGCCGACCAGCCGCCGCTGCGCCGGGACGCCCAGCGACTCCAGGACCGCGGCGTGCGCGGGCGGTGGGACGCCGAAGAAGCAGGCGCCCAGGCCTGCGTCGGTCGCGGCGAGGAGGGCGAGCATGACCGCCATGGAGGCGTCGACGTCCCACCACGGGGCCAGGTCGCCCGCCGAGGCGGCCACCTCGGCCGCGGCCCGCTGCTTGTCCGGGGCGCGGTACCGGCGTGCGTAGGCGCCGGGGTCGGCCACCACCACGAGCAGCGCGGGCGCCGTGCGCATCCCGGCGGTCCACCGGTCGTCGTGACCCGGTGGGGGCGCTCCGGCGGCCGTCCAGAAGCCGTCGACGGCCGTGGGCGAGCGCAGGACCACCACGTCCCAGCCCTGGGTGAGGCCAGCGCTCGGAGCGCTGGCGGCGGCTCCCAGGACACGGAGCAGCACGTCGTCGGGGACCTCGGCGGACGCGTCGTAGGACCGCGTCATCGACCGCGCCGCCACGACCTCGCTGAGATCCACGACCGCGAGGCTGCCAGGGCTACCGTGCGTGTCGTGACGGGGGAGCCGCAGGGCGCAGACCTCCCGCCGCGCGCCGCCGGCTGGGCGGCCGACGTCGCCCTGCGCGACGGCGGCGCCGCCCACCTGCGGCCCATCACGCCGGCCGACGCCGACGCGCTCCAGGCCTTCCACGTGCGGCAGTCCCCGCGATCGACGTACCTGCGCTTCTTCGCCGAGATGCCCCGCCTCTCGGGAGCCGACCTCGAGCGCTTCACCACCGTGGACCACAGCGAGCGCGTCGCCCTGGTCGTCGAGGTGGGCGGCACCCTCATCGGCGTGGGGCGCTACGAGTCGCTCGGTGACGGCGTCGCGGAGGTGGCCTTCAACGTCGCCGACGCCCACCAGGGGCGCGGGGTGGGCTCCGTGCTCCTGGGCCACCTCGCCGCTGCTGCCCGCGAGCACCACGTCACCGCCTTCCGCGCGCACCTCCTCGACGGCAACCAGCGGATGCTCGACGTCTTCGAGGCCGCCGGCTACGCGGCGACCTCCCGCAGCGAGGACGGGGTGGTGACCCTCGAGGTGGACCTGCGGGCGACCACGGCCTCGCTCGCGGCGGAGCACGCGCGCGAGGCCAGCGCGGAGGCGGCCAGCATGAGGGCGCTGCTGGCACCGCGCTCGATCGCCGTCGTGGGGGCCGACCGCGCGGGGACGGGTGTCGGCTCCGCCCTCCTGCGCCACGTGCTCGACGGGGGGTTCACCGGTGACGTCACCGTGGTGCACCCAGGAGCCCGCCGCGTCGGCGGGCTCCTCGCGGTGGCCACGCTCGCCGACGTCCCCGTCACGCCGGACCTCGTGGTCCTGGCCGTGCCCGCCGAGAACGTCCCCCACGTGGTCGCGCAGTGCGCCGGCCTCGGGGTCAGGGCCCTCCTGGTGGTCTCCGGGGGCTTCGCCGAGGTCGGTGCCGAGGGCGCCCGCGCCCAGCGGGACCTCGTGGCGGCGGCCCGCGCGGGAGGGATGAGGGTGCTCGGCCCCCACAGCTTCGGGGTGCTGAGCACCGACCCGGCCGTGCGCCTGAACGCGTCGCTGTCCCCCCGCAGCCCGGAGCCGGGGAACGTCGCGCTGTTCAGCCAGTCCGGTGCGCTGGGGGTGGCGGTGCTCGACGCCGCGCGACGCAGGCGCCTGGGCATCTCCACCTTCGTCTCCGCGGGGAACCGCGCTGACGTCTCGGGCAACGACGCGCTGCAGTACTGGGCGAGCGACCCCGCGACGTCGGTGGTGGGGATGTACCTGGAGTCGCTCGGGAACCCCCGCAAGTTCTCTCGCGTCGTCCGCAGCCTGGCCCGCGTCAAGCCGGTCGTCGTCGTGAAGTCCGCGATGAGCCCGTGGTCCGTGCCGGCGGGACAGGCCGTACGGGCGTCCTCGGCGCCCCAGGAGGCGTTCGCGGCGCTGCTGAGCCAGGCGGGCGTGATCCGGGTCGAGACCGTCCACCAGCTCTTCGACGTCGCCGCGCTGCTCGCGCACCAGCCGCTGCCCGCCGGCCCGCGCCTGGGCGTGGTGGGCAACTCCGAGGCGCTCGCGGTCCTCGCGGCGCAGGCGGCGCTGAGCTGGCGGCTCGAGGTGGCGCCGCCGCGGACCGTGGCGCCCGGAGCCGGCGAGGAGGAGGTGGCCCAGGTCATCGACGACGCCATGGCGGACCCGGGCGTGGACCTCGTGCTCGCCTGCTTCCTGCCCTCGCCGGCCGCCGACGCGGTCCCCCTGGCACGGGTGGTCGTCGGCGCCGCGGCGTCCGGGTCGAAGCCGGTGGCGGCCTGCCTGCTGGGCGCGCCCGGCGTGGTGGGCGGGGGCGACGGCTCCCTGCCCGGTGCCCGCGCGCTCCCCGCGTACCCGACGCCCGAGGACGCGGTGAGGGCCCTGGCCGCGGCGGTGCGCTACGCGCGGTGGCGCGAGGCCCCGCCCGCCCCCGCGGTGGCGCCCGCGAGGATCGACGGCGCGCGCGCCCGCCGCACGGTCCAGGCCCGACAGGCTGCCCGGTCCGGGGGGCGCGACGTGCTGTCCCCGGCCGAGGGGAGCGCGCTGCTGGCCTGCTACGGCATCGAGGTCCTCGGGGGCGACGGCGCGCACGAGGGGCAGGGCGCGGGCGGCGTCGCGGTGGTGCTCTCCTGCGGTGAGGACCCGCTGTGCGGGCCGGTGGTCAGCCTCGGTCTGGCGGGGGAGGCCTCCGAGCTGCTGGGGGACGTCGTCCACGGGGTCCCACCGCTCTCGGGCGAGGACGTCGCCCGGCTGGTGCGCTCGCTGCGCTCCGCCCCGCGGTTCTTCGGGTACGCGGGCGCCGAGCCCGTGGACGTCACGAGCCTGGAGGACCTCGTGGCCCGGCTCTCGGTGATGGCCGGTGAGCTCCCCGAGGTAGCGGCAGCCGTGCTCGACCCCGTGGTGGTCGGTCCGCGCGGCACGCACGTCCTGGGTGCCCGCGTCGAGCTGGCGCCCCCGCCGGTGCGGGCGGACCCCGGCCTGCGCACGGCCCCGCGCTGACGGCTCGGGACGGGGCGGGGCGCCCGCGGGAGAGGCGGACCGGCGCCTCCGACCCGCCGCCGGTCTTCCCCCGACCCGCCACCGACCCGCCACCGACCCGCCTCGGGGCCCGTTCGGCCCCGACCGGAGCGCCGTGGGGGATGATGACGTCCATGCGCGAGAGCTCAGACGCCCGTCCCGGCCAGTCCCCACGGGTGGGGCGCGTGCGCCGGTCCCGTGGCGGTGGCACCAGCGGCGGCCCGCACGGCGCTGCCCGTGGCTCGTCCGGGGGCTCGCTGCCGGCGGCGCTGGTCCGTGAGATCGAGCGCGGGGGCTACTACCCGGCGCTGGTCACCGACGTCGTGGCTCTCTCGCTGGCGGACGAGGCGGTCCTGGACCACTTCGTCCACCTCGAGACGACCTTCGACACCGACGAGGTCCGCCGCCACGTCACGGTCATGGTGCTGACCCCCACCCGGCTGCTCGTGGCCCACGTCGACGACCACCACGGGGAGGCGGTCGTGGAGGTGGGCGCGGCGCGCCCCAGCGCCGGGGCGCCCCCGGTCGCGGCGTCCTCCGTCGAGTCCGTGCCGCTGCACCAGGTGGGCTCGGTGGTGGTCTCGCACCGCGTGGTCGACCCCGCGCGCTACCGCAGCGGGCAGGCGCCCGCGGAGCTGGTGCTGGGGCTGTCGTGGGGCACGCTGCGCCGCGTGGACCTCGAGCCGGCCACCTGCGGTGACCCCGACTGCGAGGCGGACCACGGCTATACCGGCACGGTGGCCGGGGAGGACGTCTCCCTGCGGGTCTCCGCCGACGCGGAGGGGGCCGACGCGGTGCGCTCCGCGGTGCGCTTCGCCCGGAGCCTCACCGAGGTCTCGCGGCCGCTGACCGGGGCGGTGGTCAGCGGTGCGAGCGCCGCCGGTGGGGGCTGGGACGACGGCAGGGCCAGCGCGGACGAGACCGACGGGGAGTGAGCACGCCGAGCACCGCTGCGCCGGCGCCGAGCACGGCGCTGCCGGTGCCCGTGGGGACGCTCGCCGACGTGCTGCCCGCCGTGGCCGGGGCGCTCGGCGCTCCGGTGGCGGGAGCAGCCGACCGCGCCGACGCGCTGGGCGCCCTCGCGCTGACCCCGGCGCGCCGGGTGCTCGTGGTGCTCGTCGACGGGTTGGGGGAGCAGGTCCTGCGCGCGCGCAGCGGCCACGCCCCCACCCTGCGCACGATGCTGGCCGGCGGCGTCGTCGCCGGGCTGCGCGCCACGTCCTCGGTGGTGGACGTGAGCTACCCGTCCACCACCGCGACGTCGCTGGCGAGCCTCGGGACCGGGCTGCTGCCCGGTGCTCACGGCATGAACGGCTACCAGGTGAGGGTGCCGGGGAGCAGCGTGCTGCTCAACGAGCTCTCGTGGGAGGGCGGCCCCGACCCCCGCACCTGGCAGCCGCACCCGCCGGTCTTCACGCAGGTGGCGGCCGCCGGGGTCGACGTCACGCGCGTCGGGCCGGCGCACTTCGACGGCTCCGGCCTGACCGAGGCGGCGCTGCGCGGCGGCCGCTACCGCGCGGCGAGATCCCTCGGCGATCGCGTGGAGGCGTCCCTGGCAGCGCTGGCCGCCAGCGACCGCTCGCTCGTCTACCTCTACTGGGGCGACGTCGACAAGGCCGGCCACACGTCCGGCGTGGCCTCCTCCGCGTGGGGAGCCGCTCTCGAGGAGGTCGACGAGGCGGTCGCCACCCTCGCCTCCCGCCTGCCCGCCGACGCCCTCATGGTGGTGACCGCCGACCACGGGATGGTCGACGTGCCCCCCGGGGCCCGCACGGACCTGGCCCGCGACCCCGAGCTCGCCGCCGGCGTGGAGCTCACCGGGGGGGAGCCGCGCGCACCGATGCTCTACTGCCGCCCCGGCGCCGCGCAGGACGTCGCGGCCACGTGGCGCGGTCGGTTCGGTGACGACCTCGACGTGCTGCTGCGCGACGAGGCCCGGCAGGCCGGGTGGTTCGGGCCCGTCGCCGAGCACGTCCTGCCACGGATCGGCGACGTGGTGGTCGCGGCGCGCGCGCCCGTCGCCGTCCACGACTCCCGCGTCCAGAGCGCCGCGCTCGCCGACCTGGTGGGGATGCACGGGGCCCTCACCGACGCCGAGGTGCGGGTGCCGCTGCTCTCCCTGCCCGGCCGCGCTCTCTGAGGCGCGCCGCCGCCCCGAGGGCTCACCTCGGCTCCCGAGCCGGTCAGTCGTCGCGGTCGTCGTCGTCCGGCGCCTCGCCCGGGCTGCCGAACACGATCTCGTCCCAGCTCGGCACGGACGAGCGTCGTCCGCCGCGGGTCCGCGCGGTGCCGGCGCGAGCAGGTGCTGCGGCGCTCCCGGAGCGACGACCCCTGGTGGTGGGCCCCGCCGCGGTCTCCGCGGTCTCCGAGCCCTCCGGAGGGGCCGGGGCGTCCCGGGGCGCCGCGTCGGCGGTCACGCCGTCCTGCGCCGGCTCCCCGTGGTCCTCGCCGTCGCCCGGCGACGGGGGCGGGGGCGGGGTCGGCGTCGGGGCGGCTGGGACGGCGACCGGTGTCGACGGCCCCTGCCACGCGCCGAGCGACCCCGACTCGGGCACGCTGGCGCGCGCTGCCCAGGACGGGCCCACCGTGCGCGCCCCGCCGCGGCTCGCATCGTCGTCCCGGGGCGCCTCGGCCAGACCGGAGGCGCTGCTGCTGGGCTGCGTCGACGGCTCCGCGGCCGGCTCCATGACCAGCTCCGCGTCGCTGCCGTCGTCGGCGCTGCCGTCGTCCGCGGTGTCGGGGTCGGTGTCGAGAGCGGGGGCCGGTGGCCGGTGCCACCAGTCGGCCGTCGCGGACGGTGGGTGCTCGTCGTCCCCGAGCCCGTCCGGCCCTGCGGTGCCGCCGCCGCCCCCGTCGCCGCCCCCGTCGCCGCCCCCGTCGTCGTCCGCACCAGCGGCGACCACGGCGCGCAGGTGCGAGCTGCTCCGCACCGGCCGGCCGGGCGCGCCGTCGCGCAGGTGCGCGGGGAAGCCGCTCCCGTACCCGGGCCCCAGCCCGCCGTCCTCCTCCTCCGGCGCACCCGGTGCGTCCGTGATGTCGTCGACGAGCGACGCCCCGTCGTCGGGGTCGTCCGCGTCGTCCAGGTCGTCGAGACCCAGGTCGGCCATCGGCTGACGGCGACCCCGCCGGTCGCTCAGCGCGTCGAGGAGGTCCATGGTGCGGGACGCGACCTCGTCGTGGTCGGCCGCTGACGGGTCGTCGTCCTCGGCGTCACGGGAGAGCCCGGGCGGCTCCGGCGGCTGCGCGGAGCGGGCCGGGGGGAGCGGGCCGTCCTCGTCGTGAGCGTGGTCGAGACCGCCGTCGGCCTCCACGTCGAAGACCCGCACCGCGCCCAGCCGGCGACCGGGCGCGCCGGTCTCGGCCTCGTGGGAGGACGACAGCCACCGGGCCTCGTCGTCGAGGGGGTCGACGCTCTCCGCCGCCGGGTCGTAGCCCCACTGGGCGACCCGGTCGCGGGTGCCGGCGCGAAAGCCGACCTGGAGGACCCAGCCGGCCTCGCCGCGGCGCCACGCGTCCCACGTGACGCCGGGCAGGGACACCCCGCGCGAGGCGAGGCGGTGGCGCACGAGGTCCTCGAGCGAGGGACGCGAGCGCGCGGTGCGCACCACGGTCGCGCGCGCCAGCGACGCCACGTGGGCGCGCTCGGCGAGGACCGGGCCGGCATAGCGCTCGACGGCGTCGAGGGACATCTCGGCCGACTCGGCGACCTCGGCCGCGGACTCGCCGCCACGGATGCGGGTCTGGATGTCCTTGGGCCTCAGGGCGGCGCTGGGCGTTCCCGGGGCTGCGGGGGACGGGGCGCTGGCGGTGCGGACGGCAGCGCGCAGCGACCCGTCGACCGGGAGGTGGAAGACCTGGCCCGAGGGGGCCGTGAGCACCAGCACCGGCTCGCTCGGGAGGTCGTGGGCGTCCTCGTTCGCGCCGTCGGCGCCCCCGGCTCCGCGGGTCCCCCGCACGCTGAGCACCTGCGGCTCCGCGTCGTCGCGCGGGACGCTGCTCCGGCCCGCCCCGCGCTCCTCGTGACCGCGTTCCTGCGCGCTCGCGGAGCCGCGGGCCGAGCCCTCGTCCGTGCCGTCCGGGCCATCTCGCAACGTCCGCTCCCTCTTCCTCTGCGACGCCTCGCACCACCGGAGCGGTGGTCAGGATCGACGTGCCCCGCTCGTCCTGGCCGGCGCCGCGCGGCTGTGGCGCAGCCCCAGCACGAGCGGCCGGCGCCATCTTGGCACGATGGCCCCATGAACGAGCCCACCTCGACCCTCGGCGGCGCGAGCGGCCTCCCCTACGACGCGCTGGTCCTCGCGTCCTTCGGCGGTCCGGAGGCCCCCGAGGAGGTGGTGCCCTTCCTCGAGAACGTCACCCGGGGCCGCGGCATCCCCCGTGAGCGGCTCGAGGTCGTGGGGGAGCACTACTTCGCCTTCGGGGGGCGCAGCCCCATCAACGACCAGAACCGCGCCCTGCTCGCGGCGCTGGAGGACGCCCTGGCCGCGCGGGGCGCCGGTGGCCTGCCGGTCATCTGGGGGAACCGCAACTGGGGGCCCTACCTCACCGACGTGGTGCGCGACGCCCACGACGCCGGGGCACGTCGCTTCCTCTTCCTGACCACCAGCGCGTACTCCTCGTACTCCGGCTGCCGGCAGTACCGCGAGGACGTCGCCGGCGTGGAGCTCACGCTGGCCGCGGAGGGCCGGGCGATGCACGCCGACAAGGTGCGCCACTACTTCAACCACCCCGGGTTCGTCCGCGCCAACGTCGACGCGGTGCTCGCCGCGCTGCGGCGGCTGGGCGAGGTGCCGGAGGCCGTCGCGAACCCCCACCTGGTCTTCGTCACGCACTCGATCCCCACGGCGATGGCGCAGACCGCGGGCCCTGACGGGCACCGTTACGAGCGGCAGCACCTCTCGGTGCTCGAGCAGGTCGTGGCGGCGGTGGAGGAGGAGACCGGACGCTCCCTGCCCGCGACCCTCACCTACTGCTCACGGTCGGGGCCGCCGACCCAGCCGTGGCTGGAGCCCGACGTCAACGACTTCGTCCGCGAGCTGAAGGACGCCGGGACGAGCGGCGTGGTGATCTCGCCGATCGGCTTCATCAGCGA
>JARICT010000140.1 GCA_029257185.1 Quadrisphaera sp.
CCACCGGAGCCGCCGGAGCGCCGGTCACCGTTCGTCACACAGGAGTGAGCGCCATGGCCGAGCCGTCCGTCGACACCCTTCGCCCCGATCGCAACCTCGCCCTCGAGCTCGTGCGCGCCACCGAGGCCGCAGCCATGTCCGCCGGCCGGTGGGTGGGGCGCGGCGACAAGAACGCGGCCGACGGCGCCGCCGTCAACGCGATGCGCTCGATCATCTCCACCGTGCAGATGTCCGGCACCGTCGTCATCGGCGAGGGTGAGAAGGACGAGGCGCCCATGCTCTACAACGGCGAGCAGGTCGGTGACGGGACCGGGCCGGAGTGCGACGTCGCGGTGGACCCCGTGGACGGCACCACGCTGACGGCGCAGGGCATGCCCGGCGCCATCGCGGTCCTCGCCGTGGCCGACCGGGGCTCGATGTTCGACCCGAGCGCGGTCTTCTACATGGACAAGCTGGTCGTCGGCGCCGAGGCGGCCGACGTCGTGGACCTCGCGGCGCCCGTCGCGGAGAACATCGCGCGCGTGGCGAAGGCGAAGGCGATCCGCCAGCAGGACGTCACGGTGATGGTGCTCGACCGGCCGCGGCACGCGGGCCTCATCGAGGAGGTGCGCGCCGCCGGAGCGCGCATCCGTCTCATCACTGACGGTGACGTCGCCGGGTCGGTCCTGGCCGTCCGCGAGGGCTCCGGCGTCGACATGCTGCTCGGGATCGGCGGGACCCCCGAGGGGATCATCAGCGCGTGCGCCATCACGTGCCTGGGCGGGACGATCCAGGCGCGACTGGCCCCCACCGACGACGCGGAGCGCCGCAAGGCCCTCGACGCGGGGCTGGACCTCGACGCGATCCTCTCCACCAGGGACCTCGTGAGCGGCGAGAACGTCTTCTTCGTCGCGACCGGCATCACCGACAGCGAGCTGGCCCACGGGGTGCGGTACCGCCCGGACTCCGTGTCCACGCAGTCGCTGGTGACCCGCAGCAAGTCGGGGACGTCGAGGGTCATCACCGCCCAGCACCGGCTCTCGAAGCTCAGCGCCGTCTCCGACGCCGACGCCCCCACCCGCTGAGGCGCGGCTGCGGGGGCGGACGGGAGCCTCCTCAGGCAGCCGGCGGCACGATCTGGGCGGCGACGTCGGTGAGGTCCTCGACCGGGGCGGTGCCGGTGACCACGTAGGTCGTGCCGTCCTGCTCCAGCAGCAGGCTCGTGCGCTCGGCGTTCTCCGTCCCCACGAAGCGCTGCCAGAGGTCGCCGTCGACCTCCACGGTGGCGCCGTCGGGCGGCACCTCGCCCCTGCCGGTCACGGTGGTGGTCCAGGACGGCGTCGCTCCCCGGGTCGCGCGCACCCCGACGTAGGTGCCCGCCGGCTGCACGTATCCCAGGCTGAGCGTCGGCAGGCCCTCCTGCGGGTCCGGCCCGAACGTCGCGATGTTGGGGGTCCAGCCCTCGGGGACGGTCGGCGCGGCCACCGCGAGGGCGCCCGCCCGCGCCTGGGACACCGCCTCCGCCACGTCGACGGGCTGCTCGATGCGCCCCTGCGGCCGAGGCACGGCGAAGACGACCACCGCGACCAGGGCCACGATGATGAGCAGCGAGCGGACCATGTCGCCAGCGGTGCCGCCCCCTCGCTTGCGGCCGCCGGCCGACGGCCCCTGCCCGGTCCCTGACGCGCCGGGGCTCGGGGGTGCGGGGGTGCTCACGCCGCCAGTGTCCCACCGGCAGCCAGGAGCCGCCGCCGACGCACCGCTGCTCGGTTCGCGCGCGTGCTCCTATCGTGGGGGCGGTGACGAGACCTGCGGCTCGCCACCCCGCGCCGGCGCGGACAGCCCTCGCAGGGCTCGCGGGGGCGGCGTGCGCCCTCGCGGGGCTGGTCACCATCTGGGCGTCACGGCTGTGGCTCGGGCGACCGGTCTACGTCAGCGAGCTCGGCGCCGAGGGCATGCCGACCGCGCGAGCCTTCATGGTCGCCCTCCTGCTCGTCGCAGCCGGGGGCGGCGCGGTGGCGTGGGGCTCACGCCAGGTCCGCTCCCGGGCGCCGCTCGTGGGGCGGTGGGCGCCGGCCGCGACCCTGTGGGTGGCCAGCGGGGCGTTCGCCCTCGCGTCCCAGGTCCCGTGCACCGCCGGGTGCCCCGTCCCGGTAGGGGCGACGTTCACCTGGCAGGACCTCGCCCACGTGATGGTCGGGACGCTCGGGTTCGCCGCGGCCTGCGTCGCGATGCTGCAGATCAGCGTTGCCGACGTGGGCCAGCGCACGGCCCGGGCGTCCCTGGGGTGCGCGGTGGCGGTGACGCTCGTGGCGGGCACGGGAGGCGTCCTGGCCCTGCTGCGGGTCCCGGGGGCCGCCGGCGGCTACCTCGAGCACGTCGCGACGACGATCGCGGTCGGCTGGCTCGCCGCGCTCGGCGCGTCGCTCGCCCTCGAGCGCAGGCCGCTCGCGACACACGGTCGGGGGCGTGCGACGACGTCCGGGCGGGCGCCCAGCAGGTGATGCGAGCCGCCCGGGACGGGCACTAGCATCGCCGCGACCCGGTGGCCCGCGCGCCGGCTCGCCGCACGATCGCGGGCCACGCGCCAGAGGGCGACCGTCATGACCGAGCACGCACCGGCACCGGGCGCCGACCCGAGAGCCGCCAGCCCGTCCGCCGCCTGGTCCGCGCTCCTGAGCGGCAACGACCGCTTCGTCGCCGGGCAGGCCCCCACCGGCGACACCTCCCAGACCCGCCGCGCCGCCCTGGAGCAGGGCCAGGAGCCGTTCGCGCTGGTCTTCGGCTGCTCCGACTCCCGGGTGGCCGCGGAGATCGTGTTCGACCAGGGCCTCGGCGACCTGTTCGTGGTCCGCACCGCGGGGCACGTGACCGATGCCGGCGTGCTCGGCTCGATCGAGTTCGGGGTCGACGTCCTGGGCATCCCCCTCGTGGTGGTGCTGGGTCACGAGGGCTGCGGGGCCGTGGGCGCCGCGCTGGACATGGTCGACGGCGGGGCGCTCCCCCGGGGCTACGTCCGCGACGTGGTCGAGCGCGTGGCCCCCTCCGTCCTCAGCGCCCGCCGACGCCACGGCGCGGGCGCCAGCGCGCAGGACGCGCTCGTGGAGCACGTCCTGCAGAGCGTGGAGCAGCTGGCCCGTCGCTCCGTCGTGGTGGCCGAGGCCGTGGAGGCGGGCCGGTGCGCGATCGTCGGCGTCGTCTACACCCTCCACGGCGGGGCCGCCCGCGTGGTCGAGGTGGTCGGGGACCTGCAGCGATGAGGGGTGGAGGGCGGTGAACGTCGACGTCACGGCGCCGTGGGACGGCGGGACGTGGACCGAGGTCGCCAGCGCGCAGGGGGTGCTCGGCGAGCTGGTGCTGCGCGAGCGCCCCACCGACGCCGGCGTGCTCACCGAGCTGGTGTGCAACGGCGTGCAGGTGATGGACGACGCCGACGCGCAGAGCGAGGTGGCGCTCGCCACGCAGGCGCTGGACGCCCTCGACCCGGCCTACCCGACCGACCCGACCGACAGCGGTGCCGCGAGGTCGCCCCACGTGGTCGTCGGCGGGCTGGGCATGGCCTTCACCGTGAGGGCGCTGCTCGACGACGACCGGGTCGGGCCGGACGCCCGCATCACCGTGGTGGAGATCGAGCCGGACGTCGTCGCGTGGAACCGCAGCGGCCTGGTGCCCGCGACCGCCGGGACGCTGGACGACGCCCGCGTCGAGGTGGTCGTCGGGGACGTCGCCGCCGTGCTGGCCGACATGGCGGAGGGAACCGGGACGGCCGACGACGCGCAGGCCGGGCAGGTCGCCGCGGCAGGGGCAGACGCGGTCCTCCTCGACGTGGACAACGGGCCCGGCTTCCTCGTGGCCGACTCCAACGCGGGTCTGTACGCGCGCGCCGGTCTGGCGGCGGCGGCGGCGCCGCTGCGCACCGGCGGGGTGCTCGCGGTGTGGAGCGCGCAGGCGGCTCCGCAGCTCACGACCGCCCTGCGCGACGCCGTCGGTCCGGCCCACGTGCGGCGCACGCGGGTGGTCAGGGACGGCCGCGACCTCTCGTACTGGGTGCACCTGGCGCACCGCCGCTGAGGCTGCGCCACGATGGGGCCATGACGACCCCCGCAGCAGGCGATGACCAGCAGTTCCGCGTCGAGCACGACACGATGGGCGAGGTGAGGGTGCCGGCCAGCGCCCTGTACCGCGCGCAGACCCAGCGCGCGGTGGAGAACTTCCCGATCTCGGGCACCCCGCTGGAGCGCAGCCACGTCGCCGCGCTCGCCCAGGTGAAGGCGGCGGCGGCGCGGGCCAACGCCGAGCTGGGCGTTCTCGAGGAGGACCTCGCGGCCGCGATCGTGGAGGCTGCCGGCGCCGTCGCCCGCGGCGAGCACGACGACCAGTTCCCCGTCGACGTCTTCCAGACCGGGTCCGGCACGTCGTCCAACATGAACGCCAACGAGGTGATCGCGACGCTCGCCACCCGAGCCCTGGGACGCGAGGTGCACCCCAACGACCACGTGAACGCCTCGCAGTCGAGCAACGACGTCTTCCCCACCTCGGTGCACGTCGCCGCGGCGGCCGCCGTCGTCGGCGACCTCGTGCCGGCCCTGGAGCACCTCGCCGAGGCGTTCGAGCGCAAGGCCTCGGAGCTCTCCGACGTCGTCAAGGCCGGCCGCACCCACCTGATGGACGCGACGCCGGTGACCCTCGGGCAGGAGATGGGCGGCTACGCGGCCGCCGTGCGATACGGCGTGGAGCGCGTGCAGGCATCGATGCCTCGCGTCGCGGAGGTGCCGCTCGGGGGCACGGCCGTCGGTACCGGCATCAACACCCCCGCCGGTTTCCCGCAGCGGGTCATCGAGCTGCTCGCGCAGGAGACCTCGCTCCCGCTCACGGAGGCGCGCGACCACTTCGAGGCGCAGTCCGCTCGGGACTCCCTGGTCGAGCTCTCCGGGATGCTGCGCACCGTCGCCGTCTCCCTGACGAAGATCAACAACGACCTGCGCTGGATGGGGTCCGGACCCAACACCGGCCTCGGTGAGCTGCGCATCCCGGACCTGCAGCCGGGCAGCTCGATCATGCCCGGCAAGGTCAACCCGGTGATCTGCGAGGCCACCCTCATGGTCTGCGCGCAGGTGGTCGGCAACGACGCGGCGGTCGCCTGGGCGGGTGCCTCGGGTGCCTTCGAGCTCAACGTGGCCATCCCGGTGATCGCCCGCAACGTGCTGGAGTCGATCCGTCTCCTGTCGACGTCGTCCACCGTGCTGGCGGACCGGGTGGTCGACGGCCTGGAGGCCGACGTCGAGGCCGCCCGCCACTACGCGGAGGCGTCGCCGGCCATCGTCACCCCGCTCAACAAGGTGATCGGCTACGAGGCGGCGGCGAAGGTGGCCAAGCACGCGGTCGCCGAGGGCGTGACGGTGCGCCGCGCCGTGGTCGACCTGGGGTTCGTCGAGCGGGGCGAGCTCACCGAGGCCGACCTCGACGCCGCGCTGGACGTCATGTCGATGACCCGGGCCCCGCAGGCCTGAGACGGCTGGGGCTCAGTACCAGTCGGTGGCGCGGCTGTGGGCCCACGCGCTGCAGGGCGTCCCGTAGACGTCGCGGATGTAGGTCAGCCCCCAGCTGATCTGGGTGACGGGGTTGGTCGCCCAGTCCGCGCCGGCGGCCGCCATCTTCTCCCCCGGGAGCGACTGCGGGATGCCGTAGGCGTCCGACGTCGGGTTGTCGGCCGTCGGGGTCCAGTCGCTCTCCTTGGTCCACAGGGAGTCCAGGCACTGGAACTGCTCCTGGCCCCACCCGCGCTCGGCGGCCATCGCGCGGCCGGCCGCTCTCGGGTCGGCGAGCGCGCTGTCCCTGGCGGAGACGCGCTGCGCCTCCGCCTCGGCTGCGGCCTGCTGCTCGGCGGCGGCCGCGGCCTGCGCCGCCTGCTCCTCGGCGCGCGCGGCCTGGGCTCCGGCGACCTGCTCGGCGCGCTCGGCAGCACTCGCACGCTCCGCCCGGGCGGCGAGCAGCTCGCGCTCGTCAGCGCCCACCGGGTCGATGCCGCCGGCGTCCCGGATCTCCGAGCGCGACGCCTGGCCGGCGCCGCGTGCGCCCTCGACGCCCCGTGCCCCCTCGACGGTCTCGGCCGCTTCCGCGGTGGAGCCCGTGAGGTCCACCGCGGCGCCGTCGGCGAGCACGGCGTCGCCGCCACCCTGGCCGAGGGGCGACATGACGCCGACGACGCCCAGGGTCGTCCCCCCGCCGAAGGCGAGCGCGAAGGCGACGACGAGCCCGGGCCGCACCCGGCGGCGGCGAGGGCTGCGTGAGGAGGTGTCCGGCGTCGGGTCCGACGATGGTGTGGTCGAGGTGCGGGCGCGCGGCGATCGATGGTCCATGGACGGCCTTCCGTGCACACCGGCGGCACACCGTGCCGGCGCAGAGGGCATCCGGGGCGGCTCGGGACCCCGGAGGAAGGAGCGGGGCAGTGCGCGAGCCGTCGGGCGCAGGACACCGGCGGGAGCGGCGCAGCGACCGGTCAGCACCGGATGATTGCGCGCTCAACCGACCACAGGACGTGTTGATCTGTCCAGTTTCGACTCTGTTGTCTCACTACGGCCGGCACTTCGAGCACTCTCCGTGAAACTCGAGCGCTGCTGACGCCGCCGCGCTGCCGATCAGGCCCCGAAGCGCCGTTCCCGCTCGGCGTAGGCGCGCAGCGCCCGCAGGAAGTCCACGCGGCGGAAGTCGGGCCAGAACGCCTCGCAGAAGTAGAACTCGCTGTGCACCGACTGCCACAGCAGGAAGCCGCCCAGCCGCTGCTCACCCGACGTCCGGATCACGAGGTCGGGGTCCGGCTGTCCCTTCGTGTAGAGGTGCTCCGCGATGTGCTCGACGTCGAGCGTCCCGGCGAGCTCCTCGATCGTCGTCCCGCGCCCCGCGTGCTCCGTCAGCAGCGACCTCACCGCGTCGGCGATCTCACGACGCCCGCCGTAGCCGACCGCCACGTTGACGTGCAGGCCCGGTCTGCCGGCCGTGCGCTCCTGCACCTCTTCGAGCGTGTGCCGGGCGTGCTCGGGCAGCAGGTCCAGAGCCCCCACCGCGTGCACCCGCCACCGGCCCTCCTGGGCCAGGCGCTCCACGAGGTCCTCGATGATCTCGATGAGGGGCACCAGCTCGCGCTCGTCCCGGGAGAGGTTGTCCGTCGAGAGCATCCACAGGGTGACCATCTCCACGCCCGCTTCCTCGCACCACCCCAGGAGGTCGAGCACGCGGTCGGCCCCCGCGGCGTGGCCGTGCGCCGCCGGTGCGCCGAAGGCCTTCGCCCACCGGCGGTTCCCGTCCAGGATCACCCCGACGTGGCGGGGCGTCGTGGCCCCGACGAGCCAGCGGCGCAGACGCCTCTCGTACAGCGGCAGGACGACTCGGCGCAGCCCCGACCTCACCCGGCGAGCCTAGTGCGACCGCCGCCGGTGGGCGTCACGGCGGGTGACGGGGCGGGTGACGGGGCGGCCGCCGCATGCTGGCCCTCGTGGTTACGGTGGCGTAGGTTCGGCGTGTGAGGAGTCAGGGAGTGGCGGACCGGGGGCCGCTGGAGAACCTGGCCCGGGCCGTGAAGCCGGCGCTGCGCGGCTGGATCCACCTGGGCACCGCGCCCCTGGCGCTGGCCGCCGGCATCGTCCTGGTGGTCCTCTCCCCCGCCGGCGCCCAGCGCTGGGCCAGCGCGGTCTTCGCGACCAGCTCCACGCTGCTGTTCGGCGTCTCGGCCCTCTACCACCGCGGCGACTGGTCGCCGCGGTGGGCGCTACGGCTCAAGCGCCTCGACCACTCCAACATCTTCGTCATCATCGCGGGGACCTACACCCCGCTCGCCGTGGCGCTCCTCCCGAGCAGCCGGGCCACCGTCCTGCTCTGGACGGTGTGGCTCGCCGCCGGCGCCGGGGTGGCCTTCCGCGTGCTGTGGACCGGGGCGCCCCGGTGGCTGTACACCCCCCTGTACGTCGCCATGGGCCTCGCGGCGGTCGGGTACCTGCCCGCCTTCGGCCGCGCCGGCGGCACGGCCGTGCTCGTGCTGGTGGCCGCGGGCGGCCTCCTGTACATCATCGGCGCCGTCGTCTACGGCGCGCGGTGGCCCAACCCGAGCCCCCTCTGGTTCGGGTTCCACGAGATCTTCCACGTCCTGACGGTGCTCGGCTTCGCGGCCCACGTCGTGGCGATCTACCTGGCGATGCTGCGGACGACCGGGGTGACCTCCCCGCTCTAGGGGCGCGCGCGGGCACCGACCGCGCGGGCCAGCTCCTCCGGCGACGTGGTCGGCGGGGAGCACGCCATGGCGCGGCACACCACCGCGTCCGCCACCTCACGGTCCACCCCGCCCCCCGCGGGCCGGTCGTCGGCCACCGGCTCCGGGCCGAGCGCCAGCCCGGGCGACGCGCCCGCGAGCGCCGCCGTGCGCAGCGCGTCCAGGCCCGGGCCCGCAGGGCCGCGCAGCGTCACGGACACCGGCCCCTCGACCAGCGCCTGCGCGACGGCGAGCCCCCAGCCGGCGAAGCGGGGCGCGGCAGCAGCGAGGGCGGACGCCGGCGCCAGCGCCCGCTCGGCGGCGAGGCGGTGCGCCGTCGAGCCCGTCAGCGCCGCGAAGGTCGTCAGCGCGCCGGCCGCCAGCGACGTCCCCGACGGCGAGGCGCCGTCGCTCGGGTCGGCCGGGCGGCCCATCAGCGCGAGACGAGGGTCGCCGGCGTCGCCGGCGGTGTCGTGGAGCACCCCGCCGGCGGCGAAGCGGGTGAGCACCTGGTCGAGGACCTGCTCCGCGCTCTCGAGCCACCGGTGCTCACCGGTCACCGCGTGCAGGGCGAGGAACCCCTCCGCCATCCCGCCGAGGTCCTCCAGGACGGCCGGCGCCGAGCCCACGAGCCCGTCGCGCGAGGTCCGCCGCCAGCTGCCGTCCGGCTGGGCGTGGAGCCGGCAGAGCAGCTCCGCGGCGCGGCGGGCCGCCCCGACGAGGTCGGGGCGGTCGAGCAGGGCGCCGCACTCGGCGAGCGCGGCCACCGCCAGCCCGTTCCAGCCCGCCACCACCTTGTCGTCGCGCGCGGGCTGCGGCCGGGCGGCCCGCGCGGCCCGCAGGCGCTCGCGCACCGCGGTCCAGCGGTGCGCCTCGCCGTCCGCGGCCGACCAGACGTCGCGCGTGAGCACCGCGGTGGACGCGCCGGCCTCGAAGCTGCCCTCCTCGGTGACCCCGAGGAGGCCCGCGGCCCACGTACCGTCCGCCTCGCCGAGCACCTGCGTGAGCTGGCGCGGCGTCCAGACGTAGGTGGCGCCCTCGACGCCGTGCCCAGCGCTCCCGGGGACGGGGGTGTCGGCGTCGAGCGAGGAGGCGAGCGCGCCCTCGGGGGTGACCAGGGCGTCGAGCATCCAGTCGCAGGTCTCGAGGGCGACGCGCGCTCCGCTCCCGCCCGGGTCCAGCCGCCACCAGTGCAGGTAGGCGCGGGCCAGCTGCGCGTTGTCGTAGAGCATCTTCTCGAAGTGGGGCACCACCCACCCGGCGTCCACCGCGTACCGCGCGAACCCGCCCACCACCTGGTCGTACGTGCCGGAGCGGGCCATGGCGACGAGGGTGCGACCGGCGATCCCGCCCGCGAGCCCGCGCGTGGACGACGAGGCCGCGCCCGCCCCCGCGTGGCGCAGCAGGAAGCCGAGGGCGGGGCTCGGCGGGAACTTGGGCGCGCCGCCGAAGCCGCCGTTCACCCGGTCCTCCTGGTCGGCCAGGGCGGTCACCGCCTCGTCCAGCCGCTCCGCCGTCAGGGGGGCGTGGTCGGCGCCGGCGCCGGCGGCCGAGCGTGACGCGAGCGCCCCCGCGATGGAGGTCGCCGCCCCGTCCACCTGCCCGCGGCGCTGCGTCCACGCCTGCGTGACGGCCGCCATGACCTGCTGGAAGGACGGGCGGCCCGCCAGCGGCACCGGCGGGTGGTAGGTGCCGGCGTGGAAGGGCGCCCCGTCCGGGCGCAGGAAGACGGTCATGGGCCACCCGCCCTGCCCGGTGAGCGCGGTCGTGGCTCCCATGTAGGCCGCGTCGACGTCGGGGCGCTCCTCGCGGTCGACCTTCACGCACACGAAGCCCGCGTTCATCATCTCGGCGGTCGCGGGGTCCTCGAAGGACTCGTGCGCCATGACGTGGCACCAGTGGCACGCGGCGTACCCGACGGAGAGCAGCACCGGCACGTCGCGTCGACGAGCCTCGGCGAAGGCCTCGTCGCCCCACTCCCGCCAGTCGACGGGGTTGTCGGCGTGCTGGAGCAGGTAGGGGCTCGTCGAGTCGGCCAGCGCGTTGCTCACCGCCCCAGGCTGGCACGGGCGCGAGCCACCGGTCTGGCGGGTGCGCGCCCGTGGCCGCGGCTCAGCCGCAGACGTCGAGAGGCTGACCCGGACGGATCAGGTCGGGGTCCGGGCCGACGGTCCCCGCGTTCGCCCGGTAGAGCCGGGCGGTCTCTGCGGCGACCAGCCCGTCGGCGCTCTGATCACCGGTGGACCGGTCGCCGGTGGACGCCAGCCGCTCGCGGGCCAGGTCCCACAGGGTGTCCCCGGCCGCCACCACCGTGGTGCAGCCCTCGCTGCCGGTCTCGGCGGCCGCGCCCGGCGGGGCACCTCCCTCCGAGGACGCCTCCGGAGGACGATCCGTCCCGTCGCTGCCGGGGACGGGGGCGCCAGGAGCGGCAGAGGACGCGGGAGAGGTCGAGGTGGTCGCCGGGCTGCTGGACGTCGACGGGGTCGAGGTGGCCGCCGGGCTGCTGGACGTCGACGGGTCCGCAGGGCCGCTGCTGGCCGGGCCCGAGCCCGTCGGTCCGGCGCTGGACGGTCCCGAGCCGGCGACCGACGTCGCAGCGACGACCCCGGCGGACGGGGCCAGCACGAGGACCACGAGGACCGGTACCGTCCCGAGCACCGCGAGCAGCAGCGCGGCGAGCGCCCACCGGCCTGGGCCGCGAGCGTCACCCACCACCGTGACGGGCTCACCACCGTCCGGCGGGACACGGACCGACACCTCCTGCGCGTCCTCCCCGCGCAGCGCGACGCCGCCGGCCACGCACGCGGCGACGGCCAGCGCGGCTGTCGCGCAGACGGCGCTCACGGTCAACGCGGTGCGCCACCCGGGCGGCGTCGTGGGCTCCCTCCAGACCACCAGCGCCACGACGACGAGCAGCGACGCGGCGCACGCACCGGCCAGACCCCAGGCACGTGACCGCACGACGCTCCTCACCACCGGTCCGACGGCGCGATCCCCCGTCGGGGACGGGACGCGCCGGCGACCAGCCGGGTGCTGGACGCCCCGGCGACGCCGGTCCGACGATCCTCACCAGGAGCGGGCGACCGCGCAGGCGTTTCGCACAGGTGCGCTGTGGTGGGATGTCCGCGAGACCGCGCCGAGGGCGTCCCGGGGGTGGGTCAGCGCCGCGGTCGCCCGTCCCGCGTGGGGTCCGCGCCGCTCTCGTCCGCGCCCTCCCCGCGCACCGGCGGGCGGATCGATCGCAGGCCCCGCGGCGGCTTCGTGGTGCGGCCGGGCCGGCCGCCCGCACCGGCTCGGCTGGCCGCCGCCGAGGGTCCGCCGGCCCGCGCTACGGGCTCGCCCGACGACCGTGGGCGGGCGGCTGCTGCTGCTTCGGGCGGTGCCGCGCCGGCTGCGCCGCCCGAGGCCCGCTCCTCCCGGGCCCGGCCCTCGAGGTTGATGCGCCGGACGCGCCGGCTCATGTCCCGGATCAGGAAGACGACGGCGACGACCATGAGGAACGTCGCGATGAACCCGACGGTGCCCGGGGTGACGTCGTTCGGGTCGAAGGCCTGCTCCTCCTCGGCGCCGCCGGGCACCGGCGCAGGCCTGCCACCCAGCGTCAGAGCCAGCGGGAGGACCACCCGGACGGCAGCGAGCACGGCCGTGGCCAGGAGCGTGACGTCGAGGGCGCCGTCAAGCACGCGTGGCCCCGAGGTGCTCCCGGACACCGGCGAAGAGGTCGTCCTCGATGCCGTCCACCCGCGGCAGGAGCGTCCTCGCGAGCTCGAAGTCCTCCGTCGACCACAGCGCCGGCTCCTCCTCGCGCGGCACCACGAAGAAGGGGCCGGCAGGGTCAACCTGGGTGGCGTGGGCCCGCAGCGCGGCGTCACGGGCGGGGAAGTACTCGGCGCACTCCACCCGCGTGGTCACCGGACGGTCCTCGCTCTCCGGGCGCCGCTCCAGCCACGGCTCGTAGGGCGACTCCAGGCCGAGCGCCAGCATCCGCTCGTGGAAGGCCAGGATGCGCCCGCGGTCCCAGGCGTTGTAGTACAGCTTCAAGGGCGCCCAGGGCTCCCCGGTGCCCGGATAGCGGTCCGGGTCGCCCGCAGCCTCGAAGGCCTCGACCGACACGCGGTGGCACATCACGTGGTCCGGGTGCGGGTAGCCGCCGTTCTCGTCGTACGTCGTCATGACGTGGGGGCGGAACTCGCGCACCACGGCCACCAGCGGCTTGGACGCCACCTCGAGCGGCTCGAGCGCGAAGCAGCCCTCGGGCAGCGGCGGGAGCGGGTCGCCCTCGGGCAGGCCGGAGTCCACGAAGCCGAGCCACCGGTGCTGGACGCCGAGCGCGGCGGCCGCGCTCGCCATCTCCTCGCGGCGCACCGCCACCATGTCCCGCTCGACGCGCGGGTCGCCGACCAGCGCCGGGTTGAGGATGCTGCCCCGCTCGCCGCCGGTGCAGCTCACGACGAGGACCTCCGCCCCTTCCGCGGCGTACCGGGCCGTCGTGGCCGCGCCCTTGCTGGACTCGTCGTCGGGGTGCGCGTGCACCGCCATCAGGCGCAGCGGTTCCACCGTGGCCGTCCTCCTGGTCTGCTGTGGTCTCCTGGGCCACCCGAGCGCGGACCTGCCTCGCGGCGGGTCACGGATCGTCGCCCTCGACGGGCTGGGACGATGGGTGCACGGTCAAGGATAGGCGCGTCGGCCGCCCAGGACGCGCCGGAGCGGGCGTGCGCTCGCACACCTTCGTCACAGCACCGCCGAGAACGGGAGCCCCGTGCCACGCCACCCCGAGACCCCGGACGGCCCCGACGACCCGGACGGCCCGCCGGACCCCACCGCCGCCTCGGTCCGCTACGGGCGCGCGGCTCCGGCGGCGTCAGCGGCGCGCCGCCGCCTGCTGGTGGTCGCGACCGCCGTCCTGCTCGTCGCCGGCGTCGGGTACGCGGTGTGGTTCGGGGCGGGCTCCCGCGACCAGGCGAGCGTCCGGACGCAGGGCTACGAGGTGGTCGACGACACGCGCACCGAGGTGACGTTCACCGTCAGCAAGCCCCCCGGCTCCACCGCGGACTGCCAGGTCGAGGCGCTGAGCTCGGGATCCGCCCAGGTGGGCCTGGTCACCGTGGAGGTCGGCCCCGCGGACACCACGGCCAGCACGGTGCGGGTGGCCCTGCCCACGAGCGAGCGGGCGACCACCGGACAACCCGTGCGGTGCGACCTCCGATGAGCGACGACCCCGACGCAGGGACGACGAAGCCACGACCCTGGTAAGGTCGTCGTTTCGCCTGAACGGCGCCGCCACGGTGGTCGGCACGATGATCAGCGCTCACCATCAGCACGAAGAGCGCACCATCGTACCGCCCGGCCCACGAGCGGGCACGCGGGTTGACCATCGCATCCACGGGCCGGCGTCCCGACGCCAGGCCGACAGCCCACCATCCGAGGAGATCCCATGGCCGCGACCACACCCACCGTGACCACCAGCCCCGCTCCCACGACCCCCGAGACACCCGTCACGTGGCTCACCCAGGAGGCTTACGACCGCCTGACCGCGGAGCTGGAGGAGCTCTCGGGTCCGGGGCGCGCCGAGATCGCCAAGCGCATCGACGCGGCCCGCCAGGAGGGTGACCTCAAGGAGAACGGTGGCTACCACGCGGCCAAGGACGAGCAGGGTCAGCAGGAGGCCCGCATCCGTCAGCTCGAGCAGCTGCTGCGCGAGGCCGAGGTCGGCGAGGCTCCTGACGCCACCGTGGTCGCTCCCGGGACCATGGTGACCGCCGAGGTGGCGGGCGCCAGCAACCGCTTCCTGCTCGCGAGCCGTGAGGTCGGCGAGGGCAAGGACTACGACGTCGTCAGCGAGCAGTCACCTCTCGGCGCCGCGATCCTCGGCAAGGCCCCCGGCACCTCGACGAGCTTCGTCGCCCCCACCGGCAAGTCGATCGCGGTCAAGGTCGTCGCCGTCGAGGTCTTCACCGGCTGAGGTCGCCGGCGCGCCGCCGCGGGGGCACCGCCCCGATCAGCACTCGTCCGCCCCGGACCCCTTCGTGAGCGCGGTCTCCGCGTCGGGGTCCGGGGCGACGTCCGCCTCCAGCGGGGCTGTCTCGTCGTTGGCCTCACGGTCCCCCGGCTCCGGGTGCCCGTCGCCCCCGCGCACGAGGTAGCCGATCACCGTGTTCGCCACCGCCACGATGGGGACGGCGAACAGCGCTCCGGCGATGCCCGCGAGCGCGATGCCCCCCGCGATCGCCAGGATCACCGCGACCGGGTGGACGGCGACCGCCCGGCCTAGCAGGAACGGCTGCAGGACGTGTCCCTCGATCTGCTGGACGGCGAGCACGATGGCGAACAGGACGAGCGCCTTCGTCGGGCCCACGGTGACGAGAGCCACGAGGACGGCCACCGTCCCGGAGACCAGCGCTCCGACGATGGGGACGAAGGCACCGAGGAAGACGACGGCCGCCAGCGGCACCGCGAGCGGGACCCCGAGGACGGCCATGCCGATGCCCACGCCCACGGAGTCGGTGAAGGCGACGAGCACCGTGGCCCGCACGTAGTGGACCAGCGTGACCCACCCGCGGTTGACGGCTCCGTCCACGGGCCCGAGTGCGGCCCGGGGCAGCAGGTGCACGCACCACGACCACAGCCGCGCGCCCTCGTAGAGGAAGAAGATCACGAGGAACAGCACGATGGCCACCCCGGCGGCCACCGAGGTCGCGGCGCTCGCGACGGTCGCCAGCGACGAGGCGATCGTCGTGGCGTTGCGCTGGACCTGGTCCTGGAGCTGGTCGGTGACCGAGGCGAGCTGGCCGCTGCTCAGGTCGAGCGGCCCCCCGGAGACCCAGTCCTCCACCTGGTTGATGCCGGCGTTGAGCTGACGGTTCAGCTGCGGGATCCCGCTGACCACCTGCGTGGTCACGAGCGCCCCCAGGGCGACGAGCACGCCGATCAGCGACAGGAGCCCGAGGAACGTGGCCACGATCCGCGGCATGCCGGTGCGGGCGAGCGCCTGCACGAAGGGTTGCAGCAGGGCGGTCACGAGCAGGGCGATCAGCAGCGGGATGAGCACCGCCTCGGCGAAGAACGCCAGGCCGTCGGCGATGAAGTAGACCGCGACCCCGATGGCCACGAGCCGCCACGCCCAGGCGGCGGCGACACGCACCGCCATCGGCACCGCGTCGGTGTCGGCGCCGCGACGAGGATCCGTGCCGCTGCGGACAGCGCCGCCGCCCTCGGAGGGTGCGGCCCGGAGGCGTCGCGGCGCTGGTGGCGCTGACGGCGCTGACGGCGCTGACGAGGAGGGTGGCTCCGACGGCGCCGACGATCCCGGCGCGGGGCCCGGGGCGTCCCGCTCCACCGTCGCGCGCCTGGCGGGCAGACGGCCGGCGAGCGACGAGCCGAGCCGCCGCGCCGCGCTCACCGCTGGGAGCCCCCCGGCACCGCGCTCGCCCGCTCGAGCGCCTGGTCGAGGTCCGCGACGAGGTCCGGGGCGTCCTCGATGCCCACCGACAGGCGCACCAGGTCGCCCGGGACCTCCAGCGCGGACCCGGCCACCGAGGCGTGCGTCATGCGCGCGGGCAGCTCGATGAGGGACTCCACACCGCCGAGGGACTCCGCGAGCGTGAACACGCCCGTCGACTCGACCACGGCCGCGGCGGCCTCCGGCGAGCCGACCCGGAAGGAGACCATCCCGCCGCCGCGCAGCATCTGGCGCGTGGCGAGCTCGTGGCCGGGGTGGCCGGCGAGCCCCGGGTACAGCACGGAAGCCACGCCGGGGTGCTCGGCCAGGTGCTCGGCGACGACGGTCGCGTTGTCGCAGTGGCGCTCCATGCGCACCGCGAGCGTCTTCAGGCCCCGCAGGGTGAGCCAGCAGTCGAAGGGGCTGGCGACGGCCCCTGCCGCGTTCTGGAGGAAGGCGATCTGCTCGGCCAGCTCGCCCCCCGCCGCGTCGTCGGCGCCGCCGGAGGTCCGCACCACCAGGGCGCCGCCCACCACGTCGGAGTGGCCGCCGACGTACTTCGTGGTCGAGTGCACCACCACGTCGGCGCCCAGCGTCAGCGGCTGCTGGAGGTACGGGGAGGCGAAGGTGTTGTCCACGACGAGCAGCGCGCCGGCCTCGTGGGCGACGTCGGCGAGCGCCGCGATGTCGGCGATCCGCAGCATGGGGTTCGTCGGCGTCTCGACCCAGACCACCTTCGTCGAGCCGGGCCGCACGGCCGCCCGGACGGCGTCGACGTCGGAGAGGTCGGCGGGGGTCATCTCCATGCCCCACGGGCCCTCGACCCGGCTGAACAGCCGGTGGCTGCCGCCGTAGGCGTCGTCGGGGGTGACCACGTGGTCGCCCGGGCGCATCGCCGCGCGCAGCAGCACGTCCTCCGCCGCGAGGCCGGACGCCAGCGCGAAGGCAGCGTCCCCCTGCTCCACCGCGGCCAGGGCAGCCTGCAGCGCGTCGCGCGTGGGGTTCGTCGAGCGCGAGTACTCATACCCTCCGCGAAGCCCCCCGACACCGTCCTGCTTGTACGTCGTGGAGGTGTGGATCGGCGGGATGACCGCGCCGGTGGTCGGGTCGGGGGCAGAGCCCACGTGGATCGCTCGCGTGGAGAAGCCAGAGCCGGAGAAGGTGCCGTCCATGGGTGGAGCCTAGGCGTGGGGAACGCGCGCCGGGCCGACGGCGTTGACGAGTCGGAGGAAGCACCTCCTCGACCGCCTCCCAAGGAGCCGCCCCGTGTCCCTGTTCACCCTGCGCCGCAAGTCCGTCATGGTCACCGAGGCCGACGCGCTGCCCGGACGCAGCGCCCGCCCGTTCGCCGTCCCCGAGCGCCACGCCGTGCTGGGGACCCCGCTCGAGGGCCCCTGGCCCGAGGGCACGCAGGTCCTCCACGTCGCGATGGGCTGCTACTGGGGCGCCGAGCGTCAGTTCTGGGAGCAGCCGGGCGTGGTCACGACGGCGGTCGGCTTCATGGGCGGGTACACCCCCCACCCCACGTACGACGAGTCGACGACCGCGCTGACCGGCCACACGGAGACGGTCCTCGTGGCCTACGACCCCGAGCAGACGTCGGCGGAAGCGCTGATGAAGGTCTTCTGGGAGTCTCACGACCCGACCCAGCTCAACCGTCAGGGCAACGACGCCGGTACCGAGTACCGGTCGGCGGTCTACTGGACCACGCAGGAGCAGCGCGCCGCGGTCGAGGCGACCAAGGAGGCCTTCCAGGAGCGGCTGAGCGCTGCGGGCCTGGGGACCATCGCCACCGAGGTGCGGCCGGCGAGCACCGACGCCGGGGCCCCCGGCCCGGAGGCCAGCGCCGTCGAGGGCGTGGACCCGGCACGTCCCGCGGGCCCCTTCTACTACGCCGAGGCACCGCACCAGCAGTACCTGCACAAGGTGCCGAACGGCTACTGCGGGCTGTCGGGCACCGGCGTGACGTGCCCGGTGGGCGTGGTCTGAGCAGCCTGCGCCCCGCCGCCTGGCACGAGCAGGCCCCCGCTGCGGTGCAGCGGGGGCCTGCTCGTGCTGGGGCTCACCTCAGGTTGGGCGAGCTGAACGGGGTGCTGTAGGTCCCGTCGTCCATGGGCATGTGCCCGACGGGGGTCAGCCCGCGGCGGGCGCCGTGGGAGCTGCGGACGTCATGGACGAGCGCGGCGATGACGAGAGCGAGGAGTGGCAGGGCGATCACGAGTGCGATGATGAGCATGGTTCTAGTATCGGCCATCGTTGGCCTTGCTTGATAGAGCCAATCAAGGGAAAGTGGCCCCATGACATCCAGGGACGAATCGTCACCACTCGGGCGCACCGTGCTCTCCGCGCAGCGGCTGCGCGACCTGATCGGCCCCGAACCGCTGCGCCCCCCGCTGGCGGCCTCCCTCGCGCGCGAGGTGCGGTCGATGGTCTCCGACGGACGGGTGCCGGTGGGCATCCGCCTCCCCGCGGAGCGGGAGCTGGCCGCCGCGGTCGGCGTCAGCCGCGTCACGGCGAGCTCCGCGTACCGGCGGCTGCGCGAGCAGGGCTGGGCGGACGCGCGGCAGGGGTCCGGCACGTGGACGACCTCCCCGGCCCGCGGGGTGGTGGCCGCGTGGGTTCCCGGCACCCAGCGGGAGGGCCTGATCGACCTGTCCTACGCCGCTCCCCCGGGACCGCCGGAGGTGGTCGACGCCTACCGCAGCGCCCTCGACGCGCTGCCGCGCCACCTGCCCGGGCACGGCTACGCACCCGAGGGGCTCGGGGAGCTGCGCGAGCGCATCGCCGCCCGCTACGTGAGCCGTGGGCTCCCCACCACGGTGGACCAGGTCCTCGTCACCCTCGGCTCGACGGGAGGGATCACCTCGACGATGCGCGCGCTCGTCGACGTCGGCGACCGGGTGCTGGTCGAGCACCCCGTCTGGCCCAACGCGCTCGACGTGCTCCGGGTCCTGAGGGCCCGGGCGGTGCCGGTGCCCCGGGGGCTCGACGTGCCCGGCGAGTCGAGCGCCTCCTCGGCCTTCGTCTCCGCCGCCCACCGGGCCGCCCGCCAGACCTCCGCCCGCGCCATGTTCCTGGCCCCGGACTTCTCCAACCCCACCGGTGCGTCGCTGACCGTCCCCGACCGCCAGCACCTCGTCGCGAGCCTCACCCAGATGGACGTGACCGTGGTGGCCGACGAGACGCTCATCGACCTCCCGCTGGAGGGCCAGGAGGTCCCGCCGCCGCTCGCGTCGTTCGCGCGCCCCGGGACCGTGGTCAGCGTCGGGTCGCTGTCGAAGGCGGTGTGGGCCGGGCTGCGGGTGGGGTGGATCCGCGGGGAGCGCGACTTCCTCGCCCGCGTCGCCTCCGCGATGTCCCGTGACCACGGGTCGGCGTCGATCCTGGACCAGCTCGCCGCCTGCGTGCTGCTGGACTCGATCGCGGCCGATCCCCACGGCGACGCGAGCGGGCTCGCCAGGAGGCGCAGCGAGCTGCGCCTCCAGCGCGACGTGCTGGTCGAGGCCCTCGCCCACCACCTCCCCGGGTGGACGGTGCCGGTGGCGCCCGGCGGCCTGTCCCTGTGGTGCGGGCTGCCGCCGGGCATCTCGTCCACGCTGGTGGTCGACGCGGCGCAGCCGCTCGGCCTGCGGCTCGCCACCGGCTCGCGGTTCGGCGCGGGTCACGCCTTCGACGACCGGCTCCGGCTGCCCTTCGTCGCGGCTCCCGACGCCCTCGAGCGCGGGGTCGGGCTGCTCGCGCGCGCGAGCGTCGACGCCGAGGGAGCCCACCACGCCCCCGGATCGTTGACCGGCACCCGGCGGGACTCGGCGCTCCTCGGCTGACGACCCCGTGGCGGGTGAGAGCCCCGTGCCGGGCGGGGGGCCCTCAGCGCGCCAGGTGCGCCAGGACGTCGCTGCGCGTGAGGACGCCGGCCGGCTTCCCGTCCACGGCGACCAGCACCGCGTCGCCGGTGTCCAGGAGCCCGCGCAGGTCCGCCAGGTTCTGGCCCCCACCGATCTGCGGCAGGCGCGGCTCGAGGTGGTCGGCGACGGCGTCGCCGGTCGAGGCGGTGCCGGCGTCGAGCGCGTCGAGGAGCCCCTTCTCGGTCACCGACCCGATGATCTCGCCCAGCACCACCGGCGGTTCCACCGCGATGACGGGCAGCGCGGGCACCGCGTGCACCTGCAGCGCCGAGACGGCCTCGCCGACGGTGGCCTCCGGACGGACGTGCGCGAGCTGCTCGGGGCTGCGTCCAGCGCCGGCGAGGATCGCGGCCACGTCAGGACCGGCGGACGTCTCCCGCGCGATGAAGCCGTTGCGCAGCATGTAGTCGTCGTTGAAGATCTTCGCCAGGTACCCCCGTCCGCTGTCCGGCAGCAGCACCACGACCACGTCGTCCGGGCCGGCGCGGCGCGCGACCTCCAGGGCCCCGACGACCGCCATGCCGCACGAGCCACCGACGAGCAGGCCCTCCTCGCGGGCCAGGCGCCGGGTCATCGCGTACGCCTGGGCGTCGGTGACCTCCACGATCTCGTCCGGCACCGCCGGGTCGTAGGCACCGGGCCAGAAGTCCTCACCGACGCCCTCGACGAGGTAGGGGCGTCCCGAGCCCCCGGAGTAGATGGACCCCTCGGGGTCGACGCCGACCACGCGGACCCGTCCGCCGGCCTCGTCGCTGCGCTCCGCCGAGGCGTCCTTGAGGTAGCGGCCCGTGCCCGTGATGGTCCCGCCGGTGCCGATGCCGGCCACGAAGTGGGTGATGCGGCCGTCGGTGTCGTCCCAGATCTCCGGGCCGGTCGAGGCGTAGTGGCTCGCGGGGCCGGCCTGGTTCGCGTACTGGTTGGGCTTCCAGGCACCGTCGATCTCGGCGGTGAGCCGGTCCGAGACGCCGTAGTAGCTCTGGGGGCTGTCCGGGGCGACCGCCGTGGGCGTCATCACCACGCGCGCGCCGTAGGCCTTGAGGACGTTGGTCTTGTCCTCCCCCACCTTGTCCGGGCACACGAAGATGCACGAGTAGCCGCGCTGCTGGGCGATCAGCGCCAGGCCGACCCCGGTGTTGCCGGACGTCGGCTCCACGATGGTGCCGCCGGGCCTCAGCGCCCCGGACGCCTCGGCCTCGTCGATCATCCTCTCGGCGATGCGGTCCTTGACCGACCCGCCGGGGTTCAGGTACTCCACCTTGGCGAGCACCGTCGCCGCGATGCCCTCCGTGACGGTGTTGAGGCGCACCAGGGGTGTGCCGCCGATGAGGTCGGTGATGGATCCGGCGTACTTCACCGGAGCGATGGTGCCAGGTACGAGGCGCGGTCGCGCGCAGCCGGCGTCACGGCAGGGCGCGCCGCAGGCCTCGCAGCCGCGCCGCGACGTCCGCCGCGAGGCGCCCGGCGGCCTCCGCGTCGGCGCCTCGGGGGGCGGCGTCCTCGTCGGCGCCCTCCACCAGGTCCAGCACGTCACCGGCCAGGACGGCCAGCTGGTCGGCCACCGCCCGGTCCGCCAGCAGCGGGACGGTGCGCTCTCGGCGGCCCTGCGCGTCGGCGACGACGTCGGCGAGGTGCTGCAGCAGGGACCGCACGAGATCGGCCGGCGAGAGCGGCGCCCCGGTCGGCCCGGCGGACCCGCCGGGAGCGGGCGGCGCCGGCGGCGCGGCGCCGAGGGGGCCCGTGGTCGGCGTCACCGGACGCGACAGCCGGGCCGGCCCGAGCGTCGCCAGCCGGGTCAGCACCCGGTCCAGCTCCGCACGCGCCGACCCGGCGTGGGTCGAGCGGGGTGAGTGCTGCGTCACTCCCCGCGGAGGATCGCCAGGATGCGCAGGAACTCGACGTACAGCCACACGAGGGTGACCACGAGGCCGAACGCGGCGGTCCAGGCGTACTTCGTCGGGACGCCGTTGTTCACCCCGCGCTCGATGAAGTCGAAGTCGAGCGTGAGGACCAGGGCGGCGAGGACCACGCCGACGGCGCCGATGAGCAGGCCGAACAGGCCCACCCGCAGGTTGCCGACGCCGATGATGGCGAGGACGAAGTTGATGAGCGAGAACACCGCGTAGCCGATGACCGCACCCATGAGGACCTTCTGGAAGCGCGGCGTCACACGGATGACGCGGCTGCGGTACAGGGCGAGCATGACGCCGAAGGTGACGACCGTCGCGAGGACCGCCTGCACCACGACGCCGTCGTACCGGCTCTCGAAGAGCTTGCTGATGCCTCCGAGGGCGACCCCCTGGACGGCCGCGTACGCCAGCATGAGGACCGGCGACGGCTCGCGCTTGAAGGAGTTGACCATCGCGAGCACGAAGCCCACGAGCACGGCGGGGAGCAGGGCCGCCAGGAGCAGCGGCTGCGGCAGGAGGACCCAGGTGGCGACGCCAGCGGCGGCCAGGACGCCCAGCATGCCGGCGGTACGGACCACGACGTCGTCGTAGGTCATCCGCCCCGTCTGCGCGGGGCCGGCCGACGGCTGTGCGTACAGGTCCTCGAGGGAGGTTCCGCCCTGCGGGGCAGGACCTCCACCGCGCGACGAGCCGTTGAACGTGGCGTAGCCCCCCGGGCTGAACGCCTTGTCGCGGCTCAGGACGGGGTTTTTGCTCTGCATGGTCGAACCCTAGCCGTACAGGCTGGCAGGAGGCTGAGGGCGAGCCGCACCGGAGCCAGCCGGGTGAGCGATGACGGCTCACGGCTCCGGACGACACCACAGCGCCCTCGACGGGGCTCGAACCCGCACTGCGGCGCTTTTAAGGCGCCCGCCTCTGCCAGTTGGGCTACGAGGGCCGACGCCCCGCCGTCCACGTCGGTGCGGTCCGCGGAGCCGTGGGGCCGGCAGCAGGAGCCGGCACGTCGGGGGGAACGTGCTGGCTGCCCGGCATCAGCTCGTGGCGCCGGCTGCCTGCTCCTCCTTGTCCCGGACGGACGAGGGACGCTCCGGCGGCTTGGCCGTGGCGCGGATGAACTCGTCCCGCGGGTGGCTCAGGCGTCCGAGCGGGGTCATGTCGCGGCGGGTCAACGTCTGGCCGACCCAGTCCAGGAGGACGCGGAGCTTGAGGGTGAAGGTCGGGACGGCCAGCAGGTGGTACCCGCGGTGCATCAGCCACGCGGGGAAGCCCTTGACCTTCACGCCGTAGATGTTGGCGACACCCTTGCCGAGCCCCAGCGACGCGACCGATCCCGCGTACTTGTGGCGGTAGTCCGTGGTGGGCTCCTCGCGCAGCACCGCCATGAGGTTCTTGGCCAGCACCTTGGCCTCGCGCACGGCGTGCTGGGCGTTGGGGGCGCAGAAGTTCCCCGGCTCCTTGGTGAGGTCGGGGACGGCGCACGCGTCACCGGCGCCCCACGCCCCGTCGACGATGCCGTCGTCACCCGAGACGCGCAGGTCCGCGCGGACCCGGAGGCGGCCCGGCTTGTCGAGGGGCAGGTCGCTCGCGTTCAGGACCGGGTTCGACTTCACACCGGCGGTCCAGACGATGGTGTCGGCGTCGAACTCCGTGCCGTCGGAGAGCACGACGTGCCCCTCGACGCAGGACTTCAGCTGGCGTTCCATGAACGTCTCGATGCCCCGCTCGCGCAGCTGGCCCAGGGTCCAGCGGCCCATGTCCTCGCCGACCTCGGGGAGGATGCGGTCGAGTGCCTCGACCAGGACCACCCGCACGTCCGTGCGGGAGATCGTGGGGTGCTGCGCGGCAGAGGACCTCAGCAGGTCCTCCGTCTCCGCGAGCGCCTCGATGCCGGCGTAACCGCCGCCGACGAACACGAACGTGAGGGCGCGGGCGCGCTCGTCGGGGTCGGTCATCGCCGCCGCGGCGTCGAGGCGGTCGAGGACGCGGTCTCGCAGCGCGACCGCCTCCTCGATGGTCTTGAAGCCGATGCCCATCTCGGCGAGCCCCGGGATGGGGAAGATCCGGGAGATCGCGCCGAGGGAGAGGACCACGTGGTCGTACTCGAGGACGAGGGTGTCGCCGCCACCCTCCGGCTCCACCGTGACGTTCCGGGCCGCGTGGTCGATGCTGGTCACGGCGCCGGTCAGGCAGGTGAACCCCGGCAGGACGCGGCGGTGGGAGACCGCGACGTGGCGCGGCTCGATGGAGCCGGCGGCCACCTCGGGCAGGAACGGCTGGTACGTCATGTACGGGCGCGGGTCCACGATGGTGACGTCGGCCTCGCCCGGGCGCAGGCCCTTCTTCAGCCCGAGCGCGGTGTAGAGCCCCACGTACCCGCCGCCGAGGATCAGCACGCGCGGACGTCCGCTGGAGGTCGGTACGCCCGGCGCCGCCGCCGACGACTTCGCCCGGTGGCTCGCGTGGGAGGGGTCGGCGGACCCGGTCGGCGTGGCAGCCGTCACAGCAGTCATGGGTGCAGCCTAGAGACGCCCCTGGGCCAGTGGCACCTCGGGGCGGTCACCGCGCGTCGCCCACCCGCACCAGGGCCACCCTGGCCGGCCCACCCCGGCCGTCGGAGGTGGCGAGGAGCTCGGCGCCGGCCGGGACGAACGCCGCCCCGCCACGGGTCAGCTCGAGCTCGGCGCGCTCGCGCACCAGCGAGACCGCCCCCTCCAGGACGACGAGGATCCTCGGCGAGCCGGTAGCGGGGACCACGGCGGCGGGGAGGCGGGCGACGTCGAGGACGTCGAGCGCGAAGTCCTCGACCGGCGGGGAGAACGTGCTCACGCCGCGCCCGGTGGCGTCGGGGGCCAGGGTCGGCACCGGGGCGGGCTCGAGGTCGAGCAGCGCGAGGACCGCCGCGGCGTCCACGTGCTTGCGGGTGAGGCCCACGCGCAGCACGTTGTCCGAGCTCGCCATGATCTCCAGGGCCAGGCCGGCCCGGTACGCGTGCAGCTGGTGCGCGCCGAGGAACAGGGCCTGACCGGGCTCGAGCACCACGTGGTGCAGGAGGGTCGAGATCAGCACGCCGACGTCCGCGGGGTGGATCGCCTGCAGCGTCACCGCGCAGTCGTCGTCCTCCGCGTGCTCGAGCGAGGCGCTGCCGCCGCGCCGGGCCCGCGCCCCGCTGAGCGCTGCCAGCGCCTCGCAGGCTCCGGCCAGCCCCGCCGGGTCCGCCGACATGGCCACGTCCAGCGCGTCGCGCACCCGGTCCGCGCCGCTGACGGCCCCGGCGGCGCCGACACCGCCAGCAGGGCCCCGCAGCGCCTCGCGGAAGGCGTCCAGCGTCGGCGACGTGGTGGGGCCGAGGTCGTCGAGAGCCGCGAGCGAGACGTCCGGGTCGCGCACCCCGGACAGCGCGTGGAAGGTGCTGAGCGCCAGCACCAGCTCGGGCTTGTGCCACGGGTCGCGAAAGGTGCGGCGGGGGTCGTCCCTGGCCAGGCCCTCTCGCTCCTCACGCTCGAACCCGGTGCGCGCCGCGCTCTCGTCGGGGTGGAGCTGGAGCGAGAGCGGCGCGTCGGCGCCGAGGAGCTTGACCAGGAACGGCAGGCGCCCGAAGCGCGCCGCGCACTCCTCGCCGAGGACGCCCTCGGGGTCGGCCGCGACCACGGCGTCGAGCGTCGGCGACGGGCCGTCCTCTCCCAGGGGGTCGGCGCCGGCGAGCGTCGAGGGGGCGAGCGGGTGGGCTCCCATCCACACCTCCGCGACCGGCGAGCCGTCGGGCTCGTCGCCGAGGAAGGCGGGGATCAGGTGCGGCGAGCCCCACGGGTAGGGGCGGACGGGGTTGTCGAGGCGGTGCACGCCCCGATCATGCCCGCGCCGGCGGGCCGGCGGGGGCGCACGCACCCAGGCGCAGGGCGATCCCGTCGAGGATGTCGTGCTCGCTGACCGTGATCTCGGTGAGCCCGCTGGCGCGCGAGACCGCCCGGAGGACCTCCGCCCACAGCAGGGCCCCGGCGCCGATGACGTCGACGCGGCCCGGGTGCAGGTACGGCAGGGACGCCCTCGTCCGCCGCGTCATGACCGCGAGGTCCTCGCAGGCGGTGACGACCTCGTCGATCGGCAGCACCGCGGCGTGCAGGAGCTCTCGGTCGTACCGGGGCAGCCTCAGCGCGTGCGCGGCGACGGTGGTCACCGTTCCGGCCACGCCGACGAGCGCGCCCACCTCGGAGAGCGGCAGCTCGCCGGACGCCCGTCCCAGAGCAGCGCGGGCGGTCGCCCTCACGGCGGCGAGCTGCTCGTCGGTCGGCGGGTCGGACAGCGCGTGCCGCTCGGTGAGGCGCACCGAGCCCACGTCCATGGAGACGGACCGGAGCAGGCCCGCGCCCGCCGCTCCCGGCGCGCCGAGCACCATCTCGGTGGACCCGCCCCCCAGGTCGACGACGAGGTGGGGGACGTCACCCGCCCCGCCGTCGCCGTCGCCGTCGCCGTCGACCGAGCCGCCCCGGAGCCCGGAGGTGGCGCCGGCGAACGAGAGCTCCGCCTCCTCCTGGCCGGTGACGACCTCGGCCGGGACGCCGAGGCGCTCGCGCACGCCGTCGAGCAGGAGGTGGGCGTTGGAGGCGTCACGGCTGGCCGACGTGGCCACGAACCGCACCCGGTCGACGGCCAGCTCGCTGAGGGTCTCCGCGCAGCGGTCGGTGGCTGCCAGCGTGCGCTCGAGCGCCTCGTCGCTGAAGGCACCGCGCTCGTCGACGCCCGCCCCGAGACGCACCACCTCCATGCGGCGCTCGACGTCGACGAGGACAGGCGGCCCGGAGCTCGTCACGTCGGCGACGAGCAGCCGCAGCGAGTTGGTGCCGCAGTCGATCGCCGCGACCCGCACCCGGGCAGGAGCCGGTCCCTCGTCGTCAGGAGTCACGGACCCCATGCTCTCGCAGGGAGCTCACCCATCACGCGGCGGCGCCGGCTCCCCGCGGCTAGCGTGGAACGGTGGACGACGAGATCGGTGGCAGCACGTCCGGTGCTCCGGGCGGCGCGGTGGACGTGGTGGTCGTGGGCTCGGGGCCCAACGGCCTGTCCGCCGCGATGGTGCTGGCCGGAGCGGGGCTGTCCGTCCACGTGGTCGAGGCCGCGGAGACCCTCGGCGGCGGCGCCCGCAGCGCGGCGCTCACCCTCCCGGGGTTCACCCACGACGTCTGCTCGGCCGTCCACCCCTCGCTGCTCCTCTCGCGGTACTTCGCCGCCTTCGACCTCGCGGGCCGGGGCGTCGAGATGCTCCAGCCCGAGATCCCCTACGCCCAGCCCATGGACGGTGGCCGGGCGGCGATCGCCCACCGCGGCGTGGAGGAGACGGCCGACGGGCTGGGCGCCGACGGACCGGCCTACCGACGCCTCATGGCGCCGCTGGTGGCCCGCATGCCCGAGATCGCCGACCTGGTGCTCTCGGACCTGCGGACCTTCCCGCACGCCTGGCACCCCTCGACGGTCCCCGCCGCGCTCGCCGTCGGCCTGGCCACGCTGGAGCAGGGCACCCCGGCGTGGAACCTGCGCTGGCGCGGCGACGCCGCACCGGCGCTGCTCTCCGGGGTGGCGACGCACACCATCGCCCCGGCCCGCCGCCTCGCCCCCGCGGGGGCCGCCCTGTTCCTCGGGGCGATGGCGCACGCCGTCGGCTGGCCGATCCCCCGGGGTGGTAGCCAGGCGATCGTCGACGCCCAGCTGGTGGAGCTGGCCGCCCGCGGCGTCACGTTCTCCACCGGCGAGCGGGTCACGACCCTCGCGCAGCTGCCGCGGGCACGAGCCGTGGTCATGGACACCTCCCCGAGGACGGTGGTGGAGGTGGCCGGAGACCTGCTGCCCGGGTGGTACCGGGCCCTGCTGGGCCTCTACCGCCACGGCGACGGCGTCTGCAAGGTGGACTTCGCCCTCTCGGCGCCCGTGCCGTGGGCGAACCCGGACTGCGCGCGCGCCGGGACGCTGCACCTGGGCGGCACCCGCGCAGAGCTCCTCGCCTTCGAGAGGGACGTCGCCGCCGGACGCCACAGCGAGCGGCCGTACGTCCTCGCCTCGCAGCCCGGCGTGGTCGACGCCTCGCGGGCCCCGACGGGCCAGCACACGCTCTGGACCTACACGCACGTCCCGCACGGCTCGACGCTCGACAGGGGCGAGGCCGTCACCGACCAGGTCGAGCGCTTCGCTCCCGGCTTCCGCGACGTGGTGATCCACACGGCGGTGTCCAGCGCCAGCGCCGAGGAGGCCTCCAACGCGAACTACGTCGGCGGCGACATCTCGGGGGGCGCGGTGACGCCCTGGCAGCTCCTCGCGCGCCCGACGCCCACCCTCGATCCCTACCGCACCCCTGTGCCCGGCCTCTACCTGTGCTCCTCCGCCACCTCCCCCGGGCCAGCGGTGCACGGGATGAACGGCATGCACGCCGCCCGGCGGGTCCTGCGCCAGCGCTTCGGGATCGCGGTCGACCCCGCCGAGCTGGTCGCCACCCCACGCCTGGACTAGGGCGTCACTAGCGGTGATTGCCTATCACCGCAGAGTCCGTATTTTATCTCCTGTGAGTGACGGCTGATGACCGTAGAGTCATTTAACCGGTGAATAGTCGATAACGGCTCCCCGAGCCTGCGGAGAGGTGTCACCCTGGAGGGACCAGTTCGAGCGCGCCATGGTGAAAGATCATGCTGACGGCGCCGACGCACCGTCCTCTCTGGAGAAGATCTTCGTGCCAGACCCACGCCGGCCGCAGGCCGCCAGTGAGCCGCGCCCCACCCCGACCGACGACCCGCCCGGCTCCGCGCTGTATGACTACGAGGCGTTCTCGACGTTGACGGGGCCGTTCGTGGCGGCGGGTGAGGACTACCGGGTCAGCTATCGGTCGGTGATGGGTCGGCGTCGGGACCGGTTGCGGTCGTTGGTGTTGAC
>JARICT010000158.1 GCA_029257185.1 Quadrisphaera sp.
CCACCGAGGTGGAGTCCCTGCAGCTCGAGTACTCCTGGATCAAGGAGTACGACCCGCGGTTCAACGTCAAGTACCGCGACGACAAGTCCTACCCCTACCTGGCGATCACCATGGGGGAGGAGTTCCCCCGGGTACAGGTGATGCGCGGCGCCAAGCGCAAGGGCACGCGCTACTTCGGCCCCTACACCCACGCCTGGGCCATCCGCGAGACCGTCGACCTCCTCCTGAGGGTCTTCCCCGTCCGCACCTGCTCCACCGGCGTGTTCAAGCGCGCGGCGCAGGTGGGCCGCCCGTGCCTCCTCGGATACATCGACCGCTGCTCAGCCCCCTGCACGGGCAAGATCAGCCCGCAGGACCACCGGGCGCTCGCCGAGGACCTCTCCGACTTCATGGCCGGGCGCACCGGAAAGTTCGTGAGCCGGGTCGAGCAGGAGATGCGGCGGGCCTCCGCCGAGCTCGACTTCGAGCGCGCCGCCCGCCTGCGCGACGACCTCGGCGCGCTCACCAAGGCCCTCGAGAAGTCCGCGGTGGTGCTGCCCGACGCCACCGACGCCGACGTCTTCGCCCTGGCCGACGACGAGCTGGAGGCCGCCGTGCAGGTCTTCCACGTGCGCGGCGGCCGGGTGCGCGGGCAGCGCGGATGGGTGGTGGAGAAGGTCGAGGACCTCGGTCGCCCGCAGCTGGTCGCCTCGCTGCTGCAGCAGGTGTACGGCGACAGCGACCAGGTCGGCGACGAGGCGAGCGGCGGGACCTCCTCGGCGGTCCCGCGCGAGGTGCTGGTGCCCGAGGAACCGACCGACGCCGGCCAGGTCACCGCGTGGCTCAGCGGGCTGCGCGGCTCCGCGGTGGACGTGCGCGTGCCGCAGCGCGGTGACAAGCGGGCGCTCGCGCAGACCGTGCACCGCAACGCCGAGCAGGCGCTGCGCCTGCACAAGACGCGTCGCAGCGGCGACCTCACCACGCGCAGCCAGGCGCTCGCGGAGATCCAGGAGGCGCTCGACCTCGACGAGGCACCCCTGCGCATCGAGTGCTATGACATCTCCAACCTCCAGGGCACCGAGGTCGTCGCCTCCATGGTGGTCTTCGAGGACGGGCTGCCCCGCAAGGCCGAGTACCGGCGCTTCGCCGTCCGGGGGCTCTCCGCGGCGGCCGCGGCCGCCAGCGGCCGCGAGGAGGGGGCCACCGACGACGTCTCCTCCATCCGCGAGGTCATCACCCGCCGCTTCGCCCGTCAGGCCCGAGACGCCCGCAGCGAGGTCGCCGCCCAGGAGCGGGCCGGGCAGGGCGCCGACGAGCCCGGTGGCAGCGCGCCGGACGGCGGCCCGGCGGCGCCGGCGTCCGGCGAGGTGGCGCCGGGCGTGGACCCCGACACGGGGCGCCCGCGCCGCTTCGCCTACCCGCCGAACCTCGTCGTCGTCGACGGCGGGGAGCCGCAGGTCGCCGCCGCGGCCGCGGCGATGGCAGAGCTGGGGATCACCGACGTCGCGCTGTGCGGCCTCGCCAAGCGCCTGGAGGAGGTGTGGTTGCCGGGGGAGGAGTTCCCGCTCGTGCTCCCGCGGACGTCGCAGGGGCTGTACCTGCTGCAGCGGGTGCGCGACGAGGCCCACCGCTTCGCGATCAGCTACCACCGCCAGAAGCGGTCCCGCTCGATGACCACGTCGGCCCTCGACGGGGTGGCGGGCCTCGGGCCGGCGCGCCGCGCCGCGCTCCTCGAGCGCTTCGGCTCCGTCAAGCGGCTGCGCGCCGCCACCGCCGAAGAGCTCCAGGAGGTCTCCGGCATCGGAGCGGCCACCGCCGCCGCCATCGTCAGGGCGCTGACGAGCGAGGACACCGCCGCGAGCCCGCCCGCCCCGGCGGTGAACCCCCTGACCGGCGAGCTGGTCGACCCGTGATCCGGCGTCGCAGGGCTCCCGCCGCGCCGCGACCTGCCAGCATGACGCCATGGAGCACCCGGTGACCAGCGAGCCCACCGCCGACGCCGCGAGCGGCGACCGGCGCAAGCAGCACGCCGCCGGCGGCCCAGGGGGGGAGGCCGACCACGTGGACCTCCTCGTCGTCACCGGTCTGTCCGGTGCGGGGCGCTCCACGGTGGCGCACGCCCTGGAGGACCTCGGCTGGTACGTCGTGGACAACCTGCCGCCGTCGATGCTCGGGGCCCTCTCCGGTCTCGTCGCCCGCGCCGGCACGGCGGTGCCCCGCATCGCCGTGGTGCTGGACGTGCGCACCCGAGGGCTCGTGGACCCCCTGGCCGGGCTCCCCGACGCGCTCGCCGACGGGGTCGAGGGGGCCGAGCCCCGGGCCGACGCACCGCCTCGCCCCGAGGGCGACCTCGCCGACGTGCTCCTCGGCGCCGACGACCCCGGGGTCCGGCGGCGGCTCCTCTTCCTCGAGGCCAGCGACGACGTCCTGGTGCGCCGCTACGAGTCCGTCCGCCGGCCGCACCCGCTGCAGGGGAACGGCAGGGTGCTCGACGGCATCGAGGCCGAGCGCGAGATGCTCCGCGACCTGCGCGCCGCCGCCGACGTCGTCATCGACACCTCAGACCGCAACGTCCACCAGCTAGGGGCCACCGTCGGTGACCTCTTCGGCTCCGACGAGGGCACCCGCCTGCGCCTGACGCTGGTCAGCTTCGGCTTCAAGTACGGCCTGCCCACCGACGCGGACCACGTGGTCGACGTGCGGTTCCTCCCCAACCCCTTCTGGGTCCCCGAGCTCCGCGGGCACACCGGCCGGGAGGAGCGCGTCGCGGACTACGTGCTCTCCCAGGACGGCGCCGAGGAGTTCTGCCAGCGCTACGCCGCCGCGCTCGAGCCCGTCATCGCCGGTTACCGGCGCGAGAACCGCAGCTACGTCACCGTCGCCGTCGGCTGCACCGGCGGCAAGCACCGGTCGGTGGCCATCAGCGAGCGCCTCGGCGAGCTGCTCTCGGCTGGCTCGGCGACCAGGGAGGCCGACGCCGAGCCCGACGCCGACAGGCTCGCCCAGGACGCGCTCGTCCGGGTCACCCATCGCGACCTGGGCCGCGAGTGACCGCGCCCGACCACCGCGGCGGGGCGGGCCGCCGCCGCGCCGAAGGGGGTCCCGACGGGGGCCCCGGCGGCGGGCCCGCGGTGGTGGCCTGCGGCGGCGGCCACGGCCTGGCGGCCACCCTCACGGCGCTGCGCCACCTCACCGAGGACCTGACCGCCGTGGTCACCGTCGCGGACGACGGGGGGTCGTCCGGTCGGTTGCGCTCCGAGCTGGGGGTGCTGCCCCCCGGGGACCTGCGCATGGCGCTCGCGGCCCTGTGCGGTGACGACGAGTGGGGGAGGACGTGGGCGAGGGTCCTCCAGCACCGGTTCGACTCCGAGGGGCCGCTGCACGGGCACGCGGTCGGGAACCTGCTCATCTCGGCCCTGTGGCAGCAGCTGGGTGACGCGGTGGAGGGCCTGGACCTCGTCGCCCGCCTCCTCGGCGCACGAGGCCGCGTCCTGCCGATGTCGTCGGTGCCGCTGAGCATCGAGGCGGACGTGGACGGTGACGACGGGCCCTGGCACGTGGTCTCGGGCCAGGCCTCCGTCGCGACCACGTCGGGGCGCGTCCACCGGGTGCGCCTGGTGCCGCCGTCGCCGCCGGCGCGCCCGGAGGTGCTCGAGGCCGTCCGCGCCGCGGACTGGGTGGTCCTCGGGCCGGGGTCCTGGTTCACGTCGGTCATCCCGCACCTGCTGGTACCGGGGCTGGCCGAGGCGATCACCACGACCGACGCTCGTCGGGCGCTGGTCATGAACCTGTCGGCGCCCGCGCAGGAGTCCAGCGGCATGAGCGCCGCCGACCACCTGCGGGCGCTGCGCGAGCACGCGCCCCACCTGCGCCTCGACGTGGTCGTCGCGGACCCGGTCGTGCTCACGGCGGCCGACCACGCGGGCGTCGAGCTCCCCGTGGACGTCACCCTCGGCGGGACGGTCCGCCCCCCCGTCGTCGACGAGCAGCTGCTCGACGACCTCGCGGCCGAGGCCGAGCGGGTCGGGGCCCGGCTGGCGCTGCGCTCGCTCTCGGCCGGCATCGTCCCCGTCCACGACCCGCTGCGCCTGGCCGCGGCGCTGAGGGACGCCTTCGACGGGGTCTCGGGGCAGGGCTGAGCGAGGACCGCCCCTCGGGCCGGCGGGCGGCGGCAGGTGTCCCATTCGTCCTCGCCCATCGCCCGCGAAGGTCGCCCGGCCGATGGCAGGATGCTGGCCATGGCATTGACGGCGCAGGTCAAGGACGAGCTGAGCCGCCTCCAGGTGCTCAGGTCGGCCGAGCGGCGAGCGGAGGTCTCGGCGCTGCTGCGCTTCTCGGGCGGGCTGCACATCATCTCCGGGCGCGTGGTGGTCGAGGCCGAGCTCGATCTCGGCAACACGGCCCGTCGCCTGCGCCGGGAGCTCTCCGAGGTCTACGGCGCGACGTCCGAGATCCTCGTCGTCGCCAGCGGTGGGCTGCGCAAGGGCTCGCGCTACCTGGTGCGCGTCGTCCGCGACGGTGAGGCCCTCGCCCGCCAGACCGGGCTCCTCGACCTGCGCGGCCGGCCGGTGCGCGGTCTGCCCGCGCAGGTGGTCTCCGGCAGCGTGGGTGACGCCGCTGCCGCCTGGCGCGGGGCCTTCCTCGCCCACGGCTCGCTCACCGAGCCCGGGCGCAGCGCGGCGGCAGAGATCACCTGCCCCGGTCCCGAGGCGGCGCTCGCGCTGGTGGGGGCGGCCCGGCGGCTCTCCATCGCGGCGAAGGCCCGCGAGGTCCGCGGCGTGGACCGGGTGGTGGTCCGCGACGGCGACGCCATCCGCGACCTGCTCACCCACATGGGCGCCCACGACGCGGTGATGGTGTGGGAGGAGCGACGGATGCGCCGTGAGGTGCGGGCCTCGGCGAACCGCCTGGCGAACTTCGACGACGCGAACCTGCGTCGCTCGGCCCGGGCGGCGGTCGCTGCGGCGTCGCGCGTCGAGCGCGCCCTGGAGATCCTCGGCGACACGGTCCCCGACCACCTCGCTGCGGCCGGACGGCTCCGTCTGGCCCACAAGCAGTCGTCCCTCGAGGAGCTCGGCGCGCTGGCGGACCCGCCCATGAGCAAGGACGCCGTCGCGGGGCGCATCCGTCGGCTGCTCGCCATGGCCGACCGTCACGCGGAGGTCGAGGGCATGCCGGGCACGGACGCCAACCTCACCCCGGACATGCTCGACGCCTGACCGGCGTCGGCGTACCCGCGACGGCCTCGTCCCGATCACCGAGGACGCACCGGGACGGACGGCGAGCGTCGCATCCCCTATGGTCGGAGGTGACATCGAGCACGACCATCGAACCTCGAAGGAGAGATCTCCATGACGATCCGCGTGGGCATCAACGGCTTCGGCCGCATCGGCCGCAGCTTCTTCCGTGCCGTGCAGGCCTCAGGTGCCGACATCGAGATCGTGGGGGTCAACGACCTCACCGACAACAAGACGCTGGCCCACCTGCTGGCCTACGACTCCGTGCTGGGTCGCCTCGAGGGCGGCGCGACCGCCGGCGACGACACCATCACCGCGGGCGGGCAGACCTTCAAGGCGCTCGCCGAGCGCGACCCGGCGAACCTGCCGTGGAAGGACCTCGGCGCCGACGTGGTGCTGGAGTCCACCGGCTTCTTCACCGACGCCTCCAAGGCCCGCGCGCACCTGGACGCCGGCGCCAAGAAGGTCCTCATCTCCGCTCCCGCCACGGGTGACGCCCTCACGATCGTCCTGGGTGTCAACGACGCGGACTACGACGCGGACCAGCACCAGATCATCTCGAACGCGTCCTGCACCACGAACTGCCTGGCACCGCTGGCCAAGGTCCTCGACGACAGCTTCGGCATCGAGAAGGGTCTGATGACGACGGTCCACGCCTACACCGCCGACCAGAACCTCCAGGACGCGCCGCACAAGGACCTGCGTCGTGCCCGGGCCGCGGCGCTCAACGTCATCCCCACCTCCACCGGCGCGGCGAAGGCCATCGGCCTGGTGCTCCCGCAGCTCAAGGGCAAGCTGGACGGCTACGCCCTGCGCGTGCCCGTGCCCACCGGCTCGGCGACCGACCTCACGGTCACCGTCGGGCGCGAGACCTCCGCCGACGAGGTCAACGCGGCGTTCAAGAAGGCCGCGGAGTCCGGGCCCCTGTCGAAGTACCTCGACTACAGCGAGGCGCCCCTGGTCTCGTCCGACATCGTCACCGACCCGGCGTCGTGCATCTTCGACTCGGGCCTGACCAAGGTCATCGGTGACCAGGTGAAGGTGGTCGGCTGGTACGACAACGAGTGGGGCTACTCCAACCGCCTCGTGGACCTCGTCGGCTTCGTCGGGGCCTGAGACCGGTGCGTTCCCTCCAGCAGCTCCTCGACGCCCACGACGGTGACCTCGCCGGCGTGAAGATCCTGGTGCGCAGCGACCTGAACACCCCGCTCAGCGGAGGCGACGACGCGCGCACCATCACTGACGACGGTCGGATCAAGGCGTCCGTACCCACGTGGGAGGCTCTGCTCGACGCGGGAGCCGCCGTCGTGGTCTGCGCTCACCTCGGCCGCCCGAAGGGGGCGTTCGAGCGGAAGTCCTCGCTCGCCCCCGTCGCAGCGAGGATCGGGGAGCTGCTGGGGGACCGGACGGTCACGTTCGCCGGAGGTGACTCGCCGACCGGGCAGCAGGCGCGCGAGGCCGCCGGCGCGCTGCGCGGCGGTGAGCTGCTGCTGCTGGAGAACCTCCGCTTCGACGCCCGCGAGACGTCGAAGGACGAGGCGGAGCGTGGCGCCCTCGCCGACGAGCTCGCGGCCCTGGTGTCCGGTCGGCGGTCGGCGTTCGTCTCCGACGGCTTCGGCGTGCTCCACCGCACGCAGGCCTCCGTCGTCGACGTCACGCACCGCCTGGACAGCGTCCCCGGCCTCCTGGTCGCGGGCGAGCTCGAGGTGCTGGAGCGCCTCACGAAGACTCCGGGGCGGCCGTACGTGGTCGCCCTCGGCGGCTCCAAGGTCTCCGACAAGCTCGGTGTCATCGACCACCTCCTCTCTGACCTGCTCGTCTCCGGTGACCGCCTCCTCGTCGGCGGGGGGATGGCCTTCACCTTCCTCGCGGCGCGCGGCTTGTCCGTCGGCACGTCGCTGCTCGAGAGCGACCAGGTCGACACGGTGCGCGGCTACCTCGACGCCGCCGAGCGGGCCGGCGTCGAGGTCCTGCTGCCCAGCGACGTCGTGGCGGCGTCGGCCTTCTCCGCCGACGCCGAGCACGCGGTCGTGGCCGCGGACGCCATCCCGGACGACCGGATGGGCCTCGACATCGGTCCCGAGGCGGCGCGTGAGTTCGCCGCCGCCGTGGGCGACGCGCGCACGGTCTTCTGGAACGGGCCG
>JARICT010000163.1 GCA_029257185.1 Quadrisphaera sp.
TGTTGCCACGGGAGGAGATCGGTCAGCGCCGGCATGTCCTGCCAGTCTTCCCCGCCGGCCACCGGGGCCAGCCGTTCCCCCGCCGCACCGGGAAGCACCTGCCACCCGTCGTCGACACCCGGAGCACCGATCCTCGTCAGCGCGTCGAACTTCTCGGCGCGGGTGCCGCGCACGCGCCGGTAGTGGACCACGGCGGGCCCCGGGCTGTGCTTTCCCCTGCGGTGCAGGGTGACGACGGCGACCGGCGTCTGGATGGCGAAGACGTTGTCCTCACCGTTCGCGCCGCGTCCTTCGCCTCCGAGGTCCACCACCCAGACCTCGTCGGCCAGCTCGCGGGCCAGCGCCCGGAGCCCCAGGAACGCGGGGCCGTCGAGCCACGAGGACGCGGTGACGAAGCTGACCACCGCCGGCTCGTCGGGCCTCTGCTCGAACGCCTTGTGCAGCGCCCAGCGCCAGAAGTAGAGGTAGTCGTTGAACAGGCTCGCCTGGGCACTGAAGATCACGCCGGCGTCTTTGGGGGCCTGCAGCACGTCCTCGAAGAGCGCCCGACCGCTCGCGGGGTGCAGCACCCAGCCGCCGCCGCTCGCGGAGGTGCGCCGCTTGTACGGGGGGTTGCCGAGGATCACGGTGACCGGCTGCGTGCTCTTCACGGCCGCGGCCTTCTCCCGCTCCCGGGTGAGCACCGCCACGTCACCCCACAGGTCCAGCGCCGTCGGGCTGGTGTCGGGGTCCTCGAGGGTGTCGGTCAGGTACACCCGCACGTGCGGGGGCGCGATGAGGTGCCCCCGCATCTCGGCGAGACGCTGACCGATGCGCAGCTGGGCGACGGCAAAGGGACCGGGGAGCAGCTCGAACGCCATGAGGTTGTCGGTGAGCGCGGCGGCGACCTGCGCAGGTCCAGCTGCACCGCGGACCTCTTCCGCGACCTCGGATGCGCGGTCGAGCACGGCGAGGGGGTAGGTGCCGCTGCCGGTGGCCGGGTCGAGGGTGACGACGTCCTTCGCGCCGAAGCCGAGCGGACGGTCCAGTCGCTGGCGCAGCACGTGGTCCACCAGGCGCACCTGGAGACCGACCACCGCCGTCGGCGTGTAGTAGACGCCCGCCTGCTTGCGCCGCTCCGGGTCGTAGGTCTCCAGGAAGTCCTCGTAGAACCAGAGCCACGGCTCTCCACGACTGTCTCGGCTGCGCGCGATGCGCCGTGGGTCGACGGCCGAGACCAGCCGCTCGATCGCTCCGACCTCCGGGGCCAGCGCGCGGGCGAGCCCGTCGATACCGATGACGGGCCCCAGCGCCGCGGCCAGCACCGCGTTGCTGTCCGCGAGGGAGGCCCGTGCCTCGGAGAGAGTGATGAGGTGGTCCCCGTTCGCGTCGGCGCCGCCGCGCAACGCGGCGATCGCGAGGCTGTAGGCGATGACCTGCGCCAGGTCATCGGCGAAATCGTCGTCGGTGACGTGCTCGTGGACGTAGCGGGTCCACGACGCCTTCGCGTGCTGGACGGGGAGGCACAGCGTCTCCTCGACCAGACCGGCTGCGACCCGGTCGCGGAGCATCCGTGTCAGCGGTGCCAACCGGGCCGCCAGCTGCGACGGCCGCGTGATCGTCGCCGGACGGCATGCTGCGAGCCGGCGCAGCAGGTCGACCAGCGATCCCGCGTCCCATCCGTCGGGACCGTCGTAGGGCACCTGGGCACCACCGACCCGCTCACCGCTGCTGTACAGCACTGCCCAGCGCCCGTCGGAGACGATCAGCGCGTCGAGCTCGGCGAGCAGGCCCCACTGCTTCTTCTCGCGGCCGGTCCATGAGGCGCCGTCCAACGAGTGCCCGGGCGCCTTCAACTCCATCCACCCGCACGCACGACCGTCCAGCAGGACCGCATAGTCGGGACGGATACCGTCCAGGCGTACCTCGCGCACCAGCTGCAGAGTCCCGAGCTCGTGATCGGACGCCAGCGACTCCAGCAGGACGGCGACCGGAACCGTGAGCTGAGCCTCTGGCTCGGCGTCGACCGAGGACACCAACCCAGCGCTGACAGCCCTGGCGTAACGCCAGGCATGCGATTCGTCGTCCACCACCTCCACATCCAAGCGGAACGGTAGGACGCCGGCGGTGAGAACTCGACGTCCAACGGTTCCGAGGCTCCGCCGGGGGCGCTCCGCGCCTCGCCAACGGCATTCTCGGGTCCGGTCACCGCAGGGCGGTTGGCCGCTCCGGAAACTCAGCGAGGCGGCCGGAAGTGATCGACGGGTCCGGCCTCGCGCGCGCCCCAGAGCGCCCGGCAGACTGCTCCGGTGACCGCCCCGTGAGCCCACAGCCAGCACCGACGCGGAGCCAGGGCCGCTCCGTCGTCCTGCTCGTCCTCGGCGTCCTGCTCGTCGCCGCGAACCTGCGGCCGGCGCTGACGAGCGTCGGTCCGGTGCTCCCCGAGCTGCGCGCCGACCTCGGCCTCAGCGCGGCGGCGGCGGGTGCCCTGACGGCGCTGCCGCTCCTCGCGTTCGCCGCGGGCGGGCTCGGGACCCCGGCCCTGGGTCGGCTCCTCGGCACCGAGCGGACCCTCGTGGCAGCGCTGGTGATCATCGCCGCCGGCACGGCGGTGCGCTCCGCCGCCCAGGGGACAGGGCTGTTCGCCGGCACGGTGGTCCTCGCGCTGGGCATCGGTGCGGCCAACGTCCTCCTGCCCTCCGTGGTGAAGGCCACGCTGCCCACCCGGGTCCCGCTGGTGACCTCCTGGTACGCCGCGGTCCTCAACCTCGCCGCCTCGCTGGCCTCCGGGGTCGCCGAGCCCATCGCCCGGGCGAGCGCGGGCGGCTGGCGCACCGCGATGGGGTGCTGGGGGATCCTGGCCGTCGTGACGGCGGCGGCCTGGCTACCCGCGGCGCTGCGCGCCCGCTCGACCACCGCGCGGCGCGGCGCTGCGGTGGGACCGATCAGCGGCTCGCCGTGGCGCTCTCGGGTGGCGTGGGCGGTGGCGGGGTACTTCGCCCTCCAATCCGCCGTCTTCTACAGCGTGGTCGCCTGGCTGCCCACGGTGATGATCGCCCGCGGCACCGACCCCACGGTGGCGGGGTTGCTGCTGCTCACCTACCAGCTCGTGGGCCTTCTCGGAGGCCTCGCCGTGCCGCTGCTGCTCCGCGGGCGCACGGACCAGCGCGGCGCTGCGATGCTGGCCTCGGGCACCTCCGCGATCGGGCTCCTCGGCCTGGCGCTGCTGCCGGGCTCGGAGTGGCTCTGGGTCGTCGTCGCAGGCACGGCCTCGGGCGCTCTCTTCACGCTCGCCCTCACCCTGATCACCGAGCGCTCGGTCGATGCAGCGCGCTCCGCGTCGCTCTCGTCCATGGCGCAGTCCGCCGGGTATCTCATCTCAGCGGCTGGCCCCCTCCTGGTCGGAGCTCTGCACGAGGTGACCGGTACGTGGACCGTCCCGATGGTCCTCCTCGGTGCCGTGTCCGCCACCGGGGTCGTCGTGGCTCGCCCAGCCGGAGCGGACCGGCTCGTGACGTGAGCGGCAGCGGCCGGTCAGCGACCGGCCAGCTCTCTGGGCGCGGGTCAGCGCCCCGTCTGCGCTCCCCGGCCGTGCAGGACCGGGAGGTAGACCGCGAGCGCCAGGAGCACCATCGCGACCGGCACGTGCACAGCCTGGAACCAGGCCGCGCCACCGATCTGGTTGCCGACGAACCACTCGAAGGCGACCAGCAGCGCGAAGACGACCGTGCCGACGAGCAGCCCGGTGCGGTGGCGCAGCCAGATCACGGCGGCGACGAGCGAGAGCACGGCGAGGGTCAGCGTGATCTCACCGCCGATGTCGTGGAACCGCACCCACCGCTCCGCGTAGCCCTGGCTCTGGAAGAGCCCGGCCCACACGCCCTGCAGCAGCACCGCGAGCGCTGACAGGCCGATGAGCGCGCTGTAGACGGGGCTCTTGCGTCGAGGAGCCCCGCTGCGCGGCGTGCGTGCGGTGGTCTCGGCGGCGGTGCTCACGGGGATCTCCTCGGGGTGGTGACGGCTCGCCCGGCCGGGCGAGCCACCAGGCTAGGCGTCGCTGGACCACCGCGCAGGGACGGACGGTCCGTGGCGCCTCGGTCGCGCCGCCTCAGGCGCGACGCCGCAGGACGCGCGACTCCCACGGGCCCAGCGGGACCCAGGCGCCGGAGCCGGCGTCACCGGGGCGGGTTCCCAGCACCAGCTCGGCCTGCTCCCAGGCGTCGGCCTGAGGGGTCTGGGACCTCACGTCGACGAGGTCCTGGTCCTCGCCGGAGAAGCTGGCCAGGACGAGGAGCTCGGCGCCCTGCCACGACCGGGTGAAGGCGTAGACCCACCGGTGGTCCGCAGCGATCATCGTGAAGTCGCCGAGGGCGACGACCGGCTCGGCGTGACGCAGCGCGATGAGGGCCCGGTAGTGCGCCATCACGGACGAGGGGTCCTCGCGCTGGACCGCCGCCGAGGTGGTGGCCGGGTCGCCGTTGACCGGGAACCACGGGGTGCCCGTGGTGAAGCCGGCGTTCTCGGAGGTGTCCCACAGCACGGGTGAACGGGCGTTGTCGCGGGTGACCGGGGCGATCTCGGCGATGACCTCGTCGGCGTCGCGCCCGCCCTCCACGGCCTGGTCGTAGTGGCGGACCGCTTCGATGTCCACGAGGTCGTCGCGGGAGGTGAACGCCACGTTCGTCATGCCGAGCTCGTCACCCTGGTAGACGAACGGCGTGCCGCGGTGCAGGTGCAGAACGGTGGCCAGGGTCTTGGCGCTGGCGGCGGCGTGCTCGCCGTCGTCGCCGAACTTCGAGAGCGAGCGGGGCTGGTCGTGGTTGCCGAGGTAGAGGCTGTTCCAGCCCGTGTCGGCGAGCCCCTCCTGCCACCGCCCCAGAGAGTCCTTGAGGTCGCGCAGGTCCACCGGCTCGGTCTCCCACTTGCCGCTCCCGTGCCCGAGCTGGACGTGCTCGAACTGGAACACCATGTCCATCTCGCCGCGCGCGGGGTCGGTGTAGCGCCGCGCCTGCTCCACGGTGATGCCGGGCATCTCCCCGATGGCGAGGAGGTCGTCGGACCGGTCCCCGTAGGCCTCGCGGCGCATCTCGGCGAGGTACTCGTGGATGCGGGGGCCGTTCATGAAGTGCTCGGACCCGTCGTCGGAGTCCGGCAGCGAGCCGTCGCTCTCGACGTCCTTGGAGATGAAGTTGACGACGTCCATCCGGAAGCCGTCGATGCCCCGGTCGATCCACCAGCGCATCATCTGGTGCACCGCGGCGCGCACGTCGGGGTTCTCCCAGTTCAGGTCGGGCTGCTGCGCGGCGAACAGGTGCAACCAGTACTGCCCCGTGGCCCGGTCGAGGGTCCACGTCGGGCCGGAGAACAGCGACTGCCAGCCCGTCGGCTCGGCGCCGGCCTCACCCGCGGCGTGGCCGTCCCGGGGGTCGCGCCACCAGTACCAGTCACGCTTCTCCGCGTCGAGCGACGACCGGCTCTCGAGGAACCACGGGTGCTGGTCGGAGGTGTGGTTGACGACGAGGTCCATCACCAGGCGCATGCCGCGGTCGTGCAGGACGGCGATGAGCTCGTCGAGGTCGTCGAGGGTGCCGAAGACCGGGTCGACGGCGAAGTAGTCGGCGATGTCGTAGCCGTTGTCGACCATCGGTGAGACGTACACCGGGGAGAGCCACAGGACGTCCACGCCGAGCCACGACAGGTGGTCGACGTGGTCGATGACGCCCCGGAGGTCGCCGACGCCGTCACCGTCCCCGTCGGCGAAGCTGCGGGGCCACACCTGGTAGACGACGAGATCGGCGAACCACGGTTGATCGGTCACGCCCGCAGCCTCGCACGCGCCCGGGAGCGACGCAGTCTCACCGGTCGCGCTGGACGACCTCGCGGGCGAACTCGACCAGGGCGTCCTTGACCTCGCCGCCGGGGAGGGGGGCGAGCGCGTCGACGGCGCGCTGGGACCAGCGCTCGGCCTCCTCCCGTGCGGCCTGCGTCTGCGGCGCGCCACCGAACGCCACGAGGACGGCCTCCAGCTCCGCGTCGCCGGAGAGGTCGGAGTCCAGGGCCTCCACGAGAGCCGCGGCCCGGCCGTCACCGCGCGCGGCGTCGGCCCGCGCCAGCAGCGTGGGCAGCGTCGCCACGCCCTCGCGCAGGTCGGTGCCGGGCACCTTGCCGGTGCGCTCGGCCCGGGACGTCGGGTCGGAGAGGTCCAGGACGTCGTCGGCGATCTGGAACGCCACCCCGACGGCCTCGCCGTAGGCGACCACGACGGCGGTCGCCTCGGCGCCGGCGCCGGACAGCTGCGCCCCGTAGCGGGCCGAGGTGGCGATCAGCGACCCGGTCTTGTCCCGGAGGACCTGCAGGTGGTGGGCGACGGGGTCCTCTCCGGGGCGGGGGCCCATCGTCTCGTGGAGCTGCCCGAGGCACAGGCGCTCGAAGGTCTCGGCCTGCAGGCGCACCGCGTCGGGCCCCAGGTCGGCGACGAGGCGCGAGGCGCGGGCGAAGAGGAGGTCCCCGGTGAGGATGGCCACCTCGTTGCCCCACAGCTGGTGCGCCGCTGCCGCCCCTCGCCGCAGCGGCGCGGAGTCCATGACGTCGTCGTGGTAGAGGCTCGCCAGGTGGGTCATCTCGACCGCGACGGCGGCGGTGACCACCTCGGGCCGGCGGGGGTCGCCGAGGTGGGAGGTGAGGAGGGTCAGGGCGGGGCGCACGCGCTTGCCCCCGGCGAGCACGAGGTGGCGGGCGACGGCGTCGACGAGGTCGTCGACGTGGCCCACGGCGCGCAGCAGACGCTCCTCGACGGCCTCGAGACCGTCCGCGAGGCTGTCGTCGAGGGGCTGGCTGCCCCGAGCAGGGGTCGCCGGGTCACCCTCACCGCTGCCCGACACGGCGCCAGGATAGGTGCCTCGAGCGCCGCGGACGGCCGAGGCGGTCATCGCGACGGCGCCAGGGTGGACAGGGTGGTCACGATGCGGTCCGCCGCGTCGCCGCCCCGGGGCTCCGCGAGGTTCGCGAGCAGCTTGACCACGAGGTGCATCACGGAGCGGCGCGGCAGGCCCAGGCGTACGGCGGAGGCCATGACCACCGGGTGCTCGATGAGGCGGGCGAACGCCCTGCCCAGCGTGAAGTAGCCGCCGAGCTCGGTGCGCAGCGCGGCGGGGTAGGCGGCGAGCGCCCGGTCCCGACCCGGGGCGTCGGCGGCGGCGAGGGCGGCCTCGACGGCCTCGGCGGCGAGCCGCCCGGAGTGCATCGCGTACTCGATGCCCTCTCCGTTGAAGGGGTTGACCATGCCTCCCGCATCACCCAGGAGGAGCATCCCGTGGGCCAGGTGGGGGGTCCGGTTGAACCCCATGGGCAGCGCGGCGGACTTCACGGGCCCGACCTGGTGGTCCTCGTCGAGGGTCCACCCCGCCGGGGTCGCGGCCAGCCACGTCCGCAGCACCGCGCGCAGGTCCACGGGAGGCCGGGCGCTGGAGTCGCGGCCGCGCACCACGCCGAGGCCGACGTTCGCGGTGCCGTCGCCGAGCCCGAAGATCCAGCCGTACCCGGGGAGGAGGTCCGAGCGCCGCGGCTCGCCCGACCACAGCTCGAGCCAGCTCTCCATCCAGGGTTCGTGGCTGCGCGGGGTGGTGAAGTAGGCGCGGGCGGCGATCCCGAGCGGACGGTCGGTGCGCCGCTGGACGCCGAGCGCCGTGGCCAACCGCGCCGAGACGCCGTCGGCCGCGAGGACGACGGGGGCGCGGTGGTGCACGTCGTCCCCGGCGCGGCGGCCGCGCTCGTCCACGGGGTGGGCGCTCACACCGGTCACGGGTCCGTTCTCCCCGGCGCGCAGGGGCGCGGTGACCATCGTCCGCTCGAGCAGGTCCGCCCCCGCGGCGGACGCGTGGCGGGCGAGGGTCTCGTCGAGGTCGCCGCGGGTCCTCACCAGCCCGTGGTCGGGAAAGCTGGGCAGGTCCGGCCAGGGGAGCTCGTGGCTGCGCCCGCCGCCGACCAGGCGCAGCCCCTTCGTGCGGTGCCACCCGTCGGACTCGGCCGTGGGCACGCCGAGGTAGCCGAGCTCGCGCACGGCGCGGGGCGTGAGGCCGTCGCCGCAGATCTTGTCGCGCGGGAAGGACGCCTTCTCGAGGAGGGTCACGTCGGCCCCCGCGGCGGCGAGGTGACGGGCCGCCGCGGACCCGGCCGGGCCCGCGCCGACCACGACGACGTCGGACCGGCGCACCTGGGGAGCGCTCACAGGGGCGCGGCCGCGCGGTGCAGCGCGACGATCCCGCCGCTGAGGTCGCGCCACGACGCGTGCTCCCACCCGGCATCGGTCAGCCAGCCGGCGAGCTCGCGCTGGTGGGGCCAGGCGCGGATCGACTCGGCGAGGTAGACGTACGCCTCGGGGTTGGACGACACCGCACGGGCCACGGCCGGCAGGGCGCGCAGGAGGTAGGGCGCGTAGAGCTGGCGCAGCACCGGGAGCACCGGGTGGCTGAACTCGCAGACCACCACGCGACCGCCGGGGCGGGTCACCCGCAGCATCTCTGCCAGCGCCAGGCGCGGCTCCACGACGTTGCGCAGGCCGAAGGAGATCGTCACCGCGTCGAACGTGGCGTCGGGGAACGGCAGGGCGGTCGCGTCGGCGGCGGTGAAGGCCATGTCGGGGCGTCGCGCGCGCCCGACGCGCAGCATCCCGAGGGAGAAGTCACACGGGACCGCGCGGGCCCCGGCGTCGGCGAACGGCTCCGTGGAGGTCCCGGTGCCGGCTGCCAGGTCGAGCACCAGCTCCCCGGCGCGGACGTCGAGGGCCCGCACCACCGCCCTGCGCCACGAGCGGTCCTGACGCAGCGAGAGCACGGTGTTCGTGGTGTCGTAGCGGGCCGCCACGCCGTCGAACATCGCGGCCACCTGGTCGGGTCGCTTGGCGAGGTCGGCGCGGGTCACCGGGTCATCGTCCCACCGCTCGCGCGAACCAGCGCGGTTGATCACCTGTTCGCTGGCTCACACCCGGACGGGCTCACCCTCGCTCACGTCGGCCGCGGGCCGTGACGCACGGCGCCGCCGGGCGAGGATCCCGTGCTTCGGGGCGAGGAGGTACGTGAGGACGAACAGCAGCGCGAGGAGGACCACGATGCTGCCGCCGGTCGAGGCGTCGGCGTGGAAGCTGATGTACGTGCCCCCCACGGTGGAGACCACGCCGGCGGCCGCTGCGATGAGGAGCATGGGGCCGAAGCGGTCGGTGAGCAGGTAGGCGATGGCCCCGGGCGTGATGAGCATGGCGACGACGAGGACGATGCCGACGGCCTGCAGGGAGACGATGACCGTCAGCGCCAGCAGGCCGAGGAGCAGCGCCTCGACCCAGCGGGTGCTGATGCCGATGGCGTGGGCGTGCACCGGGTCGAAGGCGAAGAGCGTGAAGGTGCGCCACGAGAGCGCCACGACCGCCAGGGTGAGCCCGCCGAGGACGACCACCTGGACGATGTCGGCGTCGGAGACGCCCAGGACGTTGCCGAAGAGGATGTGGAACAGGTCGATCTGGGAGGGGATGACGGAGACCAGGACGATGCCGACGGCGAAGAGGCCGGTGAAGACCACGCCGATCGCGGCGTCCTCCTTGATGCGGCTGGTCCGCTTCAACCCCCCGATGAGGTACACCGCGCCGGTGCCGAGGACGAACGCGCCGATGGCGAACGGCGCGCCGACGACGTAGCTCAGCACCACCCCGGGCAGCACGGCGTGGGAGACCGCGTCGCCCATGAGCGACCACCCCAGCAGGGTCATCCAGCAGGAGAGCACCGCGCTGACCACGCCGACGACGACGGCCACCAGCAGGGCGCGCTGCACGAACGCGAACTGGAGGGGGTCGGTGAACCACTCGAACGCCACGCTCATGACGCGTCTGCTCCGGTGTCGAGGAGGGACTGGGGCACGAACCCGCCGAAGGCCTGGCCGAGCAGCTCGGGGACGAGGGTCTCGCGCGTGGGGCCGTGGGCGATGACGCGGCGGTTGAGCAGCACGAGCGAGTCGCACAGCGCAGGCACGGCGACGATGTCGTGGGTGGAGACCACGACGGTGCGTCCCTCCGCGGCCAGCTCGCGGAGCAGCGTGGTGATGGTGGCCTCGCTGCGCTTGTCCACCCCGGCGAACGGCTCGTCGAGGATGAGCAGGTCAGCGCCCTGGGCGAGGCCGCGGGCGATGAAGGTGCGCTTGCGCTGGCCGCCGGACAGCGCCCCGACCTGGCGGGTGCGCAGCGGCCCGAGCTCGACGCGCTCCAGCGCAGCCTCCACCGCCGCGCGGTCGGCGGGCTTCGCCGTCCGGCGCCAGCCCATGTGGCCGTAGCGCCCGGTCATGACCACGTCCGCCACGGAGATCGGGAACGCCCAGTCGACGTCCTCGCTCTGCGGCGTGTAGGAGACCCGCTGCGCCTTGCGGGCGGCGAGGGCGGTGCCCCCGAAGAGCTCCACGGAGCCGGAGGTGGGGTGGACCAGACCCATGATCGCCTTGAAGAGCGTCGACTTGCCCGAGCCGTTCATGCCGATCACGCCGTGGACGCCGCCACCGTCGAGGGTGAGGTCCACGCCCGTCAGCGCGGGGGTGGCCCCGTAGCTGACGACGAGGTCGCCCACCTCGACGCTGGGGGCGTGCGCGGGCCGGTCCCCGCGGGCGCTCTGCACGCTCACGAGCCGCCTCCGGTCAGGCCCGCGACGATGGTCTCGGCGTCGGTGCGCAGCAGCTCCTCGTAGGTGGGCACGGGGCCGCCCTCCTCGGACAGGGAGTCCACGTAGAGCACCCCGCCGAGCTCGGCCCCGGACTCCCGGGCGACCTGGCGCTGAGCCTTGTCCGAGACGGTGGACTCGCAGAACACCGCGGGCACGTCACCGCCCCGCACACGCTCGATGACGGACGCGATCTGCTGCGGCGTGCCCTCCTGCTCGGCGTTGACCGGCCACAGGTAGGCCTCCTCCATCCCGAAGTCCCTCGCCAGGTAGGAGAACGCGCCCTCGCAGGTGACCAGCACCCGCTGCTCCGGCGCCAGCCCTCCCAGCGCGTCCTCGACGTCGGCCCGCACCCCCGCGAGCCGGCCCCGGTACTCCTGGGCGTTGGCCGTGTACTCCGCCTCGCCCGACGGGTCCAGGGCCACGAGGGCCTCGCGGATGTTCTCGACGTACACGTCGGCGTTGGTCACCGACATCCAGGCGTGCGGGTTGGGCTTGCCGGCGTGCTCGCCCTCCCCCGCGATGGGGATCACGTCGACGCCGTCGGACAGGTCCACGAAGTCGGCGTCGCTGCGCTGGACGAACTGCTCGAACCACCGCTCCAGCCCCAGGCCGTTCTCCATGACGAGGTCGGCGCTCGCGGCGTCCTTCAGGTCGCCGGGGGTCGGCTCGTATCCGTGGATCTCCGCGCCCGGCTTGGTGATGGAGGAGACCTCGACGCGGTCACCGGCGACGTTGCCGACCATGTCCGCGATGACGGTGAAGGTGGTGAGGACCAGCGGCCTGCCGTCGGCCGCGTCGCCCGCACGGGCGCCGTCGCCGGCGCACCCGGACAGCGCGATCGCCGGCGCCAGGACCGCGACGGCGAGCACCGCGGGCCAGCGCCGGCGCGACCGCGGTCCGAGCAGGCTCATGACCGGATCCTAGCAAGGTTTCGGTGCCCCGAAACTGGGTGGGGCCCTCGTGTCCCGCCCGGTCCGCTGCCGGCCGCTCACGGCCGGGCGGGGTGCCCGTTCGGTGGTATCCATGGGGTCGTGACCATCGAGCGGGGCGACCCCGGGCCCACGCGCGACCCCGAGGCCCTCCCCTCCCCGGCGCTCACGCTCACCCAGGCCGCGCAGGACCACCTCAAGGCCATCTGGACCGCCCGCGAGTGGGTCGAGCAACCCGTGACCACGACGCTGCTGGCCGAGCGGCTCGCGCTCTCCCCCTCCACGGTCTCCGAGCAGGTCCGGCGCCTGGGCGAGCTGGGGCTCGTGCGCCACCAGCGCTACCGCCCGGTGACCCTGACCCCCGCGGGCGAGGCCCAGGCGCTGCGCATGGTCCGGCGCCACCGCCTCCTCGAGACCTACCTCGTGGCGGAGCTGGGGTACACCTGGGACGAGGTCCACGACGAGGCGGAGGCGCTCGAGCACGTGGTGTCCGACCTCATGCTCGACCGGATCGACCGGCGGCTCGGGCACCCCTCCGCCGATCCGCACGGCGACCCCATCCCCTCGGCCGACGGCGCGCTGGTGCGCCCCGACGCCGTCCCCCTCGAGGGGCTGGGTGCCGGCGAGACCGGCGTGGTCGCCCGCGTGGACGACCGCGACCCCGCCGTGCTGCGGTGGTGCGAGGAGGTGGGCCTGCGCCCGGGCGTGCGGGTGCGCGTGCAGCGCCGTGGTCGTCACCGTGACGTCAGGCTCGTGGCCGAGCTCGCCGGCGGCGGCGAGCACGTCTCGCTCACCCCCGCCGCGGTCGCCGCGGTGCTCGTGGTCCGCGCGGCCGGGAAGACCGAGGATGTCGGCCCGGAAGCGGCGGAGGTCACACCGCCTCGACCACCGCGCGCGCCCGGCGCCGCCTAGCCTGAGCGGCGTGAGCGCAACCACGGCGAGCCGGACGTCCCGCCCGACGACGGCGCGCAGCGCCCCGCCGGAGCACCACCTCCGCTGCGTGACCACCGTGGAGATCGAGGCGCCCGTCGGGGCCCGCCTCGTGGACCACCTCCCCCAGCCCGCCGGAGCGCTGGCGTGGGTGCGCCACGGGGAGGGCCTCGTCGCGTGGGGGGAGGTCGCCCGCATCGAGGTGACCGGCCCCGCCCGCTTCGCCGAGGCCGACGCCGCGTGGCGCAGGACCCTCCTCGGGGTCCGCGTCGAGGACCCGGTCCGCCTGCCCGGCACCGGGCCGGTGGCCTTCGCCTCGCTGGCGTTCTCCGAGGACTCCCCGGCCGGCGGCGTGCTCGTGGTCCCCGCCGTCGTCCTCGGGCACCGTGACGGGCGCTGGTGGCTGACCACGGCCCGCTGCGCCGACGAGAGCGGACCGCCCGTCACCGCCGGCGCCGGGCCGCCGGAGGGACCCGGCGGGGTGGTCTTCGGTGACGGGGCGCTCAGCAGCGAGCGCTACGTGGCGGCCGTGGAGGCCGCGGTGGAGCGGATCCGCGCCGAGGAGGTGGAGAAGGTCGTCGTCGCCAGGGACCTCTGCGCCACCGCCGAGCGCCCCATCGACGCCCGCTGGCTGCTCGACCGGCTGTCCACCGCGTACCCGTCGTGCTGGTCCTTCGCCGTGGACGGCCTGGTGGGCGCCACCCCGGAGCTGCTGGTGCGCCGCGAGCGCGGGCTGGTGCACTCGCGCGTCCTCGCCGGCACCATCCGCCGCACCGGCTCGCAGGACGCCGACGCCGCGCTCGCGGGGACGCTCGCGCGCTCCGGAAAGGACCTGGAGGAGCACGAGTACGCGGTGCGCTCGGTGCTGCAGGCGCTGAGGCCCCACTGCACGACGACCACCGCCTCGGAGTCCCCGTTCGTGCTCCACCTGCCCAACGTCATGCACCTCGCCACCGACGTCACCGGGGTGCTCTCCCCCGCCGAGCCCGGCGCCGACCCCTCGGTGCTGCAGCTCGCCGAGGCCCTGCACCCCACCGCAGCCGTGTGCGGCACCCCCACCGGCGCGGCGCGGGCGGTCGTCGACGAGCTGGAGGGCATGGACCGCGACCGCTACGCCGGGCCCGTCGGCTGGGTGGACGCGCGCGGTGACGGAGAGATGGGCCTGGCCCTGCGGTGCGCCCGGCTCGACGCCGACGACCCGCGGCGCGCACGCCTGTTCGCCGGGTGCGGGATCGTCGCCGGCTCGCAGCCGCGGTCCGAGCTGGCCGAGTCCGAGGCCAAGCTGGCGCCCGTCCGCCAGGCGCTCTCTCCCGGCGACGACCCCGCCACCTGAGGAGGCACCGTGATCGAGGCCCGCAACCTCACCAAGCGCTACGGCGCCAAGACAGCCGTCGACGACCTGTCCTTCACGGCGTCACCGGGCGAGGTGACGGGGTTCCTGGGCCCCAACGGCGCGGGGAAGTCCACGACGATGCGCATGGTCGTCGGTCTGGACCGGCCGAGCGGCGGGTCGGTGACCGTGAACGGCAAGCCCTACGCCCAGCACCGTGACCCGCTGCGCCAGGCCGGTGCCCTGCTCGAGGCGAAGGCCGTCCACCCCGGACGCACCGCGCGCTCCCACCTCCTCGCCCTCGCGCATACCGAGGGCATCGGGGCCCGCCGGGTTGACGAGGTGCTGGAGCTCGTGGGGCTCGAGGCGGTCGCTCGCCAGCGCGCCGGGGCGTTCTCGCTCGGGATGGGTCAGCGCCTCGGCATGGCCGTCGCCCTCCTCGGGGACCCCGCGACGCTGCTGCTGGACGAGCCGGTCAACGGGCTGGACCCCGACGGCGTGCTGTGGATCCGCGGGCTGCTCAGGGAGCTGGCCGCCCAGGGCCGGACGGTGTTCCTCTCCAGCCACCTCATGAGCGAGATGGCCCAGACGGCGACGCACCTGGTCATCGTCGGGCGAGGGCGCCTGCTCGCCGACACCACGGTCAAGGAGCTCACCGCCACGATCACGAACCAGCCCGTCACGGTGCGCTCCCCCCAGGCCGCCGCGCTGTCCGAGCAGCTGCTGCGCCGCGGGGCGAGCGTCAGCACCGCCGAGCCGGGTCTGCTCCGCGTGGAGGGGATGGGCGCGGCCGAGATCGGTGAGATCGCCGCAGCCTCGTCGGCGGTGCTCCACGAGCTGCACCGCGAGGAGGCCTCCCTGGAGGACGCGTACATGAACCTCACCCGCGACAGCCGCGAGTACGTCACCGACGACAGCGACGAGACCTCGGAGGCCGCAGCGTGAGCGTCGTCGCGAACCCCTCGGACACCCCGTCGACGCCGCCCACCGCGGGCTCGCCCGCCCGCAGGGCCGACGCCCCCCGGACGCGCGTCGGCCTCGACGGGGCCAGGGTCTCCTTCCCCCGCGTCGTCCGCTCGGAGTGGACCAAGCTCCGCACGCTGCGCTCGACGTGGGTCACGCTCGCGATCGCCGCTGCGCTCAGCGTGGGGATCGCCGCGGCGATCGGCGCCACGCTGGGGTCCACCGGCCCGGACGGCCAGGGCGGCCCTCCCCCGCAGGTCTTGGCCGACGTCCCCGGGGCGCTGCTCTCCAGCACGATCTTCGCGTCCCTCGTGCTGGGCGTGCTGGGCGCCCTGTCCGCGTCCACCGAGTACTCCACGGGGACGGTGCGCGCCACGCTCACGGCGGTGCCGACGCGGCTCCCCGTCCTCGCGGCCAAGGTCCTCGTCGTCCTCGTGGTCGCCGCCGTGTCCGGCGCCGCCGTGAGCGCCGCCGCCTTCTGGACGGGCACCACCCTGCTCGACCCGCCGCTGTCGGCGCGGTGGGGCGACGACGGGGTGGCGGCAGCCCTGGTCGGCAACACCGGCTACCTCGTGGCCATCACCCTCCTCGGCCTGGGTCTGGGTCTGCTGGCGCGGAGCACGGCCGGCGCCATCACCGTCCTCGTCGCGCTGGTCTTCCTGCTCCCGGGGATCCTGCAGTTCATCAGCGTCGAGTGGGTGCAGGACGCCGCCGACTACCTCCCGAGCTCAGCGGGGGCGACGCTGCAGGCCACGGCCGACGGAGCCTCGACGCTGACGCGGCAGGCGGCGTCCCTCACGCTGGCGGTGTGGGTGGCGGTGCCCCTCGTCCTGGCCGCCGTGCTCCTGAAGACCCGCGACGCCTGAACCCCCTGCGCCCGTGGGCGTGTGCGGCGCTCCCTCAGGCCCCTGAGGTGCTCGCCCCCGAGCCGTGACCGCAGCTGCAGCCGGCCGGGCACGTGCAGTCGGCGCCACAGGTGCAGCTCTCGCCGCAGCCGCAGGTGGGGGCGGTGTCCTCGGTGGTGGTCATGGCCCCATCCTGGCTCGTCGCCGGCCGCGGCGCCATCGAGGCTCCCGGGTCGTCAGCGCTCGCGGTGGCAGCGCGCGCCGCCACCGCGAGCGCCGACGACCGCGCGCGCCGGTCGTCGCGCCGGGCACGGACGTGCACCACGCTGATGCCGCTCGGCACGGCCGACAGCACGGCGCGCAGCCGCTCGACGGTGCCCACCTCCTCGTAGGCCGCCCCGTACCCGGCGGCGAGCGCGGCGACGTCGGAGCCGTGCGGGGTGCCGAACAGCCGCTCGAAGGCCTGCGCTCGCGCCGGCTCCCCGTGCTCGAGGCCGGCGAAGATCCCGCCCCCGTCGTCGTCGAGGACGACCACCTGCACGCGGGGGCGCAGCTCGGCCCGCGGCAGCAGCAGCGCGTTGAGGTCGTGCAGGAAGGCGAGGTCCCCGCACAGCACCCGCGTCGGCGCACCGGTGGCCAGCGCCGCTCCCGCGGCGGTGGAGACGGTCCCGTCGATGCCCGAGACGCCCCGGTTCGACAGCACGGCCAGCGGGTGCCGCTGCCACGGGGCGGCAGCGATGTCGAGGTCACGGACGGCGTTGGACGCCGCGGCGACCAGGACGTCGCCGCGGCCGGTCGCCGCCGCGACCTCGCGCGCGACGAGCAGGCCGGTGAGCCGGTGGTCCTCGCCACGCCGCCCGTCGCCCGTCGGCTGCTCCCCGGCCTCGTCCGCCGTCTCGCCCCGCGCCTCCTCCACCCTGGCCACCGCCCGGGCCACCGCCCGGCCGGCGAGAGCCCACTCCCGGGCCCAGCGCACGTCCTCCTCGCCGGCACCCGGGCGGACCCTGCTCACCCGCCGGGCACCCGGGCGCGGCGCCGGGCCCGGGTCGTCGGGGTGGTCCACGACCTGGACCAGCTCGACGTCCGGCCGGGCGAGCAGCGCGCTCACCGGGCGCGAGAGGGTCGGCCGACCGAAGGCGACGACCCGCTCGATCGCGCCGGCCAGCCCGGGCGCGGCCCCCCCGAGGAGGAGTCGGTAGGCGGGCACCGCGCTCGGCCCGCTGCGCGCCCCGGAGCTCGGCTCGGCGAGCAGCGGCCACCCGGCGGTCTCGGCCAGCTCGCGCGCGCGGTCGCCGGCACCGTGGCCGGCGACCACCACGGTGCGGGGGCCCAGGGCGAGCGCCTCGGCGCCCTGCGCCCCACGCTGAGCGGGCGCACCGGAGGGATCGCCCACGTCGGGAGGCTCGGGGCGGTCGGGATGCTCGGAGCCGTCGGGAGGCTCGGCGGCCTCGGGGCGCGTGCGGGGTCCGTCCGGGCGCCAGGTCTCCTCGGGCACCAGCGGCTCGGTGAAGGCGACGTCCACGTGCACGGGCCCCGGCCGGGACCCGCCCGACCCGCGGGCCAGCGCCGCCGCACCCCTCACCGCGGCGCCGGGGTGCGGCGGCGACCCGTCGAGGACCGTCTCGGCGCGGACCACGGCGCCGAAGAGCGTCGGCTGGTGCGCGCTGGTCTGGTTGGCCCACGTGCCCCGCAGCGCGGCGGGGCGGTCGGCGGTGAGCAGCAGCAGCGGGATCCCGGCCTCGGAGGCCTCCAGCGCCGCAGGGGCGAGGTTTGCCACGGCCGTGCCGGACGTCGTCACCACCGCGGCGAGCGCCCCCGCCAGGCCACCGCCGGCAGCGCGCCCCACCGCCCCCGCGCCGAGCGCGGTGAAGGCGGCGGAGCGCTCGTCGTGGCGCACGTGCAGGCGCAGCAGGCCCGCGTCCTCGGCGCTGAGCAGGGCGTAGGCCAGCGGGGCCGAGCGCGAGCCCGCGCAGAGGACCACGTCGCGGACGCCGGCCTCGACGAGCCCGGTGACCAGCGCGCGGGCGAGCTCGGTGGACGGGGCGCTCACCGGGGGGCCCGGCCTCGGCCCTGCTCCTCGAGCAGCGCCCAGCACCGCTCGAGGCGCGCGAGCCACCAGTCCCGCCGCTCCCGCGGCGCCGCGGACGCGGCCAGCAGCGCCGGTGAGGCGGTCACCGCGTCGGCCTCCATCGCCCCGCCGGTGATCCGGCGGGGCGCGGCGACGTCGCGCGCGAGCAGCGACCCGGTGGCGAGACCGCACGCCAGCGGCTCCCGCGACAGCGCGGCGGCCGCGGCGAGCCCTGCGCCGATGCCGACCGCGGTGTCCAGCGCGCTGGAGACCACCACGCGCATCCCGAAGTCGTCCTCCAGCATCGCGGCGAGCGCCACGACCGCGCGCGCCCCGCCGAGCGGGGGCACCTTGAGCACGGCCACGTCGGCGGCGCCGGCCCGCGCGACGGCCACCGGGTCGGCGGCGCGGCGGATGCTCTCGTCGGCGGCGATCGGGACCACGGCGCCGGCAGCGGCGAGCTCGGCGCGCAGCGCGCTCAGCCCCTCCACGGTGGCGCAGGGCTGCTCGGCGTACTGCAGCGGCCCGGCGCCGGCCAGGGCGCTCAGCGCCGCGAGCGCCTCCGCGACGCTCCAGCCACCGTTCGCGTCCACCCGCACGGCGGCGCCAGGGCCGAGGACGTCGCGCACCGCCGCCACCCGCGCGAGGTCGTCGGTCAGGCGCTGGCCCCGCTGGGCCACCTTGACCTTCGCCGTGGTGCACCCGGGGAAGGTCGCGAGGACGCCGGCCACCGCGTCGGGGTGGACGGCGGGGACGGTGGCGTTGACCTCCACCCGGCGGCGCAGCGGCGCCGGCGGCCCCTCCCACGCGGCCTCCAGGCCCGCGGCCAGCCACGGGGCGGACTCCGCGTCGTCGTACTCCGCGAACGGCGCGAACTCCCCCCAGCCCGCCGGCCCGCGCAGCAGCAGCGCCTCCCGCTCGTCCAGCCCGCGGAAGCGGACGCCCAGCGGGAGCGTGACGACGGCGGCGCCGCCCAGGACGTCGTCGAGGGCGGGGACCGCGTGGCCGGCGGGCGGCCCGTGGCTCACGCCGCGATGCCGACCATGGCGGCCGAGCGGTCCCACAGCCCCGCGGCGAGGAACGGGTCGTCCGCGGCCCGGTTCGGCTTGCCCGGGCTGAAGCGGTCGAGGTACTGCCCGTCGGCGTCGCGCGGGTCGGGGCGAGCGGCCAGCCAGACCAGCGGGGCAGCGCCGGCCTCGGTGTCGATGGTGAAGAGGCTCTTCAGGGGCGTGCGGTACAGCAGCCCCACGAGGGAGGAGTCGCGCCCGAACTCGCTGGCGACCGTGCCGGGGTGGAAGGCGGTGGCCGTGACGCCCTCGCCCTGGGCCTGGCCCCAGCGGCGCCCCAGCTCGCGCACGAAGAGGATGTTGCAGAGCTTCGCGTTGCCGTAGGCCGCGAAGGAGAAGAACGTGCGCCGGTTCAGGTCCAGGTCGTCGAGGTCGATCCGGCCCAGCGCGTTGGCCGCCGAGGACGTGACCACCACCCGCGACCCCTGCGTGGCGACGAGCCGCTCGCGCAGGAGGTTGGTCAGCAGGAACGGCGCGAGGTGGTTGACCTGGAACGTCAGCTCGTGGCCGTCCACGGTGTCGGTGCGCCCGGAGAAGGTGCCGCCCGCGTTGTTGGCGAGCACGTCGATCCTGTCGGTCCGCTCGGTGATCTGCTCGGCGAGGCGGCGGACCTGGGCGAGCTCGGAGAAGTCCGCGACCAGCGGCTCCTCCCCGACGTCCTTCGCCACCCTGCGGGTCTTCTCGGGGTCGCGGCCCACCGGGAGCACGCGGGCTCCGGCGGCGTGCAGGCGCCGGGCGGCCGCAGCGCCGATGCCCGCCGACGCACCGGTGACGACGACGGTGCGCCCGGTGAGGTCGGGCAGGTCGGACGTGGAGGCGGGCACCGGGAGGCTCATGGCTCCATCCTGCCGCGATCAGCGGTGGCTCGCAGCCGACGGGTGGCGCCGGCGTGCTCACCTACCCTGCCCGGATGAGCGCGCTGCACGGAACATCGGAGACGTTCGACCCGGCGGCCTGGGAGGAGGTGCCCGGGTTCGAGGCGCTGAGCGACGTCACCTACCACCGCTCACGGCCGGGCGCCACCGCCGGCCGTGACGGGGCCGTGGTGCGCGTGGCGATCGACCGGCCCGAGGTGCGCAACGCCTTCCGCCCGCGCACCGTCGACGAGCTGGCGCGGGCCTTGGACCACGCGCGGCTCGATCCGTCGGTCGGGGTGGTCCTCCTCACCGGCAACGGCCCCAGCCCGCGGGACGGCGGGTGGGCCTTCTGCTCCGGCGGGGACCAGCGGGTGCGCGGGCGCACCGGGTACCAGTACTCCGTCGGTGACGGGGCGGGCGGCACCGACGTCGCGAGCGCGACCGCCGAGGGCGACGACGACGCCGTGGACGCCGACCGGGCGGCGGCTCGCGGCGGGCGCCTCCACGTCCTGGAGGTGCAGCGCACGATCCGGACGATGGGCAAGGTGGTGATCGCCGTGGTCCCCGGGTGGGCCGCCGGCGGGGGTCACAGCCTGCACGTGGTGTGCGACCTCACGATCGCCTCGCGGGAGCACGCCCGCTTCAAGCAGACCGACGCCGACGTCGGCAGCTTCGACGCCGGGTACGGCTCCGCCTACCTCGCGCGCATGGTCGGCCAGAAGCGCGCGCGGGAGATCTTCTTCCTGGGGCGCTCCTACTCCGCGGAGGAGATGGCGGGGTTCGGGGCTGTCAACGTCGTCGCCGACCACGCCGACCTCGAGGCGAGCGCCCTGGAGATGGCCGGCGAGGTGGTCACCAAGTCGCCGACGGCCCAGCGGATGCTGAAGCTCGCCTTCAACCTCGTGGACGACGGCCTCATGGGCCAGCAGGTGTTCGCCGGGGAGGCCACCCGTCTGGCGTACATGACCGACGAGGCGGTCGAGGGGCGCGACGCCTTCCTGGGCAAGCGCGACCCTGACTGGTCCGGCTTCCCCTACTACGCATGACCCGGCGGCGCGCGTGACCGACAGCAGCGACGGGGCGGGCAGCGACGACGGGGGCGTGGAGGTCGTCCGCGCGGACGCCCCCGTGGGCGAGCTCCTCGAGGACCTCGTGGCCGCTCTGAGCGGCGGGCCGGCGCTGCTCCCGCTGCCTCCTGGCGCGCCGGGGGCCGCCGCGCGGGAGGCCGCCGCGCTGGGCGAGCCCGTCGACGAGGGGAGCGCCCTGCTGCTGGCCACCTCCGGCTCGAGCGGGACCCCCCAGGTGGTCGAGCTGTCGGCGGCCGCGCTGAGCGCCTCGGCCGCCGGCGCCGCGGCGGCCCTCGGTGGTCACGCGCAGTGGCTGCTCGCCCTCCCCCTGGTCCACGTCGCCGGGTGGCAGGTGCTCGTCCGATCGGTCCTGGCCGGCACCGAGCCGGTGGTCCTCCCCCGCGGCGAGAGCTTCTCCGCGGGCGCGTTCGCCGCCGCGGCCGCCGGCATGACCGGGGCGCGCCGCGCCACCTCGCTGGTGCCGACCCAGCTGCGCCGGGTGCTGGCCGACCCGCTCGCCCGCGAGGCCGCGGCGACCTTCGACGCGGTGCTGGTCGGGGGCGCGGCCACGCCGCCGTCCCTGCTGGCCTCGGCCCGCGACGCCGGCGTCCGCGTGGTCACCACCTACGGCAGCACCGAGACCTCCGGCGGGTGCGTGTACGACGGCGCGCCGCTGCCCGGCGTCGTCGTCGCGCTGGTCGACGGCGCGGTGCGGCTGGGTGGGGACGTGCTCGCCACGCGCTACCGGGGAGCACCCGGGGCGACCGCCGAGACGTTCGTCCGCCGGGCCGGGCGCCGCTGGTACCTCACGCCCGACGTCGGCCGCCTCGTCCGGGGCGGCGACGGGGCCGGGCGCGCGGCCGGCACGTCGGTCGGCGACGGGGCCGGGCGCGCGGCCGGCACGTCGGTCGGCGACGGAGGCGACGGAGGCGGCGGAGGCGGCGGAGGCGGCGGTCGGGTCGGCGACACGGGCGGGACCGGACGCCGCGGACCCCGGCTCGTGGTCGACGGCCGGCGGGACGACGTGGTGGTCACCGGAGGCGTGAACGTCTCCCCGGTCGCCGTCGAGCACGTGATCACGTCCCTGGCCGGGGTCGCCGAGGCCCTCGTCGTGGGGGTGCCCGACCCCGAGTGGGGGCGCGCGCTCGTGGCCCTGGCGGTGGCGGCGGGCGACGGTGCGCCCGACCTCGCCGCCGTGCGTCGCGCCGTCGCCGAGCGTCTCGGAGCCGCCAGCGCCCCGCGCTCCCTGCTGGTGGTGGACGCGCTCCCCGTCACCGCGCTCGGCAAGCCGGACCGACGGGCCGCGGCGGCCCTCGCCAGCGCCCGCCTCCCCCGCAGCGGTCCCCGGTAGCGTCCACGCCCGTGGCGAGCGCAGCACAGTGGGTCTCCGGAGCACGTCCGCGCACCCTCCCGGCGGCGCTGTCACCCGTCCTGGTCGGCACCGGCGCGGCGGTGGGCGCCGGCTCCGGCTCCGCCGTCCGGGCGGTCCTGGCCGGGCTGGTCGCGCTGGCGCTCCAGGTGGGCGTCAACTACGCCAACGACTACTCCGACGGCGTGCGCGGCACCGACGCCGTCCGCGTCGGACCGCTGCGCCTGACCGCCACCGGTCTCGCCCCGGCCCGCCACGTCAAGCGCGCCGCCGTGCTCTCGCTGGCGCTCGGCTGTGTCTTCGGGGTGGTGCTCGTGGCCCTCGCGGGCACGTGGTGGCTGCTGGCGGTGGGAGCCGCCGCGGTGGTCGCGGCGTGGACGTACACCGGCGGCCCCCGCCCCTACGGGTACGCGGGGCTGGGTGAGGTGTTCGTGTTCGTCTTCTTCGGGCTCGTCGCCACCCTCGGCACCACGTACACCCAGGTGGGGACGGTCGGCGCCGGGGCGTGGGCGGGGGCGGTGAGCATCGGCGCGCTGGCGTGCGCGCTGCTGGTGGTCAACAACCTGCGGGACGTGCCCACCGACACCGTCGCCGGCAAGCGGACCCTGGCGGTGCGCCTCGGTGAGGTCTCGACCAGGCGGCTGTACACGGCCCTGGTGCTGACGCCCTTCGTGGCCGTCGTCGTGCTCGCCGTCATCACCCTGGAGCCGTGGGTGCTGCTGGGCCTGCTCGCCCTGCCGCTGGCGCTCGCGCCGCTGCGCACGGTCGGCCGCGGCGCCCGCGGTCTCGCGCTGGTCCCGGTGCTGGGGGCGACGGGACGCCTAGAGCTGGTCCTGGCGGTGACCCTCGGCGTCGGCCTCGCGCTCGGCTGACCCCTCGTCGCGGCCTGCGCCCCGGTCGGCGCCGCCCCGGTGGCCGTCGTGCGTGGCGGGGTCCTCGGGACGATGCTGCTCCTGGTCCCCGGCGAGCTCCGCCGGACCGTGCCGCGCGGAGTCTTGCGAGGCGGGGACGTCCACGGCGCGCGTGGTCCGCTCGCGCATCTCCGGCAGCTGGTCCAGCCCGCGGTCCACGCGTACCGCGGCGCCCGCGTTCACGGCGGCGTCCTCGGCCGCCGCGTCCTCGTCCAGGTCCTCGTCGACCGTTCGCGCCGGACGTCCGCGCGCGAGCCGGTCGAGCAGGGCCTCGCGAGGCTTCGTCAGCAGCACGTAGGACACGCCTGCGGCGACGGCCACCATGACCAGCGCCCACAGCAGCCCGCGGAGGCCCGCGAACCACAGCGCGGCCCCGACCACCACCAGGACGAGCAGGCGCAGCGCCGTGTACCGGAGGAAGGGACCCACCCGGACAGCGTAGGACTCAGGTTCGGCACTTAGCATGGCGCCATGAGGTTCCTGCTGGCCGTCGTGATCCTGACGCTGGTGGTGTACGCGCTCGTCGACTGCGTCCGCACGAGGTCCTACGACATCAAGGTCATGCCGAAGGCGGTGTGGGTCCTGGTCATCCTGGTCGGGTTCCCCCCGCTCGGAGCGCTGGCCTGGCTCCTCGCCGGTCGTCAGCGCGGCCCGGCCCAGCCGCCCGACCGCCGCGGGCGACCCATCGCCCCGGATGACGACCCGGACTTCCTGTGGAACCTCGAGCAGCAGCGCCGGCGCGGGGGCAGCGGAGGCGGCGGTCAGGGCACGGGCTCGGGCACGGGTCCCACCCCCGCCTGAGCGTCCGGTCCGGCCGAGCCGTCCGGGCTGTCCGACTGCACGGGTTCACCGCTGGGGCTCGACCCAGGTGAGTCTCGCGCCGACCGGGGACCGCCTACCGCGCTCAGCGGCTATCCCACGCGGCGCAGCGTCCCCAGATCCACCACGTAGCAGGGTTCCACGCGGCGCAGCGTCCCCAGATCGCGGAAGGGGGCGGCCGAGGTGTTGGACCGGTGCGCTCGGACGGCATGACGGTCGTGCTCACCGACCGGGGACGCGCCACCGCGCTGAGCAGCGCCCCAGCGCGGTGGAACGTCCCCGCTTCACGCGTGCCGGCGTGCGAGCGCGGCGGAACGTCCCCGGAGCGGTGAGGGCGTGGCGGGCGGGCCGCCGGCGGGGGCGGAGCAGACGGCGCAGGCGGGCCGCCGGCGGGGGCGGAGCAGACGGCGCAGGCGGAGCAGACGGCGGCGAGGGCGGTCGGGTCAGCCGATGCCGGCGTAGGAGTGGTTGCCGGGGAAGAAGACGTTGACCACGCCGAAGTTCACCAGCACGCACGCGTAGCCGACCAGCGCCAGCCAGGTGGCCCGGCGCCCGTTCCACCCTCCGGTGGCCCGGGCGTGCAGGTAGGCGGCGTAGACAACGAAGATCACGAACGTCCACACCTCCTTGGGGTCCCAGTTCCAGTACCGGCCCCAGGAGACCTCCGCCCAGATGGCGCCGGCCACCAGGGTGAAGGTCCACATCGGGAACGAGATGGCGATCAGCCGGTAGGCGAGGCGGTCGAGCTCGCGCGAGCCCGGGATGGCGTCCATGAAGCGGGCACCGCGCGGCTCGTGGCCCGTCGCCCGCGCACCTTCCCGGCGACCCTGCACCAGCTGGAGGATGTTGGCGGAGAAGGCGAGGGTGAACAGGGCGCTGGAGATGAAGGCCACGGAGACGTGGATGACCAGCCAGTAGCTCTGCAGCGCGGGGACCAACGGCGCGGAGTCGGTGTACAGGCTGACCACGGCGACCAGCAGCGTCGCGAGGACGGGGCCCACGACGAACGCGCCGAGGTAGCGCACGTCGCGGCGCAGGAGGCTCAGCACGAAGACGAGGGTCACGACCGAGGACCCCGTGACGGCGAACTCGTACATGTTGCCCCACGGGGCCCGGGAGGCCGAGAGACCGCGGGCGATGACGCCGGCGACGTGCAGCGCCAGGGCCAGCCACGTCAGCGACACGGCGACACCCGCCGCCTTTCGCTGCGCGGGGGCGTCGTGGCCCGGGCTCCCGCCGGAGCCGGTCGAGGCCGTCGCCGGCGCCCGCTCCACGAGGGCGGTGGACCCACCACGGCCCATCGCGGCACCGCTCTCGCCGGCCGGGCTCGACGCACCAGGAGCCTCGCTCGATGACGCGCTCGCGGCCCGGTCGCGCCGAGCACGGCGGGCTGCGGCCACGCTCTCGCCGACCTGTGCGAGGTCGAGGACGTAGGCGCTCAGCGCGCCGACGTAGACGAGCATCGCCGAGTAGACCAGCCAGTTGCTGTACTCGGCCAGTGCCGTGGGGGTCATGGGGTGCTCCTCCTGCTCGCGCCGCCGTC
>JARICT010000178.1 GCA_029257185.1 Quadrisphaera sp.
CGGCACCCCGCGGGGTCTCGGGTCAGGTGCTCGTGCGAGAACCTCAGGGTGATCCCGCCGCGCTCGGCGACGAGAGCGTCTCGGACGATGTCGTGCTCCCAGTCGTGGAGGCCCGCGTGGTACCGACGACCGTCCAGCTCGATGTCGACACGAGCCTCGGCATCCCACAGGTCGAACCACACCACCCGCCCGTCGTGACGGCTCCGGACCTGCCGCTGCAGGTGGGCGAAGCGCGGACCGTCGAACACCTCGAGATGGCCCCACAGCTCCAGCTCGCTGTGGCACCCCAGATCGATCAGGGCCAGGAGCTCCCGCAGCTTTCGTCGACCCGGCAACCGAGGGTGGTCGACCAGCTCGCGCCTCAGCCTGGCGACCGTGGTCCGCCTCTCCCGCACCGCCACGATCGCCGGCGCACGCTGTCGCGCGCCGGAGGCAGACGGCCACGACTCCACGATCGCTCGTTCCAGGCTGACGACCGTCAGCCCCTCCCGCACCCGGGCCGTCGCTAGCCGCCGGGAACGATGGATCACCGCGTTCGCCACGATGACGGACCTGGGGCGCCGCTCGTGCGCGACCAGGACCTCGATGGGCTCGGCGGACCCCTCCGACCACGAGAGCTGGTCGCTCACCCCCCACGCCCGCAAGGCCGTCCGATGACTCAGGGCGCCGCCCTCACCGGCCCACTCCAGCGCCGCGGTGCAGCGGGTCCTCCAACCATCGGCGGCTCCAGGCTCGACGAAGGTCCGCGGGTGGGCTCGCAGGAGCTTTCCCGAGCGCACCGCCCAGTCGACCGCGTCATCGCTGCTGCACGAGACGACGGTGGTCCGGCCCGCCGCTCCTCCCCGCTCCGCCACCGCTGCTACCGCTGCGCTCACCATGGGGAGAGGCTGGTCCAGCCAGCGCCGGAGACCACGGAGTCGCTCGAACACCTGTGGACGAGCGCGGTGCTGACGGGGATGACAGTGGACGACGATGCCGTGCTCGACCGGGGACACTACGCCGTGTCGTAGGGCGGCTCAGCGCGGCGGAGCGTCCCCGGTCGAGCTGCGAAACGGGCTCAGCATGGCGGAGCGTCCCCGGTCGAGGGAGCGTGGCCCTCAGACCGGCCAAGAACGGCTGCCGTCCGCCATGACAGGTCAGGTGCCCAGCCGCTCAGCCGCTTAGGTGCCCAGGTGCTCAGCCGCTCAGGCGGATTTCTCCTGGCGGGGACGCTTGCGCGCCGCGGCCTTCTCCCGCGGGACGAGCGTGGGCAGCACGTTGGTGAGCACCACGTCCTTCTCGATGACCACGCGGGCCACGTCGTCGCGGCTCGGCAGGTCGAACATCACGGGGAGGAGCACCTCCTCCATGATGGCGCGCAGACCCCGGGCACCGGTTCCCCGAAGGATGGCCTGTGCAGCGACCGCCTCGAGGGCGTCCTGCGTGAACTCGAGCTCGACGCCGTCGATCTCGAACATCCGCTGGTACTGCTTGATGAGGGCGTTCTTGGGCTCGGTGAGGATGCGCACGAGCGCCTCCGCGTCGAGGTTGCGCACGGTGGTGATCACCGGCAGCCGCCCGATGAACTCAGGGATGAGCCCGAACTTCAAGAGGTCTTCGGGCATGACCTCTCCGAAGGCGCTCGCGGTGACCGAGGCGTCCGCCACGTGGAGCGGCGCACCGAAGCCGATGCCCCGCTTGCCGCGGCGCGACTCGATCATCTCGTCGAGCCCCGCGAAGGCACCCCCCACGATGAAGAGCACGTTGGTCGTGTCGATCTGGATGAGCTCCTGGTGCGGGTGCTTGCGCCCGCCCTGCGGGGGGACGGAGGCGGTGCTGCCCTCGAGGATCTTCAGCAGCGCCTGCTGAACACCTTCCCCGGAGACGTCACGCGTGATCGAGGGGTTCTCGGACTTGCGGGCGATCTTGTCGACCTCGTCGATGTAGATGATGCCCATCTCGGCCTTCTTGACGTCGTAGTCCGCCGCCTGGATGAGCTTCAGGAGGATGTTCTCGACGTCCTCCCCCACGTAGCCCGCCTCGGTGAGGGCCGTGGCGTCCGCGATGGCGAACGGGACGTTCAGCATCTTCGCCAGGGTCTGCGCCAGGTAGGTCTTCCCGCATCCCGTCGGCCCGATGAGGAGGATGTTCGACTTCGAGATGTCGACGCTCTCGGCGTCCTTCGACGCCGGTTCGGCGCGGACGCGCTTGTAGTGGTTGTAGACCGCCACGGCCAGGGCTCGCTTCGCCGCGTCCTGACCGATGATGTAGGTCTCGAGGAAGTCGAAGATCTCCCGCGGCTTCGGCAGCTCACCGAGGCCGAGCTCGGCGGTCTCGGTGAGCTCCTCCTCGATGATCTCGTTGCAGAGGTCGATGCACTCGTCACAGATGTACACGCCGGGGCCGGCGATCAGCTTCTTCACCTGCTTCTGGCTCTTTCCGCAGAAGGAGCACTTGAGCAGGTCCGCTCCGTCACCGATGCGTGCCACGCAGACGATCCTCTCCTCTACCACCGCCCCGTGCGGACGACGGTGATCTTCGGGTGGGGCCACGACGTGCTGCTCGGACCGCCCTCTCCTGCCCACCCTACGGCGCCGGGCGGGCGGTCGCGGCGCGGCGCGGCGGTGGGTCTCGGGGGCCCTCACCGCCGCACCGCGCTGGCTCAGCTCGCGGCGGTGGCCGTGGCCTTGCGGGTCTCGAGCACCTGGTCGACGATGCCGTAGTCCCTCGCCGCCTCGGCGATGAGGATCTTGTCGCGCTCGATGTCGGTCCGGATCTGCTCGGCGCTGCGTCCGGTGTGCTTCGCCAGCGTGGTCTCCAGCCAGGTGCGCATGCGCAGCACCTCGTTGGCCTGGATCTCGATGTCGGAGGCCTGGCCGTAGTCGCCGCCGGCCATGGCCGGCTGGTGGATGAGCACCCGGGCGTTGGGCAGCGCGAGACGCTTCCCGGGAGCACCGGCAGCGAGCAGCACGGCAGCGGCGGACGCTGCCTGCCCCAGGCACACCGTGGTGATGTCGGGACGGATGTACTGCATGGTGTCGTAGATGGCCGTCAGTGCCGTGAACGATCCGCCGGGACTGTTGATGTACAGCGTGATGTCGCGGTCGGGGTCGGCCGCCTCGAGGACGAGCAGCTGGGCCATGACGTCGTCGGCCGAGGCGTCGTCCACCTGGACCCCGAGGAAGATGACACGGTCCTCGAAGAGCTTCGTGTAGGGGTCCTGGCGCTTGAAGCCGTAGGGGGTGCGCTCCTCGAACTGCGGGAGCACGTAGCGCGAGCTGGGCATCGGCGCCATCGGTCGTCCGTCGGCGTGGGGGTCGAGCATGAGTTCTCCTGACGTGGGGCCCCTGAGGGCCTGGCGGGTGGCTGGGCGGAAGACCTGGCCGTGGCTCAGGCCTGGGTGCCGCCGCCCTCGGTGACGTCAGCGGCGTTGGTCACCACGTGGTCGATGAAGCCGTAGTCCAGCGCCTCAGCCGCGGTGAACCAGCGGTCGCGGTCGTTGTCCTCGTTGATCTGGTCGACGCTCTGACCCGTCTGGTCCGCGGTGAGCTGCGTGAGCGTCCGCTTCATGTTGAGGATCAGCTCGGCCTGGATGGCGATGTCGGACGCGGTACCGCCGATGCCACCGGAGGGCTGGTGCATCATGATCCGCGCGTGAGGGGTGGCGTAGCGCTTCCCCTTGGCGCCCGAGGCCAGCAGGAACTGGCCCATGGAGGCGGCCAGCCCCATGCCGAGGGTCGCGACGTCCGGCTTGACGTACTGCATGGTGTCGTAGATCGCCATGCCGGCGGTCACCGAGCCGCCGGGGCTGTTGATGTAGAGGAAGATGTCCTTGTCCGGGTCCTCCGCGGCGAGGAGCAGCAGCTGCGCGCAGATGACGTTGGCGTTGTCGTCCCGCACCTCGGAGCCGAGCCAGATGATGCGCTCGCGCAGGAGGCGCTGGTAGATGTGGTCGTCGAGCCCCTGGGGGGAGCCCGTTCCGGTGCGATCGGTGGGAGTGCTCACGTCGCTGCTCCGTTCCTGGCCGTCTCACCGGCCTGTCCGTGGTGGTGGTCGCCGCTCGGGCCCGCTACCGGCACCTGCCGGCGCCGGGTCGTCCGGGGCTCCACCTCGTCCACGACCCTAGCGCCGGAAGGCCCGCGCGCCTTCCCGGGAGAGGTCGCTGTTCGCTCGCGGCGCACGCGAGCCGCCGGCGCCCCCCCACCGCAGAGGAGGGGCGCCGGTGCGTCTCACTCGGCGGTGGGAGCCTTCTTCTCCGCCGGCGCCTTCTCGGCGCTGGCGGCCTTCTTCTCCGCCGGCGCCTTCTTCTCGACCGCGTCCTTCTCCGCCGGGTCCTTCGTGGCGGCCTTCTTCGCGGCCGGCTCCTTCTTCGCCGCCGGCTCCTTGGCGGCAGCGGCCTTCTTCGCCGCCGGCTCCTTGGCGGCGCCAGCCTTCTTCACGGCCGGCTCCTCCTTCGCCGCGGGCTCGCCAGCGCCCCCGGCTGGTGCCTGCCCGTCGGCGTCCACCGGGTCGGGCTCGCCGGCGACCTGCGGCTCTGCGTCGCCGGCTGCCCCCGCGGGCTCCGAGGTCTGCCCGTCGGCGTCGTCGACCTGCTCGTCGTCACCGAAGTCCACGGTCTCGCCCGAGGAGTCCTTGACGCTCGCCTTGCCCAGCACGATGGACAGCGCCTTGCGGCGGCCCACCTCGGCCACCACGGCCGGCAGCTGGCCGGACTGCTCCATGGCCTGGGCGAACGCCTGCGGCTCCATGCCGTAGCGCGGGGCCTGGGCGACGATGTACTCGACGAGCTCGCCCTGCTCGATCTGCACCTTCTCGAGCTCGGCCACGGCGTCGAGCAGCAGCTGGGCCTTCAGCGCCTTGCGCGCCTCGACGTCGACCTCGGCGCGGTGCTCGTCGTCCTCCAGACGCTGCTCGTTCTCGAGGTGCTGGTTGACCTCGGTCTCGACGACGCCGTCGGGCACCGGCACCTCGACGGCCTCCAGCAGCGCCTCGAGGACCTTGTCGCGGGCGGCGACGCCCTGCTCGAACTCCGCCTCCTGCTCCGCGCTGGCGCGCAGGTCGGCCATGAGCTCGTCCACGGTGTCGAACTCCGAGGCCATGTCGACGAAGTCGTCGTCGACGTCGGGCAGCTCGCGCTCCTTCACCGAGACCACCGTGAGGGCCACCTCCGCCTCCTCGCCGATCCGGTCGCCGCCGGCGAGCACGGTGGTGAAGGTGGTCGCGTCACCCTTGGACAGCCCGGTGACCGCCTCGTCGGTGCCCTCGAGCAGCTGACCGGACCCCACCTCGTAGCTGTGGCCGGTGACCGTCTCGATCTCCTCACCGTCGATCGAGGCGGTCATGTCGAGGGAGACGACGTCGCCCTCGGCGGCGGCGCGCTCGACCGGCACGAGCGAGCCGAAGCGCTCGCGCAGCGACTGCAGGCGCGCGTCGACGTCCTCGTCGGAGACCTCGACGGCGTCGACGGTCACCTCGAGGGTGGAGAAGTCCGGCAGGGACAGCTCGGGACGGACGTCGACGGCTGCGGTGAACTCGAGCTGGCCGTCAGCGGTCTCGGGGACCGCCGTGACCTCGACCTCGGGCTGTCCGAGGACCTTGACGGACGACTCGGAGACGGCCTGGCTGTAGAAGCCCGGAAGGGCCTCGTTGATCGCCTCCTGCAGCACGGTGCCGCGGCCGACGCGCTGGTCGATGATGCGCTGAGGGACCTTGCCACGGCGGAAGCCGGGCACCTGGACCTGCGCCCCGATGGTGCGGTAGGCCTTGTCCAGGCTGGGCTTGAGCTCGTCAGCGGTCACCTCGACGGTGAGCTTGACCCGCGTGGGGTTGACGTTCTCGACGGCGCTCTTCACTTCGGTGCTCCAGGGGGTCGGGGTCTGGCGGTCGGTGTTCTCGGTGCTGCCGCCCGGCGCGGCACGGCTGTCCCACGGCTCGCCACCCGGTCCCGGGCGCGTCGACGTGGTGGTCGGGGTACCCGGATTCGAACCGGGGGCCTTCCGCTCCCAAAGCGGACGCGCTACCAAGCTGCGCCACACCCCGCGGCGGGCACGGCTTGTCCGAGCGCCCGACGACGGGGCCAGGCTACTGTGCCGGCAGGTTCGCCGGCCCACGACCGGCACGGCTACGCTGTCGTCCGCTCGCCGCACGACTCGTCCCGTCCGGACGACGACCGGGGCGAGGACCACGACGGCTGTCGTGGAAGCGGCATTCCTGCGGGTGTAGCTCAATGGTAGAGCACCAGTCTTCCAAACTGGCTACGCGAGTTCGATTCTCGTCACCCGCTCCACCGGACGGCGACGATGACGACGCGCGTCGGCGCCGGCCCAGCGAGACGGGCCCGCGTCACCGGACCGGCCGGCCTCGCCAGGCGCCCTAGGTGACGGGGGGCTCGTCGCCCACCACGGTGCGTCGTGTGCCGCGCAGGCCCTCGGCCACCACCGCCAGCGGCCCGGCGTCGGGCAGCTCGCCGTCCCGGGGCTCACGGCCCTCCCGCACGGCCTGCGCCAGCTCGCGCAACCACGTCTCGACGTGCTCGTCGTCGCCGGCGCCCCCGGGGTCCTGCCCGCGGGCCCGCGCCCCGCTCGCCAGGACGGAGGCGTCCCTCAGGTCCTCGACCACCTGGCCGAGCGCGGTGATCAGGGGGAACCACGTGGCCGCCGTCCTCGCGCCGCCGGTCGGCTCGGCCAGGGAGGCCTGCAGGCCCGAGCGGACGTCGGTCAGCGCGCCCTGCGCCCGCCGGCGCGCCGGGACCACCACCGACGGCACGCCCCGCAGCGCCACCCGTGCGTAGTCCGCCACGGCGTCGACGAAGGCGGCCACGTCGAGCTCGAGGTGCGAGCGCCACGTGCTCGGC
>JARICT010000058.1 GCA_029257185.1 Quadrisphaera sp.
GGAGTCAGCGGGCGATCGGGCCCTCTCCACCAGCCCGACCCCACCACCCCGTGAAAGGAGAGCGGCATGATCGCTCGCATCCAGAAGTCCATGAAGGACAAGGACCAGGGCTTCACCCTGATCGAGCTCCTCGTGGTCATGATCATCATCGGCATCCTCGCGGCCATCGCGATCCCGGTGTTCCTCAACCAGCGCAAGAAGGCGGTGGACACCTCGATCAAGGCGGACCTCAAGTCGTACGCCACCGCGGTCGAGACCGCAGCGATCGACACCCAGAAGTACCCCGCCGCTCTTCCCACGGGCCTCAAGAAGACGGGAGACAACGAGATCGCCTACACCGTCGACGGGACAGGCGCCAACTTCTGTCTCTCGGGCTTCAACTCCAACGCCAACGCCAACGTCATCGGCAACGCGTACTGGTACGTCTCCAGCGACGGCGGACTCAAGCCGGAGGCGAGCGACAAGCCTGGCGGCTGCCCGTGATCGCAGCCTTAATCAGCACGTCCTGATCCATCACACCACCGCTGCGGACCCGCACCCACCGGGTGCGGGTCCGCAGCACCATCCCCGTCCCAGCCCGCAGGAGGTGACATGACCAGGTTCCGCGCCACCCGCGACGAGGCCGGCTTCAGCCTCGTCGAGGTCGTCGTCGCCGTGCTCCTCCTCGCGCTGGTCACCACAGCCGTCCTGCCCTTCTTCCTCCAGGGCATCACCAAGAGCTCCGGGCTCCAGCAGCGCCAGGCAGCCGTCGCCGTGGCCAACTCCGCGATGGAGGGCGCCCGCGCCGTCGTCGCGACGCAGCAGAACCTCGGCAGCCCCACCAGCCCCGCGCTGGTCACCGGGCTCGTCCGCGGCCGCGAGCAGAGTGCCGTGACCGCGCAGTGGAGCGGCTTGCCCCCCGTCGTCACCGCCGCCACCACGCCCCGCTGGGACCCCGACCCCGCGTCCGCGCCCCCGAACCCCAGCGCGGACCCGCCGACGCAGCAGGTGATACCGCTGCAGCGGACCGACACCGTCTCCGGGGTCGAGTACACCTCGGACGTCCTCATCGGCACCTGCTGGCGCCTGCGCGCCGACCCGTCGGCGGACTGCTCGGCGTCCGGCCCAGGAGCGGTGCCCACCGGCTCGATCGAGATGGTCCGCCTCGTCGTCATCACCCGGTGGACGTCGCTGGAGGACCGCGGGACCGCGAGCGACTGCGGCGCCGCCGGCTGCTCCTACCGGCTCGTCTCCCTCGTGGACCCCACGAAGGACCCCACGTGGCCGACCGGCGCCGGCGAGGTCGTCGACGACCCCGGCACCATCGAGATCCCCATCGGGTCCGACTCGGCGTCCAAGGACTTCCCCGTCCTGCTGAACGACCTCGTGACCTACACCGCCGCCAACCCGGTCGTCATCGACACGGCCAGCCTCCCGCTCGGCGTGAGCGCCACCACGCTGCCGAACGGGGTGGTGCGCGTGACCGTCACCCGCGACAGCCCCACCCCGGCGCTCGTCCGGTACCGCGTCAAGAACTCCTCCGGTGGCTTGACCGAGAGGGCCATCATCAACGTGGAGATCGTCAAGCTGGTGCCGACGCCGGTGGGTCCGCCGCCCGGCGGACCGGTGGCGCCGTGAGGGGTCTTCGATCGACGATCCGAGGGCGCGACCGGAGCGAGCGCGACGACGCAGGCTTCACCCTCGTCGAGCTGCTCGTCGCGATGGGGATCTTCAGCGTGATCATGTCGCTCGCCCTGGCAGCGGTCATCAGCCTCGGCCGCGCCACGCAGCGGGTCACCAACGTCGCCGACGCCTCCGACGACCTGCGGACCGCCTTCCTCACGATGGACCGTCAGGTCCGCTACGCCGACGCCGTCAACTTCCCCGGGCAGACCGCGGGCGGCGACTGGTGGGTCGAGATGCGGACCTCGGCCGTGGTCCTCCCGAAGACACCGGTCTGCAGCCAGTGGAACTACCACGCCGTCGACGGCACGCTGCGCGTGCGCTCGTGGCCGGAGGGCACCTCGCCGACCGGTGCTTGGCGGACCGTGGCGCGACAGATCCTCCCCACCGGACAGCCGTTCTCGCTCGTCAAGGCCCAAGGACTCCAGACCCAGCAGGAGCTGCGCGTGACCCTCACCTCCGGACGCCGCGACGACGCCCAGGGTGGGCGCAGCGGGCTCGACACCCGCTTCGTCGCCCGCAACAGCAACCTCGACTCGCCGGGCAACGTCGACTCCAACGACGACTTGGTCAGCGACTCCCCGGTGTGCGGCGGCGCGGCGGTGAGGTCGTGAGGCGGGGCGCCGGCCGTCGAGCCGAGGCGACCCCCGGCTCGGTCGACGGCCGCGCCGACGAGGGCGCCGCCCTGCTGACCGTCGTGCTCATCATCCTCGTCCTGGCCGGGCTCAGCCTGCTGGTGCTCGGCAGCGTGCTCCGCGAGGTGCGGCCCACGAGCGCCACCCAGAGTTCCTCGCGGTCCCTCTTCGCCGCGGAGGCCGGCGTGCAGGCCGCGCTCGGCCAGGTCAGGACCGCCACGGCGACCTCCGGCTCCGGCGACGTCTTCGGCGACCGCGGGCGGTTGCCCTGCGCGCTGGCCGGGACCGTCGGCAGCACGCAGGAGACGCTGAGCTACGACGTCGTGGTGGCGTACTACACGACGGACCCGGCCAGGATGACCACGTCGGAGCGCGACAGCAAGCGGATCACGTGCAACCCGGCCAGCGGACCGGTCTCGACCCCGGGCTACGCGCTCCTGACCTCGACGGGCAGCACGCCCGCGGGCGTCAGCCCCGGCTCGTCGCCGGCGCCGCGCGTGCTCCAGAGCATCTACAACTTTAAGCTCACGAGCACCAACACCCCCGGCGGCCTGATGTACACGGTGACCCAGAAGGCGTGTCTCCAGGCCGACACCGTCGCCGCGGGGTCGAAGGTCACGTACGTCGCCGCGTCGGACTGCACCAGCGGCGCCCCGACGCAGATGTGGGTGTACGCCAAGGACTACGCCATCAAGCTCGCCAGCACCGTGGGCACGACGAAGGACGGTGCGCCCTCCGAGCTGTGCGTCACCGGCTCCTCGGGCGAGGTCACGCTGCGGACCTGCGTGCCGAAGCAGGCGAACCAGCTGTGGAGCTATGAGGGAGGCGCCAAGTTCCGCGGGCAGAACACCGGGAACACCGACTACAGCGTCTCGTGCTTGTGGGCGGGAGACAAGAACAACAACCCGGTGGGCAAGACCCTCAAGATCGGCACGGGCGGGTGCTCTGCGAGCAACAGCGAGTGGGGCTCATGGAGCCCCGAGCCCCGCGTCGGCGCCGGCGCGGCGAGCTACGAGACCCACCAGATCGTGAACTTCCTCGAGTTCGGCCGCTGCTTCGACGTGACCGGTCAAGACGTCAGGGCGAAGTTCATGATCGCCTATCCCTGCAAGCAGGACCCCAGCGGCGGCACCCGGCTCAACTGGAACCACAAGTGGTACTACACCGAGCCCGCCGATTCGCTGAAGGTCGCCGATCCTCAGACCATCACGGTCAAGGAGAACAACACGAAGACGTTGTGCCTCCAGACACCGGCCGACGGGGTCAAGCCCGCCTACGTGACCTTGCAGAGCTGTGACGGCGGGGCGGACCAGAGCTACGTCCGGTCCACGGACACCGGGTCGAGCCTCACGAGCTACACGTTCAAGACCTCCGATGGCCGCTGCCTCTCCCTGGGCCCCCAGGCGGACGCGTCGGGCATCAACTGGTCCACCCTCGTCGCGGCCACCTGCACCGGCGGGTCCGAGCAGAAGTGGAACGCACCACCCAGCCTCGGCAACGCTGACCTCACCGGCACCCGCGAGATCACGGGATCGGGGTCGTGAGCACCGAGGATCGGCTGCGATGACGGCCGTCCTCACCGTCCTCGCGGCCCTGGTGGGCGCCGCGGTCGGCTCCTTCCTCAACGTCGTCGTCCACCGGGTGCCGGCGGGCGCCTCCGTGGTCCGCCCCGCCAGCGCCTGCCCCGGCTGCGGCGAGGCTATCCGCCCGCGCGACAACGTGCCCGTCCTCGGGTGGTTGCTCCTGCGCGGGCGCTGCCGGGACTGCGCGGAGCCCATCAGCGCCCGCTACCCCCTCGTCGAGGCCGGCACCGCAGCGCTGTTCGCCCTGGTGACCGCGGTGACGGGAGCGAGCTGGGTGCTGCCCGCCCACCTGTTCCTCGCCGCGATCGCCGTGGCGCTCACCCTCATCGACCTCGAGCACCACCGGCTGCCGGACGCCATCGTGCTGCCCGCGTACCCGATCAGCGCCGCGCTGCTGGCCTTGGCCGCCGTGGGCACCGGGGACTGGGGCTCGCTGCTGCGCGCGGGCATCGGCATGGCGGCCCTCTACGGGCTGTACTTCCTGCTCGCCGTCGCCAAGCCCGGCGGCATGGGATTCGGCGACGTCAAGCTCGCCGGCGTGCTCGGCATGCACCTGGGCTACGCGAGCCTCTCAGCGCTCGCGGTCGGCACCTTCGCCGCGTTCCTCCTCGGCGGGGTGGTGGGCGTCGCCCTCATGGCGGCGGGCCGGGCCGGGCGCAAGAGCCACCTGCCCTTCGGCCCGTTCATGCTCGGCGGCGCCGGCCTGGGGCTGTGGGTGGGGCCGGCCGTCGTCGGTGCCTACCTGGGCCTCGTCCTGCGCTGACGGGTTTCCTCCTGCGCTGACGGCTCCCGCCGACTCACGGACTCACGCCCCCACCCCAGGTCAGGTGCCCCCACGGCTCAAGCCGTGCGCCCGATCGGCCGAACGATCACTGAGCAGCCACCCCGGCTGCGCCCGCGAAGACAAGGAGCGACCATGGCGTCAGCCCGTGCCGTCGGCCTCGACATCGGCGCCGGCGGCGTGCGAGCCGCCCAGGTGACCCCCGGGCGCCAGGGAACGGTCCTCGAGCGCTTCGGCTACGCCCCGCTGCCCCCCGGCGCGGTGATCGGCGGCGAGGTCGTCGACCCCGCCGCGGTCACCGCCGCCGTGAAGGGGATGTGGCGCGAGCACCGGTTCTCTACCAAGCACGTGGTCCTCGGCGTCGCCAACGCCCGCGTGCTGGTGCGTCCCGTCGACGTCCCGGTGATGTCCGCGGCCGAGATGGCCCGTGCCCTGCCGTTCCAGGTGGCGGACTCCCTCCCGATGTCCGTGGACACGTCCGTCCTGGACTTCCACGCCACCGAGACCTTCACCGCCGCCACCGGCGTGGCCACCCAGCGCGGCCTCCTGGTCGCCGCCGCCCGCGACACGGTGCTCACGTCCGTGCGCGCCGTGGAGGCCGCCGGCCTGCGCGTGGACTCCGTGGACCTCACGCCCTTCGCGGTGCTCCGCTCCATCGGCGAGGCCCGCCAGGGGCGCGCCGCCGCAGAGGCGCTCGTCGACGTCGGCGCGCAGGTCACCACCGTCATCGTCCACTCCGGCGGCCTGCCCCGCTTCGTGCGCATCCTCGCCCGCGGCGGGGACGACGTCACCGACGTCGTCTCCGAGGTGATGGGCGTCGACGCCGAGGACGCCGAGGAGCTGAAGATGGACGCCGTCCTCGACGCCGACTCCACCGACGAGGTCTCCCGCGCCGTCGCCGAGGGCGCCCAGGGGCTGCTCGACGAGCTCGTCGGCTCCCTGGAGTACTACGCCACCACGTTCCCCGACCAGGTCGTGGACCGCGTGGTGCTGTGCGGCGGCGGAGCGCTGCTGAGCGGCTTCCGCGAGCAGCTCTCCCGGGAGGCCGACCTCCCCGTCCACCTCGGGGACCCCCTCGAGGGGATGTCCACCGGGAAGGTCGGCATGGACGTCGTCGAGCTCGACCGCATCTCCGTCGGCACGGCGGCAGCCGTCGGCCTGGCGCTGGGAGCGGCCTGATGAACCAGGGAGAGAACCCCTTCGACCACCCCGGCCGGGGGGACGACGCGCACCCCTTCGGCGGCTCGGCGCTTCACGACCGCCAGGGCGCCGACACCATGGTCCTCGACCAGGACGACGAGATCGTGGGCCTCTTCGCCCGCACCCCGTTCGCTCCCGGCAGCGGCCCCCGCGTCGACCTCATGCCCGCGGAGATCGTCTCCGCGCGCCGCGTCCAGCGCTTCCAGCGCGGCGGCCTCCTCGCTCTGGTCGGCGTGGTCCTCGTGGTCCTCGCCGCGTACGCCCTCGTGGTCGCCGAGCGTTCCGTGGCCCGCGAGGACCTCGCCGGCGCGCAGGCCGAGACCGCCCGGCTGACCGCCGAGCAGGCCCGCTACGCCCGCGCCCCCCTCGTCTACGCCGAGGTGGACGCCATCGAGGCCGAGCTCGCCACCGTCATGGCCGACGACGTCAGCTGGTACCAGTACCTTGCCGACCTCTCGGTGTCCACGCCGCCGGGGCTCTGGCTGACCTCCTGGACGGCCACCATGACCGACCCGGCCGCCGCTGCGGCCGTGGACCCCTCCGTCGCCGCGGTGACGGCGCCCGACGGACCGGACCTCGCGACGCTGACCATCGGCGGCTCCTCGCAGGACGAGCGCCAGGTGCCCGACTGGCTCGAGGTCCTCGACCGCACGCCGGGCCTGCGCGGGGCGTACGCCTCGTCGCTGACGCGCAGCGCGATCGACGAGACGCCGGTCCTCACCTTCGAGTCGTCCGCGTCGATGGCGCAGAGCGCCCGGTCCGACCGCTACGCAGAGACGGAGAAGTGATGACCCAGCTCAGCGCGCGCACCTGGGTGGCGGGCACCGTCGTGGTGGCCCTGCTGCTGCTCGTGGGCTCCTGGTTCCTCCTCGTCGGGCCGGTGCGCGCCGACGCCGCCACCCTGCGGGAGCAGCGGGTGGACGCCGAGGCGCAGAACGCCACCCTGCAGGCGAAGACCGCTGAGCTGCGCCGTCAGTTCGCCAACCTGCCCGACGAGCAGCGCACCCTCGAGGCCCTGCAGGACGCCCTGCCCGCCGACGTGGCGCTGCCGACGCTCCTGCGGGAGATCAGCCGGTACGCCGGTCAGTCCGGCCTCACGCTGATGTCCGTCACGCCCGGGACCCCTGTGCCGGCCGCGGCGCCCGTGGCTCCGGCGCCCGCACCGGCAGGCGACGCTCCCGGGGACGCCGCCCCTGCTGACGAGGCGACGCCGCCTGCGACCGACGATGCCGCGGCTCCAGGCGCCGCGGCCCCCGACGCCGCGACGCCGGTCCCCGCCGGGCCGTCGACCACGGCCATCCCCGTCACCGCCACCGTGATCGGGCCGTTCTTCGAGGCCCAGGACTTCCTGCGCCTGCTGCAGACAGAGATGCCGCGCGCCTTCCTCGTCCGTGAGCTCTCGGTCACCGCAGAGGACGCCGGCGACGCCGCGGGCGGACGCCCCACGACCATGGCCGGCGACGTCACGCTGACCGTGACCGCCGACGTCTTCGCGCGGCCGTCCGGGCTGGACCCGGACCCCTCGGCGCAGCCGGTGGTGCCCGCACCGCCGAGCGGAACGCCACCTCCGGCTGGCACGGCACCTCCGGCGGGCACCGAGCCCCCGGCCGGCAACCCTCCGGCGACCCCCGCGCCCGCCGCTCCGGGGCCGCCGTCCCCGGAGGCCACCCCGGACCTCACGGACGGGCCCCCCGCGGCCGGGGACGCCCTGGCGAGCGCCCGGGGCGGCGCCGCGCAGCAGCAGCAGCCGCCACCGGCGGCGACGTGATGAGCCGCCCCGGCCGCCCGGCCGGTGGAGCGCCGCACGCCCGACCCCGCACCACCGACCCGCTCCACCGCAGGAGGACCGCATGAGCTCCCAGCCCTTCGGCGCGGCGCCGCCCCCCGACCCGGACGCCGGCGGCCCCGCCCAGGACGCCACCGCCGAGGCGAACGCCGGCGCCGCCCAGCGCTCGCCGCTGGTCAGGTTCGGGATACCCGCTGCCGCCGGCCTGCTGCTCGCGGGCGGCCTCGCCGCGGTGCTGCTGACCGGACCGGTCAGCGACGACGTGGGCCCGGACTCCGTCTCGCCGCCGCCCGCCACCGCGACCCCGGAGCCGGCGCCCCCTGTGGAGTCGCCGTCGACCCTCCCGGTCTCCGCGGTGGGCAACCCCTTCGACCCGCTCGTGCGGACCTCCTCCGGTGGCGGCGCCGGAACCGGCCTCACCGGCGGGAGCGGCGGGTCGTCGTCCTTCGGCGGGTCGTCGGGCGGCGGGTCGTCGAGCGACGACGGACTCCCCGGCTACGGCAGCTCCACCAGCTACACCGGCGGGTACGGGGGTTCCTCGTCCACGGGCTCCTCCGGCGGAGGAACGTCCTCCGGGTCGGGCTCCTCCGGCGGAGGATCGTCCTCCGGGTCGGGCTCCTCCGGCGGTTCGGGCTCGTCCGGCGGCGGTTCCTCGACGGGCTCGGGCGGCTCGGGAGGTGGCTCTGGGTCCGGCGGTTCGGGCGGTTCGGGCGGTTCCGGTTCGGGCACCGGCGGCTCGGGCGGCGGCTCCGGCGGCGGCGGCGCTGGCTCGGGCAACGGCGGCCCCTCGGCCCCGGCGGCCCCGGACGCGGTCGCCACCTGCGCGGCCGGCGACGACCTGTGGAAGACCTACCGCGAGGTGATGAAGGACGGCACCACCACGCACACCATGGCCGGGCACCGTCTCGGGCCCGTGACCACGGGGGTGGGGGCCCTCGCCAGGACGACGGCCGTCGGCGCGCTGGAGCAGCCGCTGCGGGCGTGGGAGCGCGCCACGGCCTCCGTGCGCACGCAGCTCGTGGCCGGCAGGGCCGTCCGCGACGTCGCCGTGGGGGACCCGCTGGAGAACTCCACCGGGGGAGCCCCGCACGTCGGCACCCGTCCCGTGGTCGACCAGGCGTCGATCCTGCTCGCCCGCACGGCCGTGCGCGAGCGCTGCTACCAGCTGACCGACCCGCTCGTCGACAAGGGAGACCTGTGATGCCCGCTCCGCTCCGTCGTGACCGCCGTGCCGGCCGCACCCGCGCGGTGAGCGCACCGCGTGCCGGCGGCCCCCGCGCGCTCGTGGCCGCCGCCCTCGCCGCGGCCACCCTCGTCGCCGGGGCGCCGGCGGCCCTGGCCCAGGATCCCCTGAAGCACCCCATCTCCGACGCCGACGACCTCGTGCAGTCCTGGTACGTCTCCGTGCTGGGCCGGGGCCCCGCGAACGCCGCGGACGACGTCGGCCGGGCGCCGTGGGTGGACGCGCTGTACGGCGGTGCGCGCTCGCAGGACGTCCTCGCCGAGCTGGCCCTCAGCCCGGAGTTCGTGCGCGACCACGTCAGCGCTACCTACCGCGACGTCCTGCACCGCCGCGCCGACCCAGGCTCGCGGTACTGGGTCCGCGAGGTCCTCGCCGGGCGGATGACCCTGGGCGACGTGGACCGCGCCGTGCTCTCGTCACCGGAGATGGTCCGCCGCTGGGACGCCTCCGCCTCCGGGCGTGACCGCTACGTTCAGGACCTCTACGTGAGCGTCCTGGGGCGCTACGCGCACGCGTCCACCCGCGGTGAGCGCGCGTGGTGGGTCGACCACCTCGCCCGCGTCGGACCCCAGCGCGCGGTGGCCGACCTGTGGGCCACCGCGGAGGCCACGAACCACCGCGTCGACCGCGTGTACCGCGTGATGCT
>JARICT010000081.1 GCA_029257185.1 Quadrisphaera sp.
CGCCCACCTCGGCGTCCTGCGCGGAGATGGTGGCCACGCCGGCGATCGAGGCGCGGTCGCTCACCGGGAGTGCGGCCGCGTCGAGGGCTGCGGAGACCGCCTCGACCGCGGCGCGCATGCCCCGGCCGAGGGCGACCGGGCTGGCGCCCGCGGTGACGTTCTTCAAGCCCTCGTGCACGAGCGCCTGGGCCAGCACCGTGGCGGTCGTGGTGCCGTCACCGGCGACGTCGTTGGTCTTGGTGGCCACGCTCTTGGCCAGCTGCGCGCCGAGGTTCTCGTACGGGTCGTCGAGCTCGATCTCGCGGGCGATCGTCACGCCGTCGTTGGTGATGGTCGGCGCGCCCCACTTCTTGTCGATCACGACGTTGCGGCCGCGGGGGCCGAGCGTCACCTTGACGGTGTTGGCGAGCGCGTCGACGCCGCGCTCGAGGGAGCGACGAGCGGTCTCGTCGAACTGCAGGATCTTGGCCATGGGTCCTTCTCTGTGACGGTTGCTGGAGCGGCGGTCAGGGCTGTGACGCCGAGCGCCCCGGGGCCGGCAGGGCCGACCGCCGGGGCGCTGTGGTGGTGCTGTGGATCAGGAGCCGGTGACCACGGCGAGGACGTCGCGGGCGGACAGGACGAGCAGGTCGTCGCCGCCGTAGCGCACCTCGGTGCCGCCGTACTTGGAGTAGATGACCCGGTCGCCGACGCTGACGTCCAGGGGAACGCGGTTGCCGTTGTCGTCGATGCGGCCCGGGCCGACGCTCAGGACCTCGCCCTCCTGGGGCTTCTCCTTGGCGGTGTCCGGGATGACGAGGCCGGACGCGGTGGTCTGCTCGGCGTCGATCGGCTTGACGACGAGGCGGTCCTCGAGGGGCTTGATGGAGACCGACATGGACGGACCTCCCTCTCTGTGAAGTGAACGAGTCATGACTCAGGTCTGCCTGGCGGTGGTGGCGGGGTCGTCGTCGCGGGAGCCGACCCTGCCGCGCCAGCTGGCACCCGACCTCGTCGAGTGCCAGCCCGAGCGTAGGCCCGCCGTTAGCACTCGGTCAACTCGAGTGCCAGGGACGCGGGCGGTCCGATGCCCCTCCACGGCTGCGTCCGGTGACGCCCAGCACGCTGGCACGATCGCGAGATGACGACGACCTCCCTGGCCGAGCTCTTGACGCCGCGGGGCTGGGCCCTGCTGGAGGCGCTGCCGCCCTACGACGAGGCCTCCGCGCTGAGCCTCGGCGAGCGCCTGCGCGCCGGAGGAGCAGACGCCGCCCTGGTCGCCGCCGCCATGACGCAGTCCCGCCTGCGGGCTCGGGCCGCCACGAAGTTCGGCCCTTTCGCCTCCTCGATGCTCTTCACCCCCGCCGGGCTCGAGCAGGCCACCCGGCTCGACGTCGCCGCCCACCACGCCCGCCGCTTCGCCGGGGCGGGCACCACCCGGGTGGCCGACCTCGGCTGCGGGATCGGGGGCGACGCGATGGCGCTGGCCGGGCTCGACCGCGAGGTCCTCGCCGTCGACGCCGACGAGACCACCGCGGCGGTCGCCGCCGTCAACCTGCGCCACTGGCCCGGCGCCCGCGTGCGTCACGCGCGCGCCGCCGACGTCGACCTCACCGGCGCCCGCGGACCCGACGGGGTGGGCCCCGGCGACGGCGTGTGGGTCGACCCGGCCCGGCGCACCGCCTCGGGGCGCCGGGTGCTCGACCCGCGAGCGGCGTCGCCGTCGTGGGACGAGGTCATGGGCGTCGCGGCGGCCGTGCCCGCCACGGGCGTGAAGCTGGCCCCGGGCATCGACCGCGACCTGGCCGCCGGCGCCCCGCACGGCGCCGAGACGCAATGGGTGTCCGTCGACGGTGACGTCGTGGAGGCGGCCGTGTGGTGCGGACCGCTCGCCCGCACCGGCCTGACCCGCACCGCGCTGGTCCTGCGGGGCGGGACCGCGTCCGAGGTCAGCGACGTCGACATGCCCGAGCCCGGAGCGATCACCTCCCTGGCCGACGTGGGGCCCTACCTCTACGACCCCGACGGAGCCGTGGTGCGCTCCGGGCTCGTGGGGCAGGTGGTGTCAGCGGTGGACGGCGAGCTGCTGGACTCGAGCATCGCCTACGTCACCGCACCCGAGCACGTCGTCACCCCGCTGGCGAGCGCCTTCGCCGTCCAGGACGTCCTGCCGTTCTCCCTCAAGACCCTGCGCAGCCACCTGCGGGCGCGCGGGACCACGAGGGTGGAGATCCTCAAGCGGGGCAGCGCCGTCGACGTCGAGCTCCTGCGCCGCCAGCTGCGGCTGGCGGGCAACGCCGGCGGGGGCCGCCACGGAGGACCCGCCAGCCCGGAGGCCTCGCTGCTGCTGACCCGCGTGGCCGGGCAGCCGGTGGTGGTGGTCGCGCGCCGCCTCGCCTGACCCCGGGGCTGCCTCGCCAGACCGCGGGGCCGGCGTCGATAGGTTCGCCCCATGCCACCGCCCGCCGCCCCCTCCCCCGCGCGCCGCGACCTCTCCGGGCTCCCGCTGGCGCACCTGCACCTGCACCTCGAGGGGTCGATGCGCCCGGAGACCCTCGCCGAGATGGCCGCCGGCTACGGCGTCCCCGTCCCGGTGACCCGCGGCTTCGGCTCGTTCACGGCGTTCGCCGGCCTGTACGCCGCCGCCACCGAGGTGCTGCGCACGCCAGAGGACCTGCGCCGGGTGGTCCGGGAGGTCGTGGAGGACTCCGCCGCTGACGGCGCGGTGTGGGTCGAGCCGCAGTTCTTCCCGCCGTTCTACGACGGCCGCCTCGGGACCGTGCCGGAGATCATCGCGATGGTCGCCGACGAGGGGCGACGCACCGCCGAGCACCTGGGGGTGGGGTTCGGGCTCATGGTGGCCGCGGACCGCACCCGCGACCCGGTCGACGCCGAGACCCTGGCGCGGCAGTGCGCCGAGGCGGGCACCGGCCAGGTGGTCGCCTTCGGGCTCGCCAACGACGAGGTCGCCGGCCCCCCGGCGCCCTTCGCGCGCGCCTTCGCCATCGCCCGCGAGGCCGGCCTGGTCAGCGCCCCCCACGCCGGGGAGCTGGCCGGCCCGGACTCGGTGCGCTCGGCGCTCGACGACCTGGGGGCGCAGCGCCTGGGCCACGGGGTGCGGGCGGTCGAGGATCCCGCGCTGGTGGCCCGGCTCGCGGAGGAGGAGGTGTGCCTCGACGTCTGCCCCACGTCGAACGTCGCGCTCTCCGTGGTGCCGAGCCTGGACGTCCACCCGCTGAAGGCCCTGCTGGAGGCCGGGGTGGCCTGCTCCGTCGGCAGCGACGACTCCCTGCTCTTCGGCCCACGGCTCGCCGCCGAGGTGCTCACCGCCCGCGACGTCCTGGGCCTGAGCGACGAGCAGCTGGCCACCGTCGCCCGCTCCGGCCTGCGCGCCGCCGCCCACGCCCCGGCAGCGCTGGTCGACGACGCCCTGGCGCGCGTCGACGACTGGCTGTCAGCGCCAGCGGCCTGATGCGTCGGTCGCGTGGTTCCGCGATGTCCGCGGTCGTGATCACACTCCTCGAAGGCTTGATCGTGGCTGACCAGTCGATCGAACTCAGCCCAGGACACGACGGAGGTGTCGGCAGTGGTCGTCGAGCGCGATAACCCGCCGCAGTCGGGAATCCTCACGACGAGCATCGGGAGCATGCCCTGGCGTGCCTGCGGCGACGGCGAGACTCTTCTCTTCCTGCACGGGCTCTTGACCAACGCCTCCTCGTGGGACGCGGTGATCGAAGATCTTGCGCGGGACTTCCGGTGCGTGACGCTCGAGCTCCCGCTGGGCAGTCACACGTACCCCGCGCGGGAGGGGGCGACATTGACTGTCGAGAGCCTCGCAACCGCTGTCTTCGAAGCCACCGGCCAGCTGTGCTCCGACGGCTTCGTGCTCATCGGCAGCGACACCGGAGGTGTGGTGGCCCAGCTCACGGCCCTGCGCAGACCCCCGGGTCTCAGGCGCCTCATCCTGCTCTCCTGCGACACCGAGAGGAACTTCCTTCCCCCTGTTCTTCGATACCTCCAGCTCGCCGCCCGTGTGCCTGGCGCGATGCAGGCTCTTCGCCTGTCCCTGAGAAGTCGGCGGATACGGCGCCTGCCCATCGCGTTCGGCTGGCTCGTACGACGAGAGCTCAGCGCGCGGGAGTGGGACAGCATCATCGCCCCCTTGAGCCATCGCTCGGTGAGGCGCGATCTCGGGAAGATCCTCCGCGGGATCTCGACCCGCTACACCGTGAAGGCGGCCGAGGAGCTCGCGGGCTTCCCGTTGCCGACGTTGTTCCTCTGGGCCGACACCCGAAAGGTCTTCCCGATCGAGAACGCACGTGCGCTGGCGGCGCGAATGCCCCGTGCGTACGTGAAGAGCGTCCCCGGCAGCCTGGCCTTCAGCCACCTTGATCAGCCCGCACACGTCTCCCGATCGATCAGGGACTTCCTGCGGGTGGCGGCTCAGCACTGATCTGCGCCGAGCCCGGCTGATCTGACGCATCAGTCGCCACGCCCCGGCACAGCGAAGCAACCCCGGTCGCAGCACCGGCGCTCTCTCGCTCAGCCGAGCGGCAACCGCCAGCGCGCGTGCGGGTCCCTGGGCGACTTCCCCACCCACTCGACGACGGCTCGCTCGCGCAGGGTCGCGAGCCGTCGGAGGGCGGTCGGCCTCGCCACGCCCCAGACCTCGGCCAGGTCTCGGGTGCTCAGCGCACCGGCCTCGCGCAACGCCGCCACGATGAGGTCGGAGCCCTCCGGCAAAGGCTCGATCCCCTCGCCGACGGGCGGGGCAGCACCGGACAGGGTGAGACGGACGCTGCCCTCACCCTGGCGGTAGGCCGGCGGCGCGAAGTTGGCGAGGCTCATCTCCTCGGCCATGCGCCGCAGCCCCTCGCCGACCTCCTGGGCGAAGCCCTCGTCAGCGCTCACCCTGGCGATCCGCGGGTTGCGCGCGAAGCGGGTCGCCCTGGAGGGATCGCGGAGGTCGACCAGACCGGGGAACCTGCCGGGGCTGGTCACCTCGATGCGGTCGTCGAACCGGCCCCCGCGCCCCAGCGCACGCCGTCGCGGCTGCACCTGGCGCACCTGGTCGATGGCCGCCGGGAGAGCGCGCAGCAGCGGACCGTCGAACCGTGCGTCGCTCCGCAGCGACTGCCTCGACCCGGTACCCCGGGTGGTCCCGTCGAACCGTGAGACCCGGAGCTGCGCGTCGGGCAGCTCCCTCTGCGGGTTGCGCCCGAAGAGCACGAGGCCCGCGACCGTCAGCCGTCGGTCGACGGAGAGGCCGCGCCCTTCGAAGAGGCGCTCCCAGGAGGGAGCGCCGAGGCGCGCGGCGTGGCCGACAGCGAGCTCCTCGTCCACCTCGCTGGTGGCCACGTCGGTCACCTGCGCCTCGAGCTCCGACTGGCGCTTGTCGAGGAGCAGCTCCTGCCGCTGGACGAACGTGAGTCGCCGGCTCTCGTCACCGATCCGCAGGTAGACGTCGTCCCTGGTGGTGGCGTGCACCTCGTCCCCCGCGACGACGTCGACCACGAGCAGGTGGTCCGGCGCCCCTCCGCTCGTCGTGCAGGCGACGAGCCGCGACCTGGCCCGGACCGGTGGGACGGCATGCTGCACATGGGCCTGCATCAGCTCGTTGCGTCGGTCTCGCTCGGCGTCGGTGCCCTCGACGACCCCGTCGCTGACCCCGACCACGATCGCTCCGCCCTCAGCGTTGCCGAGAGCCACCAGCGCCTGGCTCAGCTTCTGAGGCGAGACCCGGATGCTCTTGCGGTCGAACCACTGGTCCTCCGCGAGGGCGAGCACCGCGGGCCCGATCTCCGCGGGCCCGAGGTCGAGAGCGGTAGCGACGTCTCGATGAGGCATGAATCTACTCTCACAATGTGAGAGTAGATTCATGCCTCATGCGCGCCGGTGGTCCGGTCAGGCGCCCGCGAGGGTGCGGGTCGCCAGCCCGGTGAGGACCGCCGCGACGTCGGGGAGCACCGCGTCGTCGAAGGCCGCGAGCGGCGAGTGGTTGTCGGGCTTGGCGGCGTCGTCGTCGTGGGGGCTGGCGGCGACGAAGACCATCGCGCCGGGCACGGCCTCCAGCACCCGGGAGAAGTCCTCCGCGCCGGTCAAGGGCCGTTCCAGGCGCTCGAAGCGGTCGGCCCCCAGCACGCTGGCCACGACGTCCTCGGCGACGTCCACCGCACCGGCGTCGTTGACGGTCACCGGGTACTCGCGGAGCAGGCTCGCGTCGACCTCCAGGCCGTGCGCGGCGCCGACGCCGCGGCAGTAGCGCAGCACGTCGTCCTCCAGCCGGTCCAGCACCGCCACGTCGAAGCAGCGCAGGGTGCCGGCCATCGACGCGGTCGCCGGGATGATGCTGTCCGCCGTGCCGGCCTGGACCTGGCAGACGCTGAGCACGGCCGGGTCGAACGGGGACGCCGAGCGGGTCATGCGCGCCTGCAGGCCGAGCACCATCTCGCACAGCGCCGGCACCGGGTCCGCCGCGCGCTCGGGTGCCGACCCGTGACCGCCGGCGCCGCGCACCACCACCTCGAGGAGGTTCGACGACGCCAGCAGCGGCCCCGGCCTCGTGCTCACCATCCCGCGGGGCCCGGTCGAGGAGAAGACGTGGGCCGCCCACGCGGCGTCCGGGCGGCGCCCGGCGGCCTCCAGGACGCCCTCGGCGATCATCACCGACGCGCCGTCGTAGCCCTCCTCGCCGGGCTGGAGCATCAGCACCACGTCGCCGGGCAGCTCGTCGACCCGCTCGGCGAGCAGGCGGGCGGCGCCGATCAGGGCAGCCATGTGGAGGTCGTGCCCGCAGGCGTGCATCGCGCCGTCGACGACGGACCGGAAGGGGACGTCGACCTCCTCGTGCACGGGCAGGGCGTCCATGTCGGCGCGCAGCAGCACCGCGGGGCGGTCGGTGTCGGCCACCGCCGCCAGCGAGGGGGCGCCGCCGCGCAGCACCGCGGTGATCGACGTGCACCCCGTCCCGGTGGTGGTCTCGTAGCCCAGCCCGGCGAGCGCGTCGAGCAGCACACCCTGGGTGCGCGGCAGGTGGAGGCCGATCTCGGGGTGGGCGTGCAGGTCGTGGCGCAGCGCGGACAGGTCGTCGCCGAGGGCGCGGGCCCGGGCCAGCGCGTCCGAGGGCGTGGGGGTGCGTGGCGAGGAGATCATCCCCGATGCGTACCACGCGAGCCAGCGGCGAGGGAGGCGACGGTCGCCGGGCACAGCCCTTCGCCTCAGACCACGAGCAGCGCGCCGAGCGTGACGATCCCGTTGTTGACCGCGTGCACGACGATCGGCGCCCAGAGGTTGCGGTGGAACCACCGGAGCCAGGCCAGGCCGAGCCCCAGCACGAACAGGTAGGGCAGGGCCGGCGGCAGCGCGTGGACGGCGGCGAAGAGCGCGGCCGTGGCGAGGATCGCCAGCGGCGCGCCGAGGCGCCGTGAGAACCCGGAGAAGAATGCCCCGCGGAACAGCGCCTCCTCCCACAGCGGCGTGACGACGCACACCGCGAGGACCACGGCCGCGACGGCCCACGCCGGAGCGCCGACGACGACGTCGTCGAGGGCCGACGACCCTCCCGCCTCCTCCGGCGCGCCGCCGAGGACGACGACCGTGAAGACCCCCTGCACCGCCGCCCCGACCAGGAGGACCAGCGGCACCTGCCAGAGCAGGTGGAGGAGGCGCAGCCCCGGGCGGTGGAAGCCCAGCGCAGCCCACGTCCACCCGTTCCGCGCCAGCAGCCACCAGCGCACCAGCGCCAGCGCCACGATCCCGAGCCCGCCCCCCACCAGGAGGACGACCGCGACGAGGCTGAAGGCCACCCATCCCAGCCGGTCCAGCGCGAGCACCAGCCCGACGAGCACCGCGGTGGACGCGGCGAGGAGGCCCGACGTGGAGAACGCCTGCTTCAGACCGACGACGTGGGGCTCGTCCGTCGGCGTCACCCTCCGACGCTCTCACGCGGCGCCGTCGCAGCTCGGTGGGACAGCGAGTCAGCGTGCGGCGGGGACGTGCACCGTGCCGGCGGGCAAGCCGGGGTCGGCGCCGAGGTCCAGACCCGAGGGCACCCCGCCGTCGCGCAGCACCTGGGCGGCGAGCGCCGCGACCATCGCCCCGTTGTCCGTGCACAGCGAGACCGGCGGGACGCGCAGCTCCAGCCCGGCCGCCTCGCAGCGCTGCGTCAGCAGCGAGCGCACCCGGGAGTTGGCGGCCACGCCGCCGCCCAGCAGCACAGTCGTGACGCCGTGCTCGCGGGTCGCGGCCACCGTCTTGGCGGACAGGACGTCGGCCACGGACTCCTGGAAGCTGGCGGCGACGTCGGGCACGGCCACCTCCCCGCCGGCGCGCTCGACGGCCTGGACGTGGCGGGCCACGGCGGTCTTCAGGCCGGAGAACGAGAAGTCGTGGGGGTGGCGCCGCAGGTCGTGGGCGGCGGTGAGCCCCCGGGGGAAGCGCACCGCGCCGGCGTCACCGCCCTCGGCGGCCCGCTGCAGGTGCGGTCCGCCGGGGTAGGGCAGCCCGAGCAGACGGGCGACCTTGTCGAAGGCCTCCCCCGCCGCGTCGTCCAGGGTCTGCCCGAGCACGGTGACGTCGCGAGCGCCGTCACGCACCAGCAGCAGCTCGGTGTGCCCTCCGGAGACCAGCAGCGCCAGCGCCGGGTCGGGGAGCGGCCCCCCGGTCAGCAGGGCCACGGCGACGTGCGCGTCGAGGTGGTTCACCCCGTAGAGCGGCACGTCGAGCGCGAGCGCCAGTGCCTTGGCGGCAGCGACGCCGACCATGAGGGCCCCTGCGAGCCCCGGACCGGCGGTGACCGCGACGACGTCGACCTCGGGCAGCCCCGCGCCAGCGTCGTCCAGGGCGCGCCGCAGCGTGGGCAGCATCGCCTCCAGGTGCGCGCGCGAGGCGACCTCGGGGACGACCCCGCCGAAGCGCGCGTGCTCCTCGACGCTGGAGGCGACGGCCTGGCCCAGCAGCTCTCGACCCCGGACCAGGGCGACGCCGGTCTCGTCGCACGAGGTCTCGATGCCGAGGACGAGGGGCTCGCTGCTCACGCCCGGACGGTACCGGGCCGGACGTCGTCGGGGGCGCCCGGCGCCGTCTCCCGCGGTGGGCGCCACCGCAGCACCTCGGCGTCGGACCCGTCCGCGTAGTAGCGGCGGCGCACGGCGATCCTCTCGAAGCCCTCGCTGGCGTACAGGGCGACGGCAGCAGCGTTGCCGACCTTCACCTCCAGCAGCACGGAGCCGGCCCCGCAGCTGCGCGCCCGGGCGAGCAGGGCGCGCAGCAGGGTCCGACCCGTGCCGCGGCCCTGGGCCGCCCCGAGGACGGCGAGGGTCGCCACGTCCGCGTCGCCGCCGCGCTCGAGGGGACCGGCGAGGCCCGCGTACCCCAGCAGCCCACCGTCGTCGCCGTCATCGCCGTCGACCGCCACCACGTACCAGCGCCCGTGCGCGGCGAGCTCGCCCCACACCGACTCCTCGCTCCAGGCGTCGGCGCCGAAGAGCTCGGTCTCCGCGGCGGCCACCGCCGCCGCGTCCCACCAGCGCATGCGCCGCAGCGTGGGCCCAGCGGCGGGACCGTGTCCCACGGCCGCACCGGCACGGCCCGGTGCCTCGTCCGGGCGCGGGCTCACGGAGCGGGGTCGGCCAGCGGACGCGCGTCGGGGCGCCGCAGGTAGCACGGGACGGCTGGTCCCAGCGGCGTGCTCGCCGCGATCCGCCGGGCCGCGAGGACCGCCAGCACCCCGGGGTCGAGCCCGTCGGCGGCCAGCGCCCGGGCGTCGGCGCCGTCGCCGTCGCGGCGGCACAGCGCGGCGCCCGGCCCGACGACGCGCACCGGGGGCACGGCGCCCGGCGGACCCACGTGGGGACCGTCCAGCAGCCGCGGCTCGCCCGCTGCGTCCACGGCGTAACGGGCCCAGTGCACCTCGCGCCGCTTGGCGTCCGTGGCGGCGACCAGCTCGCCGTGCAGGGGCGCGCCCGCGCGGGCCGCCTCGTCGGCCGCGGTGGCGGCCACCGCGTCCAGGCTGGACACCCCTCCCACGGCGATGCCCAGCGCCTCCGCGAGCACCTGCGCGGTCGCGACGCCCACCCGCAGGCCCGTGAACGGCGCCGGGCCGGTCCCCACCACGACGTGCGTGAGATCGCGCCGGTCCACCTGCGCGGCCTCGAGCACGCCGGCGACGGCGGGGACGAGCAGCTCGACGTGACGCCGCGCGTCGACCTCGACCCGACGGGCCAGGACGCGGGGGGCCCAGGCAGCGTCACCGGCGTCACCGGCGTCACCGGCCGAACCGTCGGCCGCCCGCGCCACGGCGACGCGCACGGTCGTGGACGTGTCGATCGCCAGCAGCAGCACGGTGCTCACGGTAGGCGCCCCCGGCCGAGGTCGTCCGCACGGGCAGGGCCGAGCACCGCGCGAAGGTCCTGGTGCTCACCGCCGAGGGCGAGGGAGCGACGCTGGTCCCGGCCCGGCAGCGCGAGCCCGTGCCAGCGCTCCCCCACGCCCAGCAGAGTGATGGTCCGAACCTCGTCCGCGGCGCCGTCGGGGTCGTCGGCGCCGTCGGGCTCGTCGGGCTCCCGGAGGCTCGGGAGCGGCTCCGGCGTCAGCGTGATCTCCAGCCGGTCCCCGGCCAGCACCTCGGCGAGCCCCGCGCCCCACTCGACGACGGTGACGCACTCCTCCAGATCGGTGTCGAGGTCGAGGTCGTCGAGCTCGTCGGCGCCGGACAACCGGTAGGCGTCGACGTGCACGAGCGTGGGCCGGCCGGTGGTGGAGCGGTGGACGCGCGCGAGGACGAACGTCGGCGACGTCACGGCCTCGGCCACGCCGAGGCCCGCCGCGAGCCCCTGCGTGAAGGTCGTCTTGCCCGCCCCGAGCCCCCCGGTGAGCACCAGGAGGTCACCGGCGCGCACCAGGGCGGCCAGGGCGTGCCCCAGCTCGCGGGTGTCGGCCGCGGTGGGGCACCGCAGCGTCGCCGTCGTCGTCGGCGCCTCGCTCACGAGAGGCCGTGGTCGCCGGCGCTGGCGGCGCCGTCCCGGGCGGCTGCGGCACCCGGCGGTCCGCCTCCCCCGACGAAGCGGCGCGGCAGCCGTCCGGAGACCCGCGTGACCACCTCGTAGGAGATGGTCCCGGCGGCATGAGCCCACTCCTGCGCGGTCGGCTCCCCCCGCTCGGCGTCGCCGAAGAGCACCACCTCGTCACCGGCCCGAGCCGCCTCGGCGCCGGGGAGAGCGCCGAGGTCGACGACGAGCTGGTCCATGCAGACCCGGCCGGCGATCGTCGTGGTCCCCCCCGCCACCGTCACCGGTGCCGGGTGGTCCGGCCCGCCCGCCGAGCGCGGGATCCCGTCGGCATAGCCCAGCGGCACCAGTCCCAGGCGGGTCGGGGCCGAGGTGGTGTAGACGTGCCCGTAGCTGACGCCCTGACCGGCGCCGACGTCCTTGACGAGCACGAGCGGCGCCCGCAGGCTCATCGCCGGCCGCAGGCCGAACGCCGCCGGGGTGCCCGCGGCGCCCAGCTGGGGCACCGGGGAGAGGCCGTACACCGCGAGCCCGGGGCGCACCATGTCCCACGCGGCCCGCGGCGCCGTGAGCGTGGCCGCCGAGTTCGCGAGGTGGCGCAGCTGCCAGCGGGCGCCCAAGCCCTCCCCCACGGCCACGGCCTGCGCGAAGGACTCCTCCTGGGCGCGCACCGTCGGGTGCTCCGGCTCGTCGGCGAACGCGAAGTGGCTCCACACCCCCACCACCTCGACGGCGCCGTCCGCGGCGGCCGCGAGCGCAGCGCGCACGAGGTCCGGCCACGCGTCGCGGGTGGCGCCGCCCCGGCCCAGCCCGGTGTCGACCTTGAGGTGCAGCCGGGCGGTGACGCCCGTGCGCCGCGCCGCGTCGACGGCGGCGGCGAGCGCCCACGGAGCCGCCACCGACACGTCGACGCCGGCCGCCACCACGGCGTCGAGGCGCTGCCCGGGGCCGTACAGCCACGCCAGCACGGGCGCCTCGACGCCGGCGGCGCGAAGGGCCAGCGCCTCCCCGAGCTGGGCGACGCCCAGCCACGTCGCCCCGCCCGCGAGCGCGGCGCGCGCGCTCGGCACCAGCCCGTGGCCGTAGGCGTCAGCCTTGACCACGGCCATCACCTGCGCCGACCCGGCCAGGCGCCCCAGCGCGCGGGTGTTGTCCTCGACCGCAGACAGGTCGACGACCACCTCGCCGGCGCTGCCGTTCCCCCCGTCGCTCACGGTGCCCTCCGTCGCTCCGTCGTCCTCTCTCACGCCGTCACCCTGCCGCCCTCGCGCAGCAGCCCGGCCACCACGCCCGGCACGGCCTCGTGCACCGATGAGGCGTCGATCGGCCCCCCGGGGTTGGCCGCGCGCGCGGCCCGTCCGTGCACGCAGGCGGCGAGCGCCCCGGCCAGGCCCGGGCGCAGCCCCGCCGCCAGGAGGACCCCGGCGATCCCCGCGAGCACGTCGCCGGAGCCCGCGGTGGCCAACCAGTGGGGCCCGTCATCCTGGGCCCACACGGACCCGCCGGGCTCGGCGACGACCGTCGCGGCGCCCTTGAGCAGCACGGTCGCCCCCGTGGCCAGCGCGGCGGCTCGGGCGTGGTGCAGCGGCCGGGCCTCCACCTCGGCGCGGCTCGGGGACCCCGCGCCCACCCCGCGGAGGATGCTCACGGCCTCCCCGGCGTGGGGGGTGAGGAGGGCGGGGTTGCGCGCCGGGTCCAGCGGACCGTGCTCGCGGACGTGGTTCTCGAGCAGCGGCAGGGCGCCGGAGTCGAGCAGCAGCGGGATGCCCCGCTCCAAGCACTCGCGCAGGGCCGCACGGGCCGCGTCCTCGCTGCCCTCCTCACCGAGGTCGAGACCGGGGCCGGCGACCCACGCCTGCACGCGACCGGTCCCGGTGACCACCTCGGGCCACCGCGCACGGATCAGCTCCGCGGGGTGGGGTCCGCCGGCGAAGCGCACCATGCCCGCCCCGGAGCGCACCGCGGCGCCGGTGCACAGCAGGGCCGCCCCGGTGTAGGAGTCACCGCCGGCGACGATGCCGAGCACCCCGCGCGAGTACTTGTCGTCGCCGGGCGCCGGCACCGGCCAGGCGGCAGCGGCCGCCGCGCCGTCGAGGGTGCGCACGGCCGGTTCCCCGAGCAGTGCGGCATCGAGGCCGATGTCGACCACGGTGACCACGCCGGCGGCCGCCCGGGCCGGCGGGAGCAGCAGCGCGGGCTTCGCCGCTCCCATGGTGACCGTGAGGTCGGCCCGCACGCTGTCGCCGGGCAGCTCGCCGGTGCCGGTGTCGACACCGCTCGGCACGTCGACGGCGACGACCACGGGGCGACCCCGCGGGGCGGCCCGCAGGAGAGCGGCCAGCTCTGCCGCAGCGCCGCGCAGGCCGGGGCTGCCGCCGGTGCCGAGCATCCCGTCGACCACGACGCGGGCGCCTGCGAGCAGGGCGCGGGCCGCCTCGTCCACCGATCCGGGCGGCGGCGCGCCACCCTCGTCGCGTCCGCGGGCGGCGCGGGACTCGTCCAGGAGCGCGGAGACGTCACCGCCGTCGGCCAGGCGCACCCGCCCACCGGCTGCGCGCAGCGCCGACAACCCGCCCGCGTGGGCCCGCCCGCCCGTGAGGAGGGCGGTCACCGCGGCCCCGCGGCGCACCAGCCGCGCGCCCGCGTGCAGGGCGTCGCCGCCGTTGTCGCTGCTGCCGACGAGCAGCACCACCCGCGCGCCGTGAACCGCTGTCCCGGAGCCGGTCAGCACGCCGAGCACCGTGGAGGCGAGCGCCGCGGCGGCCCGCTGCATCAGCGCGCCGGGAGGGGCGGCCCCGACGGCGGCGCGCTCGGCGGTCCTCACCGCGTCGGTCGGGTACGCGCAGCGAGGCACCGGGAGGGCGGGCATCCCCCCATCCTCCTCCAGCGCGGGGCGTGACGCAGGGGGGTGCCGCGCTCCCCGGTCCTGCCTCCGGGCCGCCGGGCTCAGCCCTCCGCGACGACGAACGCGACCGCGACCCCGGCGTCGTGGCTCAGGCTCAGGTGCCACGCCGCGACCCCGAGCCGGCGGGCCAGCTCGGCCAGGGCGCCGCTGACCTGCAGCGACGGTGCGCCGTGCTCACCACGCTCGACGACGGCGTCGAGCCAGCGGAGCCCCGGTGGGGCGCCGAGCGCCTTGGCGGCCGCCTCCTTCGCCGCCACCCTGGCGGCGAGCGAGACGAGCGGCAGGCCCGCCTCCGCCTCACCGAAGAGCCGTGCGGCCATCGCGGGCGTGCGCTCGAGCATCGCCCCCAGGCGGGCGACGTCCACGACGTCCGTCCCGATCCCGACGATCACCGCGGCTGACCGGCGCTCACTCGACGGTGACCGACTTCGCGAGGTTCCGGGGCTGGTCGACGTCGTAGCCCTTCGCGGTCGCGACCTCCATGGCGAAGATCTGCAGCGGCACCACGGTGACCAGGGGGGCCATCAGGGTCGGCACGGCCGGCACGCGGATGACCACGTCCGCGTGGTCGAGCACCGCGTCGTCCCCCACCTCGGCGATGGCGATGGTCCGAGCCCCGCGGGCACGCACCTCGGCGGCGTTGGACAAGACCTTGGCGTGCAGCTGGTCGCGGCCGCGAGGGCTCGGGACGATGACGAACACCGGCACGCCGGGCTCGACGAGGGCGATGGGCCCGTGCTTCAGCTCGCCGGCCGCGAACCCCTCCGCGTGGATGTACGCGAGCTCCTTGAGCTTCAGCGCGCCCTCCAGCGCCACGGGATAGCCGACGTGGCGCCCCAGGAAGAGCACCGTCGGGGAGTCGACGAGCTCGCGCGCGAGCTCGCGCACCTCGTCCGCGGCGTCCACGACGGTCTGGACGGCGTCCGGGACGTCCCTCAGCTGCGCGACGAGGGTGGCGACCTCGTCAGGGAAGAGGTTGCCGCGCAGCTGGGCCAGGTAGAGCCCGAGGAGGTAGCACGCCGCGACCTGCGAGAGGAACGCCTTGGTGGAGGCGACGGCGATCTCGGGCCCGGCGTGGGTGTACAGGGCCGCGTCGGACTCCCGGGGGATCGTCGACCCGCGCGTGTTGCAGATGGCCAGCACCTTCGAGCCCTGCTCGCGGGCGTGGCGCACCGCCATCACGAGGTCCATCGTCTCCCCGGACTGGGAGATCGCGACGACGAGCGTGCGGTGGGTCAGCACGGGGTCGCGGTAGCGGAACTCGTGCGCGAGGTCGACCTCCACGGGGACGCGGCACCAGTGCTCGATGGCGTACTTCGCCACGTGCCCGGCGAAGGCGGCCGTCCCGCACGCGACGACGATGATCTTGTCGATCGCGCGCAGCACCGACGGGTCCACGTGCATCTCGTCGAGGGTCATCGCGCCGCTCGCGTCGGAACGCCCCAGGAGGGTGTCGGCCACGGCGCGGGGCTGCTCGTGGATCTCCTTCGCCATGAACCACGGGAAGCCTCCCTTCTCGGCGGCGTCCGCGTCCCAGTCCACGGTGTACGGGGTCGCGTCCACCGCGGCGCCGTCGAGGTCGGTCACCCCCACCTCGTCCGCGGTGATCGTCACCACCTGGTCCTGGCCGAGCTCGAGCGCCCGCTTGGTGCGGGAGATGAAGGCGGAGACGTCGGAGCCGAGGTAGTTCTCGCCGTCCCCGAGGCCCACCACGAGCGGGGAGTTGCGGCGGGCGCCCACCACCACGCCGGGGGCGTCGGCGTGGACGACCAGCAGCGTGAAGGACCCCTCGAGGCGCTGGCACACCGCACGCATCGCGGCGGCCAGGGCCTGCGCGCCGCCCCGGCTCCCGGCGGTGGAGATCTCCGCGGCCAGCAGGTGGGCGACGACCTCGGTGTCCGTCTCGGAGAGGAAGACCGCGCCGCCCTCGCCCAGCTCCGCCCTGAGCGCGGCGTAGTTCTCGATGATCCCGTTGTGGATGAGCGCGACGGACCCGTCCGGGCTGACGTGGGGATGGGCGTTGGCGTCCGTCGGCCCGCCGTGGGTGGCCCAGCGGGTGTGGCCGACGGCGGCCGAGCCGCCGGGCAGAGGACGCTCCTGGAGCGCGCTGGTGAGCCGCGAGAGGCGGCCGGCCCGCTTCTGCGTGGCGATCCCGCCGCCGGTGACCACCGCCACCCCGGCGGAGTCGTAGCCCCGGTACTCGAGCCGGGCGAGACCCTCGAGGACCACCTCCAGCCCCCGGGAGCTCTCACGGTCCGGACCGGCGTACCCCACGATGCCGCACATGAGCGGCGAGCCTACGCGCGCGCCGACCCCGCGCAGGCTCCCAGCAGGCATCATGGGCGCCGTGACCGCGCCCGAGGACGCCCGAGCGACACCGTCTGGCAGCAACGGCGACCAGGCCGGGCACACCAGCCCCTTCGCGGACTTCGACCGGGCAGCCTGGAGCCGCCTCGCGGCCTCGAGCGAGCTGACCCTCTCCACCGCCGACCTGGAGCGGGTGAAGGGGCTGGGCGAGCGCATCTCGCTCGCGGACGTCGACGAGGTGTACCGGCCCCTGTCGCGCCTGCTCACGCTCTACTCGTCCGGGGTGCAGCAGCTGCACGCCGCCACGTCCACCTTCCTCGGGGGAGCCGCACGGGCCGACCAGCCGGGGACGGCGAGGCGGACGCCGTTCGTCATCGGCGTCGCGGGGTCCGTCGCGGTGGGCAAGTCGACCACCGCGCGGCTGCTGCGGGTGCTGCTCTCCCGGTGGCCGGACACCCCGCGGGTCGAGCTGGTGACGACCGACGGGTTCCTGCTGCCCAACGCGGAGCTCGAGCGACGCGGCCTGATGCGGCGCAAGGGCTTCCCGGAGTCCTACGACCGCCGGGCCCTGCTGCGCTTCGTGGCGGCCGTGAAGTCCGGCGCCGAGCAGGTGCGCGCACCGGTCTACTCGCACCTCACCTACGACATCGTGCCCCGGGCCGTGATGACGGTGCGCCGCCCCGACGTGCTGATCGTGGAGGGCCTCAACGTGCTCGCGCCCGCGCGCGCCCACGCGGGGGGCAGCTCGGCCACCTCGGCGCTGGCGCTGAGCGACTTCTTCGACGTCTCCGTGTACGTCGACGCGCGGGCCGGGGACATCGAGCGGTGGTACGTCGAGCGCTTCCTCTCGCTGCGCGAGACGGCGTTCGCCGATCCCCAGTCCTACTTCCACCGCTACGCCGAGCTCTCCGACGACGAGGCGCGCGAGCGCGCGCACACCATCTGGGGGGACATCAACGGGCCGAACCTCGTCGAGAACATCGCGCCCACGCGTGGTCGCGCCACCATCGTGCTGTCCAAGGGACCGGACCACGCGGTGCGGCGGGTGCGGCTGCGCAAGCTGTGACCCTGATCGGCGCCGTCGGCCTCCCGTGGCCGGCGACGCGGCGGCTCAGGCCTGCTTGAGGCCGAGGCGCTGCGTCACGACCCCAGCGAGGCGGCTCGCCACCCGTTCAGCCTGCTCCGCGGCCGGTGCCTCGACCATGACGCGCACCAGGGGCTCGGTGCCCGAGGGGCGCAGCAGCACCCGCCCGGTCGAGCCGAGCTCGGCGGCGGCCTCCGCGACCGCGGCGAGGACCACCTCGTCGCTGGAGGCCCGCCCGCGGTCCACGCCGGAGACGTTGACCAGCACCTGCGGGAAGCGCTCGATCACGCTCGCCACCTCGGCGAGGCTCCGGTCGCCCTCCGCGACCCGGGCCAGGAGGTGCAGCGCCGTCAGCACGCCGTCGCCGGTCGTCTGGTGGTCGAGCATGAGCACGTGCCCGGACTGCTCGCCGCCGAGCACGTGCCCGCCGGCGCGCATGGCCTCGAGCACGTAGCGGTCACCGACCGCGGCGCGCACCACGTCGATGCCGGCGGCGCGCATCGCCAGCACCAGCCCGAGGTTGCTCATCACGGTCGCCACGAGCGTCCCGGTCGGCAGCTTGCCGTGGTCCTGGGCGGTCAGCGCGAGGACCCCCATGATCTGGTCGCCGTCGACGAGGTCGCCGGCGGCGTCGACGGCGAGGCAGCGGTCGGCGTCACCGTCGAACGCGACGCCCGCGTCGGCCCCGTGGGCCAGGACGGCCTCGCGCAGCGGCCCCAGGTGGGTGGACCCCACCCCGTCGTTGGTGTTGGTGCCGTCCGGGTCCGCCCCGATCACGACCACGTCCGCCCCGGCGCGGCGCAGGGCTGCGGGCCCGACCGTCGACGCCGCCCCGTGGGCGCAGTCGACGACGACCCTCAGGCCCGCCAGCGCTGCCGAGCCGGGGGAACCGGCGGTGGCGCCGAGACCGTCGAGGGTCGAGACAAGGAAGTCCACGTACTGCTCGCCGGTCTCCGGCGCGCTGGTGATGCGGCCCACCCCGGTGCCCGTCGGACGGCGCCAGGGCTCACGGAGCCTGCCCTCGATGTCGTCCTCGAGCTCGTCGGCGAGCTTGTGCCCGCCACGGGCGAAGAACTTGATGCCGTTGTCCGGGACGGGGTTGTGCGACGCCGAGATGACCACCCCGAGGTCCGCTCCGGTCGCCGCGACCGCGTGGGCGATGCCCGGGGTCGGGAGGACGCCGACGTCCACGACGTCCACGCCAGCGCTGGCCAGACCGGCGCACGTGGCCGCTGAGAGGAAGTCGCCGGAGATCCGGGGGTCGCGCCCGACCACGGCACGCGGGCGGTGCCCCTCGAAGGCGCCCACGTCGCCGAGGACGTGCGCGGCAGCGACCGCGAGGTCCAGCGCGAGCTCGGCGGTGACGTCGACGTTGGCGCGACCGCGCACGCCGTCGGTGCCGAACAGACGGCCCCGCGGCGACGTCGCCGCGGGGCCGGTGCCGGCTGGGTCCTTGCTCAGCGCTTGGAGTACTGCGGAGCCTTGCGAGCCTTCTTCAGGCCCGCCTTGTTGCGCTCCTTCACCCGTGCATCGCGGGTGAGGAAGCCCTCGGTCTTCAGCGAGGCGCGGTTGGCCTCGACGTCGAGAGCGTTGAGCGACCGGGCCACCCCGAGACGCAGCGCTCCGGCCTGGCCGGAGGCTCCGCCGCCGCCGATGCGGGCGATCACGTCGAAGCGCCCCTCGACGCCGGTCACGCGGAACGGCTCGTTGACCATCTGCTGGTGGACCTTGTTCGGGAAGTAGCCGTCCAGGTCCCGCCCGTTGATCGTCCACCGGCCGGAGCCCGGGACGATGCGGACGCGGGCGATCGCCTGCTTGCGGCGACCGGTCGCTCCCGACGGAGCGGTGATGGAGGTGCCGGTGTTGGCGATCTCCGGCGTGGAGCTGGTGTAGCTCTCGGGCGCGTCCTCGTCGAGGCCGTCGGCCTCCACGTCCAGCGCTTCGGTGCTCTGCGTCACGGGTGTCTCTTCCTGCTCGCGCGCCCTGTCACCAGGGCTGCCCGGGCGTCTCAGGCGGTCTGCGCGACCTGGTGGATGGAGTAGGGGGTCGGCTGCTGGGCCGCGTGCGGGTGCTCGGCGCCGGAGTAGACCTTCAGCTTGGCGGCCACGGCGGTGCCCAGGGAGTTGTGCGGGAGCATGCCCTGCACGGCCTTCTCGACGGCCTTGCGGGGGTCACGGGCGAGCAGGTCCGTGTAGAGCTCGGACCTCAGACCGCCCGGGAAGCCCGAGTGCCGGTACGCCCGCTTCTTCTCCGCCTTCGAGCCGGTCAGCACCACCTTCGAGGCGTTGATGATGATGACGTGGTCGCCGGTGTCCACGTGCGGGGCGAAGATCGCCTTGTGCTTGCCGCGCAGCAGGCGCGCGGTGTGGCTGGCGAGGCGCCCGAGCACGACGTCCGTGGCGTCGATGACGAGCCACTCGCGCTCGACCTGGTCGGGCTTCGGGGTGAACGTGCGCACTGGTGACCTTCGCTCGTGGTGTCGGCAACCGCCGCGACGGAGCGCGCCGGGCTGGTGCTCGATGGACGTGGTGCTCGGTGGGACGCGCCGGTCGCCAGGTGCCCGGACCTCGAAGGACCGGACCCGTTCGACCGTGGTGGAACAGGCATGGCGCAGCGCGCTGTGCAGTGATGGTAGCCGGGCGCCCGCCCGCGGGTCAAAGCGCCCTGCGCGGGCTCACAGACCCGGCTGGTCCGCGCTCGGCAGCGGGTCGAGGTCGTCGCCGTCCTCACCCACGACGTGGACCGCCGCCTCCTCCGCGCTCGCCGCTCCCCCGTCGGTCCCGACGTCGGTCGCCACCTCGGACTTCTCCGTGTCCGGGCCGCCCCCCTGGGCCGGGGCGACGAGCCGCCCCGCGCGCACGCGGCCGACCTCGTCGTCGAGCAGCTCTCCGTCGGTGTCCTGGTCCGCGGGGTACGTCGCGGAGCCGGCGTCGAGCTCCCCGCCGCTCCCGGCGGGCACGTCCGGCACCTCCTGCGCCAGGCGGTCGTCCAAGGTCTCCCCCTCCGCCTGCTCGCTGGGCACCAGCCCGAACCGGCCGACGTGGCGCTCGCGCTCCGGCGGGGACCACGACTCGGCGACCATCGCGTCGACGACCCGGCCGTCGTTCACGTCGCCCGTCTCCATGACGCCGTCGTGGTCGACGGGCTCCGGCGCCACCGGCGTCGGGGCCACCTCGTCGGACGCGGGGTGGAGAGCGGCGCGGTCGAGGTCGTCGAGGCGGTCCGTGGGCGTCTCGGTGGCGGGAGGCTGCTCAGTCATGCGTCGAGGGTGCCACGACGGGTCCGAGCCTGCTCGGCGCGCAGCGCCATCCCCGACGGTGGCGGGTAGTCGACGCGCTCGAGGACCAGGCCGAGCGCGGGGGCGACGTGCACGGCTCCGTCGCGGACCCTCCTCGCGAGAACCCGTGACGGCCATGCCTCGTCCGCCCTGCCCTGCCCGACGGACACGAGCGCCCCCACGAGGGAGCGGACCATCGAGTGGCAGAAGGCGTCCGCCACCACGTCGAGGACGACGAGCGACGGGGACCCTCCCGCACCCCCGCAGCCCTCGACCCCCTCTGCCACGCGCCGGACGGTGAGCTCCTGCAGGGTCCGCACCGTCGTGGCCCCCTCGCGCCGACGGCAGAAGGCCGCGAAGTCGTCCAGCCCCAGCAGGCCGGCGCCGGCGCGGCCCATGGCTCCCACGTCCAGCGGGCCGTCGACCGGGGCGACGTCACGGCGGCGCAGCGGCGGGGCTCCGGCGGGGTCGTCCGTCAGCCGGTAGGTGTAGGCGCGCCGCAGCGCGGAGAACCGGGCGTCGAAGCCCGGCGGCGCGAGGCTCGCGCCGCGAAGGCCCACGTCTGCGGGGAGCACCCCCCGCAGGCGGGCCACCAGCGCCTCCAGCGGCGTCCCCCGGTAGCGCCCGCGGGACGCCTCGAGCGATCCGGCAGGGACGTCGACGTGGACGACCTGCCCCCGGGCGTGGACCCCCGCGTCCGTGCGCCCCGCGACGACCGTGCTCACGCGCCGCAACCGCAGCACCCTCGCCACCGCGTCCTCGACCTCGCCCTGCACGGTGCGGACGTCGGGCTGACGTGCCCAGCCGGCGAACTCGGTCCCGTCGTAGGTCAGGTCCACCCGGACGCGGACGAGCCCGCCCTCCCCGTGCGGGGAGGGCGGGCTCGTCGTCACGAGGTCCGCGGCGCCCTCAGGGGCGGGGCTCACCGGTGCTCGCGTCGTCCTCGACCTCGACGGCGACCGCCTCGACCGACTCGCCGGTCCCCTCGTCGTCCACGACCACGTCCTCGACCACGACGTCCTCGACCACGACGCCGGACCCGGCGTCCTCGACCACGACGTCCTCGACGACCACGTCGCCGGTCTCACCCGGGGCGTCGCCGGTGCCCGGCGCCTCCGCGGGAGCCGCTGCCGGGGACGGTGCGCCTGCCGCCACGTTGCCGCGGGCGGCGCGGGCCGTCGCCCCCTCTGCCTCGCGGGTGGTCGACGCCACCGGGTCGAGGACGAGCTCGATGACGGCGAGCGGCGCGTTGTCACCCTTGCGGGGGGCGATCTTCGTGATGCGGGTGTAGCCGCCCTGCCGGTCGGCCACCGCGGGCGCGATCTCCGTGAAGAGCTCGTGCACGACCGTGGAGTCCCGCACCACCTTCATCACCTGACGCCGGGACGCGAGGTCGCCCTTCTTGGCGAACGTCACCAGACGCTCGGCGTAGGGCCGCAGGCGCCTGGCCTTGGCCTCGGTGGTGGTGATGCTGCGGTGCTCGAAGAGCTGGGTCGCGAGCCCGGCGAGCAGCAGCCGCTGGTGGGCTGGGCCGCTCCCCAGGCGGGGACCCTTGGTGGGCGTAGGCATGGTCGGTGTCTCCAGTCAGGGACGGTGCGGTGGCTTGCAGGACGCCGTGGTGCGGGCCTCGCGGCCGCACCACGGCGGTGTCGTCAGTACTGCTCGGTCTCGGCGTAGCTCGCGTCGTCGCCCTCGTCGTAGGCGCCCGCGACGGCTCCCGGGTCGAACCCGGGAGGGCTGTCCTTGAGCTGGAGGCCCAGGCCCGCGAGCTTGACCTTCACCTCGTCGATGGACTTCGCGCCGAAGTTGCGGATGTCCATGAGGTCGGCCTCGCTGCGGGACATGAGCTCGCCCACGCTGTGGATCCCCTCGCGCTTGAGGCAGTTGTAGCTGCGCACCGTCATCTCGAGGTCCTCGATGGGGAGCGCGAGGTCGGCCGCCATCGCTGCGTCGCTCGGAGAGACGCCGATGTCGATGCCCTCCGCCTCGACGTTCAGCTCACGGGCGAGACCGAACAGCTCGGTGAGGGTCTTGCCGGCGCTCGCCACGGCGTCCCGCGGCTCGGTGGAGGCCTTGGTCTCCACGTCCACGACGAGGCGGTCGAAGTCGGTCCGCTGCTCCACGCGCGTCGCCTCGACCTTGTAGGTCACCTTGAGGACCGGCGAGTAGATGGAGTCGACCGGGATCCGGCCGATCTCGGCGTCGAGGTCCTTGTTCTGCGTCGCGGACACGTACCCGCGACCGCGCTCGACGGTCAGCTCCATCTCGAGGCGCGCCTCGTCGTCGAGCGTGGCGAGGACGAGACCGGGGTTGTGCACCTCGACCCCGGCCGGCGGCGTGATGTCTGCCGCGGTGACCTCACCGGGGCCCTGCTTGCGCAGGTACATGACGACCGGCTCGTCGTGCTCGCTGGCCACGACGAGACCCTTGATGCCGAGGATCATCTCGGTGACGTCCTCCTTGACACCGGGGACGGTGGAGAACTCGTGCAGCACCCCGTCGATCCGCAGGGAGGTCACGGCCGCCCCGGGGATCGAGGAGAGCAGGGTGCGCCGGAGCGAGTTGCCGAGGGTGTAGCCGAACCCGGGCTCGAGCGGCTCGATGACGAAGCGGGAGCGGTGGTCGGAGACCACTTCCTCCGTGAGGGTGGGGCGCTGGGCGATGAGCATGCGTGGTGCCTTCCGTACGGGGGTCCGCTATATGACCCCGTGGGTGGGACGACGTGCGGTGCGCCAGGTCGGCGCGTGCCTGCCCCGGTGGGCAGGCGGGTGAGGTCAGACCCGCCGGCGCTTGGACGGGCGGACGCCGTTGTGGGGGGTGGGGGTGACGTCCTGAATGACGCCGACCTCGAGGCCGGTCGCCTGGATCGAGCGGATCGCGGTCTCGCGGCCGGAGCCGGGGCCCTTGACGAAGACGTCGACCTTGCGCATGCCGTGCTCCTGGGCACGCCGGGCGGCGGCCTCAGCGGCCATCTGCGCGGCGAAGGGCGTCGACTTGCGCGAGCCCTTGAAGCCGACCTGGCCGGCCGAGGCCCACGACACGACGGCGCCGGAGGGGTCGGTGATCGACACGATGGTGTTGTTGAAGGTCGACTTGATGTGCGCCTGCCCGAACGTGACGTTCTTGCGCTCCTTGCGGCGCGGACGTCGGGCGGCGGGGGCGTTGCGGCGGGTTGCGGGGGGCATGACGTGTCTCCTGGGGATGCGGGTCCGGCGGTGGCGGCTCGGCCTGGTGGCCGAGGGGCGGTGGGCTTACTTGCGCGCCTTCTTCTTGCCGGCCACGGTGCGCTTGGGGCCCTTGCGGGTGCGCGCGTTCGTCTTCGTGCGCTGTCCGCGCACCGGCAGGCCGCGGCGGTGCCGGATGCCCTCGTAGCTGCCGATCTCCACCTTCCGACGGATGTCGGCGGCGACCTCGCGCCGCAGGTCTCCCTCGACCTTGAAGTGGGCCTCGATGTAGTCGCGGAGCTTGACCTGCTCCTCGTCGCCCATGTCCTTGACCCGGAGGTCTCCGCTGATCCCGGTCTCGGACAAGAGCTCCAGCGCGCGGGTGCGACCGACGCCGTAGATGTACGTGAGGGCTACCTCGAGGCGCTTGTCGCGCGGGAGGTCGACGCCGACGATGCGGGCCATGTGGTGGTTCCTTCGCTGTTCTGCCGGAGGGTCGGGCCTCGCCATCCCGGCTGCTGCCGGGCCCCGGCCTCCGGGCCGGGGGTGAGGGCCGGAGGTGTCCGGTCCGAGGCGACGCTGTGGTGCTGTGGTGCTGGCGGAGCGCTCGGCGTCGGCCGAGCGGCTCAGCCCTGGCGCTGCTTGTGGCGCAGGTTGCTCTTGCAGATGATCATCACGCGACCGTTGCGACGGATGACCTTGCAGCTGTCACAGATTCTCTTGACGCTGGGCTTGACCTTCATGACTTCTCTCCGGGAGCGCAGGCGGGGTGGGCGGGTGATCGGCGCACGGGCCGATCACTTGTAGCGGTAGACGATGCGCCCGCGGGACAGGTCGTAGGGGCTCAGCTCCACCACGACGCGGTCCTCGGGCAGGATCCTGATGTAGTGCTGCCGCATCTTGCCCGAGATGTGTGCGAGGACCTTGTGCCCGTTGCTCAGCTCCACCCGGAACATCGCGTTCGGGAGGGCCTCGACGACCGCACCCTCGATCTCGATGACGCCGTCCTTCTTGGCCATGTCCTCCGCTTGTCCGGCCGGACCAGCGGCGACGCGCGCACCTGGACCGTCCTCATCATCATCGTCGTCGCGGACGCCTCTTCCCCGCAGATCCGCGGCCGATGGTGCTGGCTGGATCGGGTTCTCGGGAAGCGTCACGCACGGCCACGCAGGGCCGACGGGTCATCTTACGACACTCCGCGGGTGGTGGGGTACCCCGCCGGTCGTCCGGCAGCACGGCGACGCGCTGGGCATCAGTCCAGGGACATCACCGGGACGCCGCGAGCGCCGAGCTCGAGGGCTCCCCCGTCGGGCGCGGTCAGCACCCACAGCCCGTCGCCGAGCACCGCGACCGTGTGCTCGCTGTGCGCCGCGCGCGCGCCGGAGCGCGTGACCACGGTCCAGCCGTCGTCCAGCTCGACCGTCGCGGCGTCCCCGCGGACCACCATCGGCTCGACGGCGAGACACATCCCGGCACGCAGCCGCACGCCCGGCGAACGGGTGCGATGGTTGAGCACCTCCGGCTCCTGGTGCATCTGCCGGCCGATCCCGTGACCCGTGTAGCCCTCGACCACCTCGAGCGGCTCGCCGCCGGGGCCCGGGCGACCCTCGGCGCGGTCCTGGACGGCCGCCCCGACGTCGCCGAGCCTGCGCCCGGTCCACAGCGTCGCCACGCCGTCCCACAGCGCCGCCTCGGTGGTCTCCACGAGGTGGGCGTCCCCCGCGTCGGGCGCAGCCTCGCCCTCGCGCGGGCCGAGCACGGTCGTGAAGGCCGCATCACCGTGCCAGCCGTCCACGATCGCCCCGCAGTCGACGGAGACGACGTCCCCGGGGCGGAGCACCCTGGGGCCGGGGATCCCGTGGACGACCTCCTCGTTGACCGAGGCGCAGATGACCCCGGGAAACCCGTGGTAGCCCAGGAAGGACGGGCTCGCGCCGGCCGCAGAGATCACGTCGGCGGCCACGGCGTCCAGGTCAGCGGTGGAGGTCCCCGGGACAGCGGCGTCCTTGACGGCCGCGAGCGCCTGCGCGACGACCAGGCCTGCGCGTCTCATCACGCGCACCTCCTCGTGCGTCTTGAGCTGCACCCGCCGCTGCCTCACGCCGGCACCTCAGTCCGTGCCGGGCGGATCCGCGAGCGCCGCGGCGATGCGCTGCGACACCTCGTCGACCTCGCCGATGCCGTCGACGCTCCTCAGGAGCCCACGACGGGCGTAGACGTCGACCAGCGGCGCGGTCTGCTCGCGGTACACCTCGAGGCGACGTCGCACCACGTCCTCGTCGTCGTCGCTGCGCCCCTGCTCCTGCGCCCGCCTCACCAGCCGGGCGACGACCTCGTCGACGTCGGCGACGAGCTCCAGGACGGTCTGCAGCGACGAGCCCCTCGCCTCGAGGACCTCGTCGAGCCGCTCCACCTGAGCCGACGTGCGGGGATACCCGTCGAGGACGAAACCGTCCCGCGCGTCGGGCTGGGCGAGCCGGTCGGCCACCATCGCGTTGGTGACGTCGTCCGGCACGTACTCCCCGGCGTCCATGAACCGCTTCGCGCTGAGCCCCAGCTCGGTCTCGGACCTGACGTTCTCGCGGAAGATGTCCCCGGTGGAGATGGCGGGAACCGACATCGCCGCGGCGATGCGGACCGACTGGGTTCCCTTCCCTGCTCCCGGTGGGCCCAGGATCACCAGACGGCGCGGACGGAGCGTCATGCTCATCGGAGGAACCCCTCGTAGTTGCGCTGCTGCAGCTGGGACTCGATCTGCTTCACCGTCTCGAGCCCGACGCCCACGACGATGAGGATCGACGTGCCGCCCAGCGGGATGTTCTGGTTCGCGCCGACCACCACGAGGGCGATCAGCGGGACGATGGCCACCAGCCCGAGGTAGAGGGCTCCGGGCAGCGTGATCCGCGTGAGGACGTAGTCGAGGTACTCAGCGGTGGGCCGGCCGGCACGCACGCCTGGGATGAACCCGCCCACGCGCTTCATGTTGTCGGCCACCTCCTCGGGGTTGAAGGTGATCGCCACGTAGAAGTACGTGAAGAACACGATGAGGAGGAAGTAGGTGATGACGTAGACCGGGCTGCCCCCACCGGTGAAGTGCGTGGCGATCCACGCCACCCACGCGTCGTCGGGGGTCCCGAACTGGGCCGCCAGGGAGGGCAGGTAGAGCAGGGAGGAGGCGAAGATGACGGGGATGACCCCGGCCATGTTCACCTTCATGGGGATGTAGGTCGACGTCCCGCCGTACATCCGTCGCCCGACCATCCGCTTGGCGTACTGGACGGGCACGCGCCGCTGCGACTGCTCGACCAGCACCACGAGGGCGACCATCAGCAGCGACACCGCGATGACCACCGCCATCGTCGGGAGTCCCCGCTCCTGGCCGACCGAGGCCACGGACGTGGGGAAGGTCGCCGCGATGGACGTGAAGATCAGCAACGACATCCCGTTGCCGATGCCCTTCTCGGTGATGAGCTCGCCGAGCCACATGATGAGGCCGGTGCCGGCGGTCATCGTGAGGACCATCAGCACGAGGGTCACCACGGAGTCGTTCGGGATGACCTCCAGGCAGGCGCTCGGCGCGCTGTCGGCGGAGCCGAAGAGGTTTCCGCTGCGGGCGACCGCCACGTAGGTCGTGGACTGCAGCACGGCCAGGGCGATCGTGAGGTAGCGGGTGTACTGGGTCAGCTTCGCCGTCCCCGTCGGCCCCTCCTTGTGGAGCTCCTCGAACTTCGGGATCACCACCCGCAGGAGCTGGACGATGATCGACGCCGTGATGTACGGCATGGTCCCGAGCGCGAAGACGGAGAGCTGCAGCAGGGCCCCGCCGCTGAAGAGGTTCACCAGCCCCAGCAGGTCCGAGGTCTGGTCCAGGTTGCCCAGGCACTGCTGGACGTTGCGGTAGCTCACCCCTGGCGTGGGCACGAAAGAGCCGAGGCGGAAGATCGCCATGACCCCGAGGGTGAACAGCAGCTTGCGCCGCAGGTCGGGCGTCTTGAACGCCCGCACGAACGCTGACAGCACTGCTCCTCCATGCTCCGCCGCGTGGCGGTCGACTCGTGGCGCGGACGTCGCCGCCCAGGGCGCCGCTGCGCCGCAGATGATCGGCGCGCTCAGATCGCCCGCGGTCGGCGATCACTATCAGCGGCGCTGCGTCACCCTACCGCCGACCCGCCCGGACCACAGCCGCCCCGCGCAACACCGGCGAGGGCGTCGTGCGGGGCGGGGTGGTCGGGGGCGGATCAGATCCGGGTGAGCGAGCCGCCCGCCTGCGTGATCTTCTCCTCCGCCGAGGAGGAGGCGGCGTGCACCGACAGGGCGATCTTGACGGTCACCTCGCCCTCGCCGAGCACCTTGACGGGCTGTCCCTTGCGGACGGCGCCGCGGGCCACGAGGTCGTCGACGCCCACCGTCCCACCGTCGGGGAAGAGCTCGGAGAGCCGGTCGAGGTTGACGACCTGGTACTCGACCTTGAAGGGGTTGGTGAACCCGCGCAGCTTGGGCAGCCGCATGTGCAGCGGCATCTGGCCGCCCTCGAAGGCGGCCGACACCTGGTAGCGCGCCGAGGTGCCCTTGGTGCCACGACCAGCGGTCTTGCCCTTGTTGGACCCGTCACCGCGGCCGACGCGGACCTTGGCGGTCTTGGCGCCCTTCGCGGGGCGCAGGTGGTGCACCTTCAGGACTCGTCCGGCGTCAGCGGGGCTGGCGTCGGTGGTGGGCTCGCTCATGACTGGACCTCCTCGACGGCGACCAGGTGGGCCACCGTGTTGACCATGCCGCGGAGCTCGGGCCGGTCGTCGATGACGACCGTGGCACCGATGCGTCGGAGCCCGAGGCTGCGCAGCGTGTCGCGCTGGTTCGACGTGCCCCCGATCGTGGACCGCGTCTGCGTCACGCGCAGACGGGTGCCCGAGGTGGGGGCGGCCGTGGGCTGGTCGGCCATCAGGCGCCCACCTCCTCACGGGCTCGGAGCATCGCTGCCGGAGCCACGTGCTCGACCGACAGGCCACGCCGCGCAGCGACGTCCTCGGGCTGCTCGAGCCCCCGGAGCGCGGCCACGGTGGCGTGGACGATGTTGATGGCGTTGGAGCTGCCCAGACTCTTGCTGAGCACGTCGCGGATGCCCGCGCACTCCAGCACCGCACGCACCGGCCCGCCGGCGATCACGCCGGTACCGGGCGACGCGGGCCGCAGCAGGACGACGCCTGCGGCCTCCTCGCCCTGGACGGGGTGGGGGATGGTGCCGGCGATGCGAGGCACGCGGAAGAACTCCTTCTTCGCCTCCTCGACGCCCTTGGCGATGGCCGCGGGCACCTCCTTCGCCTTCCCGTAGCCCACACCCATCGTCCCGTCGCCGTCACCGACGACCACCAGGGCGGTGAAGCTGAAGCGACGACCGCCCTTGACGACCTTGGAGACGCGGTTGATGGTGACCACGCGCTCGATGAACTGGCTGCGGTCACCGGCCGGGCCGCCGCTGCGGCCGCCGTCACGGCCGCCGCGACCTCCGTCGCGGCCGCCGGAGCTGCTGGGCCCGCCCGTCGCGGGGCCGCCCTTTCGCTGGGGTCCGGGCATGTCAGGTCCTCTCGATGGTGGTTCGGGTCGGCTGCGTCGCCGAGGCGGTGGCGCCGGTCACAGGACCAGCCCACCCTCGCGCGCGCCGTCGGCGAGAGCGGCGATCCGCCCGTGGTACCGGTTGCCGCCGCGGTCGAAGACGACCGTGTCGATCCCGGCGGCCTTGGCCCGCTCCGCGAGGAGCAGGCCCACCGACTTCGCCTTGTCCGTCTTCTCGCCCGTCGCCGAGCGCTGGTCCGCCTCGAAGGTGGACGCCGCCACGAGGGTGTGGCCCCGCGCGTCGTCGACGACCTGGACGTACAGGTGGCGCGCCGACCGCGTGACGACCATGCGCGGACGCTCTGCGGTGCCGGTGACCTTCTTGCGGACCCGGAGGTGACGGCGCTTGCGCGCTGCGGTCCCCGTCTTCGCCGCTCCCCTGCGCAGCAGGGCGTTGCGGGATGCGAGTGCTGCTCGAGCCATGGGTCTACTTACCAGCCTTTCCGACCTTGCGGCGGATCTGCTCGCCGGCGTAGCGGACGCCCTTGCCCTTGTACGGGTCGGGGCGGCGCAGGCGGCGGATGTTGGCGGCGATCTCGCCCACCTGCTGCTTGTCGATCCCGCTCACCGAGAAGCGGGTGGGCCCTTCGACGGCGAACGTGATGCCGTCGGGGGCGCCGATGACCACCGGGTGGCTGAACCCCAGCTGGAACTCCAGGTCGGAGCCGCGCGCGAGCACGCGGTACCCGGTCCCCACGATCTCCATCTTCTTCTGGTAGCCGTCGGTCACCCCGGTGACGAGGTTGGCCAGCAGGGTGCGGGTGAGCCCGTGCAGCGACCTCGAGGTCCGGGACTCGTCCGGGCGGGTGACCAGCAGCTCGCCGGACTCACCGCGCTCGATGCTGAGCGGCTCGGGGACGGTGTGCCCGAGGGTGCCCTTGGGGCCCTTCACGGTGACGTCACGATCAGCGATCGTCACGTCGACGCCGGAGGGGATGCTCACGGGGAGCCTTCCGATGCGGGACATGTCAGCTCCTCACCACACGTAGGCGAGGACTTCCCCGCCCACGCCCTGCTTGGCTGCCTGGCGGTCCGTCAGCAGGCCCGACGACGTGGACAGGATCGCCACGCCGAGGCCGCCGAGGACACGGGGCAGGTTCGTCGACTTCGCGTACACGCGGAGCCCTGGCTTCGAGACGCGCCGCAGGCCCGCGATGGAGCGCTCACGGCTCGCGCCGAACTTGAGGTCGAGCACGAGCGTCGAGCCCACCTCGGCCTCCTCCACGCGCCAGCCGGCGATGTAGCCCTCTGCTCGCAGGATGTCGGCCACGCGGGACTTCAGCTTGCTGTAGGGCATCGAGACGTCGTCGTGGTACGCCGAGTTGGCGTTCCTCAGACGCGTCAGCATGTCCGCGATCGGGTCGGTCATGGTCATCGGGCTGCCGCCCTCCCTGCCGTGGTCCCGGACGCGTGGACGCGTCCGGCCTGCGGCGCAGTGGTGGTGTGGTTGCGGGTGCTCATCGGATCAGGGGTCACCAGCTGGACTTGGTGACGCCGGGGAGCTCGCCGCGGTGGGCCATCTCGCGCAAGCACACGCGGCAGAGGCCGAACTTGCGGTAGACCGAGTGCGGGCGACCGCACCGGGTGCACCTCGTGTAGGCCCGCACCTTGAACTTGGGGGTGCGGTTGGCCTTCATGATCAGGGCTGTCTTGGCCACGTCAGTTCTCCTTGAAGGGGAAGCCGAGGTGGCGCAGCAGGGCGCGGCCCTCGTCGTCGTTGGACGCGGTGGTCACCACGGTGATGTCCATGCCGCGGACCCGGTCGATGCGGTCCTGGTCGATCTCGAGGAACATCGACTGCTCGTCCAGGCCGAACGTGTAGTTGCCCCGCCCGTCGAACTGCTGCGGGCTGAGACCGCGGAAGTCGCGGATGCGCGGGAGCGCCAGGGAGATCAAGCGGTCGAGGAACTCCCACATGCGGGCGCCGCGCAGGGTGGTGTGGGCGCCGATCGGCATGCCTTCGCGCAGCTTGAACTGGGCGATCGACTTGCGCGAGCGCGTCACGGCCGGCCGCTGCCCCGTGATGGTCTCGAGGTCGCGCACGGCGCCGTCGATGAGCTTGGCGTCACGAGCCGCCTCCCCGACGCCCATGTTCACGACGACCTTGACCACTCCGGGGATCTGGTGGACGTTCGCGTACGCGAACTCGGTCTTCAGCGCGGGCGCGATGGTGGAGCGGTACCGCTCCCGGAGCCGGGGGGCGGTCGCCGGCACGGCGTCGGCGCTCTCGGTCGCCTCGGTCTCGGTGGTGGTGGTCATGAGATGTCCTCCCCCGAGCGGACGGCGACGCGGGTGCGGACGGTCTTGGACCGCCCGTCGCGCTCGACGACCTCGGTACGGACGCGGACCCGGGTCGGGGTGTTGGTCGTGGGGTCGACCAGGGCCACGTTGCTGATGTGGATGGGTGCCTCGTGCGTCTCGATCCCGCCGGCCCGCGACCCGGAAGCGGTGGCTCCGGGCTTGACGTGCTTCGTGATGCGGTTGATGCCCTCGACGAGGACGCGTGAGCGCTCGGGGTAGACCGCGATGACGCGACCGGTCTTGCCGCGGTCGCCACCGCGCTCCGCCTTCGTCCCCGTGATGACCTGGACGAGGTCACCCTTCTTGATGCGGAGCTTCGGACGTCGGGCGCGGTTGAGCTTCGCCGCCGTTCCCGGCTTCGTGTGTGACGCCATGTCAGAGCACCTCCGGTGCCAGAGAGATGATCTTCATGAAGCGCTTGTCGCGCAGCTCACGACCGACGGGGCCGAAGATGCGGGTGCCCCGGGGGTCGCCGTCGGCGCGGAGGATCACGGCCGCGTTCTCGTCGAAGCGGATGTACGAGCCGTCGGGGCGACGACGCTCCTTGCTGGTGCGCACGATGACGGCCTTGACGACGTCACCGCGCTTGACGTTGCCGCCGGGGATGGCGTCCTTGACGGTAGCGACGATGACGTCACCGATGCCGGCGTAGCGGCGGCCGGAGCCGCCGAGCACGCGGATGCAGAGGATCTCCTTCGCACCGGTGTTGTCGGCGACGCGTAGCCGCGACTCCTGCTGGATCACTGTCTCTCTCCTGACGTCACATCGGTCCTCGCCGCGCCCCGCGCCGCCCTCGACGGGCGAGCGGGGGGACGAGCCTGAAGGAACTGGGGGTCGGCCCCGGCGTGCGGGCCGGCCTGGGGGTGCTCGATCACTTGGCGCGCTCGAGGACCTCGACCACGCGCCACCGCTTCGTCGCCGAGAGCGGCCGGGTCTCGGCGATGGAGATCAGGTCCCCGACACCGGCGACACCGGTCTCGTCGTGGACCTTGACCTTCTCGGTACGGCGGATGACCTTGCCGTAGAGGGGGTGCTTGACCCGGTCCTCGACCTCGACCACCAGGGTCTTGGTCATCTTGTCCGAGACGACGTACCCGCGGCGCGTCTTGCGGTCGCCACGGGTCGTCCCGGTCGCGGGGGTGGACGGCTGGGTGGTCATTCGGTGACCTCTCCGATCCCGAGCTCGCGCTCACGCATGATCGTGTAGATGCGGGCGATGTCCCGCCGGACCGCACGCAGGCGGCCGTGGTTGTCGAGCTGTCCCGTGGCGGACTGGAACCGCAGGTTGAACAGCTCCTCCTTCGCGGTGGCGAGCTCCTGGACGAGGCGGGTGTCCTCGTGCTGGCGCAGGTCTGCGGGGGCGAGACCCTCGGATCCGATGGCCATCAGACGATGCTCCCCTCACGAGAGACGAAACGGCACTTCATGGGCAGCTTGTGGATGGCCCGGCGCAGCGCCTCGCGCGCCACGTCCTCGGGCACGCCGGCCAGCTCGAACATCACGCGCCCGGGCTTGACGTTGGCGATCCACCACTCCGGCGAGCCCTTGCCGGACCCCATGCGGGTCTCGGCCGGCTTCTTGGTGATCGGGCGGTCCGGGTAGATGTTGATCCAGACCTTGCCGCCACGCTTGATGTGGCGCGTCATGGCGATACGGGCCGACTCGATCTGCCGGTTGGTCACGTAGGCGTGCTCCACGGCCTGGATGCCGTAGTCGCCGAACGAGACCTCGGTGCCACCGGTCGCTGCTCCACGCCGGGTGGGGTGGTGCTGCTTGCGGTGCTTGAGCCTACGGGGGATCAGCACGGCTCAGCCCTCCGTGGGGGTCGGGGTGGTCGGCGTGAGGTCTCCCGCCGCTGGTGCTCCGTCGGGAGCGACGCTGGCCGCGGTGGGCACGCGGGTCTGCTCGCCCTCGGGACGACGACCGCGGGCCGGACGGTCCGGACGGTCGGTGCGGGGCGGACGACCGCTGCGCGGTGCCGCGGCCTGCTGGGCCGCCAGCTCGCGCTGCGTGAGGTCGCCCTTGTAGATCCACACCTTGACGCCGATGCGGCCGAAGGTCGTCTTCGCCTCGTACAAGCCGTAGTCGATGTTGGCGCGCAGGGTGTGCAGCGGCACGCGACCCTCGCGGTAGAACTCGGAGCGCGACATCTCAGCCCCGCCGAGACGACCCGAGCACTGGACCCTGATGCCCTGGGCGCCCGCACGCTGCGCCGTCTGCATGCCCTTGCGCATGGCGCGCCGGAACGAGACCCGGCTCGCGAGCTGCTCCGCGATGCCCTGAGCGACGAGCTGTGCCTCCACCTCGGGGTTCTTGACCTCGAGGATGTTGAGCTGGACCTGCTTGCCGGTGAGCTTCTCCAGCTCACCGCGCAGCCGGTCGGCCTCGGCACCGCGACGACCGATGACGATGCCGGGACGCGCCGTGTGGATGTCGACGCGGACGCGGTCGCGCGTGCGCTCGATCTCCACCCTGGCGATGCCCGCCCGGTCCATGCCCTTCGACATGAGCGACCGGATGGCGACGTCCTCCTTGACGTAGTCGCGGTACCGCTGACCCACCTTGGTGCTGTCGGCGAACCACCGTGACCGGTGGTCGGTGGTGATGCCGAGACGGAACCCGTTCGGGTTGACCTTCTGTCCCACGGATCAGACCTTCCTGCTGCTGGTCGTGCGCGCAGCCGTACCGCGCGGCGCCCGGGGGGCGACGACGACCGTGATGTGGCTGGTGCGCTTGAGGATGCGGCCGGCGCGGCCCTGGGCCCGGGGACGGAAGCGCTTCAGGCTCGGCCCCTCGTCCACGTAGGCCTCGGCGACGACCATCTCCTGCTCGTCGAAGGGCTCGCTGTCACGGTCTGCCTTCACGCGGGCGTTGGCCACCGCGCTCGCCAGCACCTTCCCCACGGTCTCGGCCGCGGCCTGCGGGGCGAACGCCAGGACAGCTCCCGCGTCCACCGTCTGCCGGCCGCGGATGAGGTCCACGACGCGCCGGGCCTTCTGCGGCGTGACGCGTACGTAGCGCGCCTGCGCCCTGGCTTCTGCCATCGGTCCTACCTCGCCTGTCTCTGGTGGTGTGTGCGCGGGGTCACCCCCGCCTGCAGGAGCCCTCGAGCTCCCCGTGCTGGTCTCAGCGACGCCGGCCCCGCCGGTCGTCCTTCTCGTGGCCCCGGAAGGTGCGCGTGGGCGCGAACTCGCCCAGCTTGTGGCCCACCATCGACTCGCTGATGAACACCGGGACGTGCTTGCGCCCGTCGTGCACCGCGATGGTGTGCCCCAGCATGTCCGGGACGATCATCGAGCGCCTCGACCAGGTGCGGATGACGTTCTTGGTGCCCTTCTCGTTCTGGGCGTCCACCTTCTTGGTGAGGTGGTCGTCGACGAAGGGACCCTTCTTCAGGCTGCGTGGCATCGCGTTGTCTCGCTCTCTCAGCGCTTCTTGCCGGTGCGCCGGCGGCGGATGATCTGACGGTCGCTGTCCTTGCCGGGACGGCGTGTACGGCCCTCGGCCTGGCCCCACGGGCTCACGGGGTGACGCCCACCGGACGTCTTCCCCTCACCGCCGCCGTGCGGGTGGTCGACAGGGTTCATCGCGACGCCGCGGACGGTCGGACGCTTGCCCTTCCACCGCATGCGGCCGGCCTTGCCCCAGGAGATGTTCGACTGCTCGGCGTTGCCGACCTCGCCGATCGTGGCCCTGCAGCGCGAGTCGACGACGCGCACCTCACCCGACGGGAGCCGCAGCTGGGCGTTGCCGCTCTCGCGAGCGACCAGCTGGATGCTGGACCCCGCCGACCGCGCCATCTTGGCGCCGCCGCCGGGGCGGAGCTCGACCGCGTGGACCACCGTGCCGACGGGGATGTTGCGCAGCGGCAGGGAGTTGCCGGGCTTGATGTCGGCCTCGGGACCGTTCTCGACCATGTCCCCCTGGCGCAGGCGCGTCGGGGCCAGGATGTACCGCTTCGAGCCGTCGACGTAGTGGAGCAGGGCGAGGCGTGCGGTGCGGTTCGGGTCGTACTCGATGTGCGCCACCTTCGCGGGCACGCCGTCCTTGTCGTGACGGCGGAAGTCCACGATGCGGTAGGCCCGCTTGTGGCCGCCACCCTGGTGCCGGGTCGTGATCCGACCGCTGCTGTTACGGCCGCCCTTCTTGGGCAGCGGGCGCACGAGCGACTTCTCCGGGAAGTCGCGGGTCACCTCGACGAAGTCCGAGACGGAGGAGCCCCGTCGTCCGGGCGTGGTGGGCTTGTAGTTGCGGATCGCCATGTCAGGCCCCTCCCCCGAAGACGTCGATCGAACCCTCGCGGAGGGTGACGATCGCGCGCTTGGTCGACTTGCGCTGTCCCGAGCCGCTGCGCGTCCGGCGGCGCTTGCCGACCCGGTTCAGCGTGTTGACCGACTCGACCTTGACGTTGAAGATCTTCTCGACGGCGACCTTGATCTCGGTCTTGTTGCTGCGCGGATCGACGAGGAAGGTGTACTCACCGCGATCCATCAACGCGTAGCTCTTCTCGGAGACGACCGGCGCGACGATGACGTCGCGCGGGTTCTTCCCGACCTCGGCGATGGTGCTCATCGCTCCTCCTCCGTGGTGGTCTCGCTCGTACCGGTGCTCCGGGCGACGAAGGCGTGGAGCGCCTCGGTGGTGAAGACGACCTCGTCGGAGACCAGGACGTCGTACGTGTTGAGCTGGTCCTCGCGCAGCAGGTGGACCGACGGCGCGTTCTGCAGGCTCTTCCAGGAGACCTCGTCCCCCCGGGCGATCACCGCGAGGATCCGGGTGGACGTCGAGGACGTCACCAGGCTCTTCAGCAGACCGAGGGCGGCCTTCGTGGACGGGACGGTCGACTCCACGAAGCCCTCGACCACGTGGATGCGGCCCGCCCGCGCCCGGTCGGAGAGCGCGCCGCGGAGCGCTGCAGCCTTCATCTTCTTCGGGGTGCGCTGCCCGTAGTCCCTCGGGGTGGGGCCGTGGACGACCCCTCCTCCGGCGTACTGCGGTGCGCGGATGGATCCCTGACGGGCACGGCCCGTGCCCTTCTGCTTGTAGGGCTTGCGACCACCGCCTCGCACCTCCCCCCGGGACTTCGTGTCGTGCGTGCCCTGCCGCGCGGCCGCCAGCTGGGCGACGACCACCTGGTGCAGCAGCGGGTTGGACGTGCGGGCGTCGAAGATCGCGCCCGGCAGCTCCACGGACGAGCCGGAGCCGGAGACCTTCACGCTCCGGCTCTGGCCGGCGCGCGCGCTCGAGTACGTCGTCGCCATCTCAGGCCTCCTCAGCGGACTTCACCGCGGTCTTGAGCATCACGACGGCGCCGCGGGAACCGGGGATCGGTCCCCGCACGAGCACGAGCCCGCGAGCGGCGTCGACGGAGTGCACCGTCAAGTTCTGCGTGGTCTGGCGCTCGTTGCCCATGCGCCCCGCCATCTTCATGCCCTTGAAGACACGACCCGGGGTCGAGGCCCCGCCGATCGAGCCGGGCTTGCGGTGGTTCCGGTGGGCGCCGTGGCTGGCGCTGACCCCGTGGAAGCCGTGCCGCTTCATGACTCCAGCGGTGCCCTTGCCGCGGGTGGTGCCGACGACGTCGACGACCTGCCCGGCGGAGAAGGTCTCGGCCGTGAGCTCCTGGCCGAGCGAGTACTCGCCCGCGTCGACCGTCCGGAGCTCGCCCACGGTGCGACGGGGAGTGGCCCCGGCGGCAGCGAAGTGACCAGCCTCGGGCTGGTTCACACGACGCGGGTCGACCTGGCCGAACGCCAGCTGGACGGCGGCGTACCCGTCGCGCTCCGGCGTGCGCACCTGGGTGACGACGTTGGTCGGCACGGCGACGACGGTCACGGGGACCATGACGCCGGAGTCGTCCCACACCTGGGTCATGCCGAGCTTGTTCCCGAGGAGCCCCGTGAGGACACGGGGGGCTGTCCTGCTCATTGTCGCTCCCCTCTCAGAGCTTGATCTCGATGTTGACGTCCGCCGGCAGGTCGAGGCGCATGAGCGAGTCGACCGCCTTCGGCGTCGGATCGATGATGTCGATCAGCCGCTTGTGGGTGCGCATCTCGAACTGCTCCCGGCTGTCCTTGTACTTGTGGGGCGACCGGATGACCACGAAGACGTTCTTCTCCGTGGGCAGCGGCACCGGACCGACGACGGTGGCGCCGGCGTTCGTGACGGTGTCGACGATCTTGCGCGCCGAGCTGTCGATGACCTCGTGGTCGTATGACTTGAGCCTGATGCGGATCTTCTGCCCGGCCATGCCGCGTCTCCCTC
>JARICT010000105.1 GCA_029257185.1 Quadrisphaera sp.
GCGCACCCGTGCCGACGGGCCCGGCGACGGGGAGGATGACGTCGGCGCCCGCGTTGATGAGGTTGTTCGTCGTGTTCTGGCCCTTGGAGACGTCCTCGAAGTCGCCGGTGAACTGCCCGTCCTGGGCCGCCTCGTCCCAGCCGAGCACCTGGACGTCCTCGCCCTTGTCCTCGTTGTACTTCTGCACGCCCTCGACGAAGCCGTCCATGAAGATGGTGACCGGCGGGAGCTTTACCCCGCCCCACGTGGCCACGGTCCCGGTCTCGCTGACCGCGGCGGCGGCGTACCCGGCGAGGTAGGCGGCCTGGGCGGTGTCGAACAGCAGCGGCTTGACGTTGTCCATCGGCTCTGCCGTCTCCGCGTCCACGAGGGCGAAGTCCGTGTCGGGGTTGGCGGTCGCCGCCTCCCCGGTGGCGTCGGCCAGCAGGAAGCCGACGGTGACGATCTGGTTGCACCCGGCGGAGACGAGGCTGTCGAGGTTGGGCGTGTAGGCCCCCTCGTCCTTCGACTCCGCGACCTTGGTCTTGATGCCGAGCTGCTCCTCGGCGGACTGGAGGCCCTTGTAGCCGGACTCGTTGAACGACTGGTCGTTGAAACCGCCCGCGTCCGAGACCATGCATCCCAGGTAGTCCGAGCCCTTGGACCCCGACGCGGGTGAGCTCTCCGACGCCGACTCCTCCGGCGCGGATCCGCACCCGGCCACCGCGATCGCCAGCGACCCCACCAGGGCGAGCGCCCCGTACCTGCTCTTCACGTGTCCTCCACCGTTGCTGCTTCGTCTTCTGGGCCTCGCCGGCTGCTCCGCCGCGCCCACCGAAGGGTAGGAGCCCGCGCGGAGCGGCAGGTGCCGGTCCTCGGAGTTCGTCACCGGATCGCAACCTTGCGCCACCGATCGGGCGCACGGCTCACCCAGGGTCAGGGTTCGAGCGGTCGGAGCGCGGCGCCTGCCAGGAGGGCGGCGGCGATCCCGACGGCGCTCTCGTCGGGGTCGAAGTCACCGCGGTGCAGGTCGGTGGGCGCGGCGCCCTCCGCCCGCACGCCCACGCGCGCCATGGCCCCCCTGGTGTGCTGCAGGTACCAGGCGAAGTCCTCCCCGCCGAGGCTCTGGTCGGTCTGGACCACGGCGTCCGGCCCGATGAGGGCGCGCGCCGCGTCGTCGAAGGCCTCGACGGAGCCCTCGTCGTTGACCACCGGGGGGACCCCGCGCTCGTGGTCGACGTGCGCGTCGACGCCGTAGGGGGCGACGATCTCCGTGATGGCCGCGGACATGATGTCCCCGGCGCGCCGCCAGGCGTCCACGTCGAGGCAGCGCAGCGTGCCGCGGGCCACGCCGTGGGGCGGGATGGCGTTCGCGGCACCGCCGGCCTCGACCTGCCCCCACACCATCGACGCCCCCGCACGGGGGTCCAGTCGCCGCGAGAGCACCGCGGGCGTCTCGGTGATGACCTTGGCGAGGGCGAAGACCAGGTCGGCGGTGAGGTGCGGGCGGGACGTGTGCCCGCCGGGCCCGCTGAGGGTCACCTTGAGCTTGTCGAACGCCGCGGTCAGGGGTCCCACGACGAGGCCGACCCGGCCCACCTCCAGATGGGGGTCGCAGTGGACGCCGAAGATCCGATCGATGCCGTCGAGCCCGCCGGCCCCCACGACGTCGATGGCCCCGCCGGGGGTCGCCTCCTCGGCAGGCTGGAAGACCAGCCGCACCGGCGACGGCAGCTCGCCCGCCGCGTGGAGGTCCGCCAGCACGAGCCCGGCGCCGAGGACGGCCGCGGTGTGGACGTCGTGCCCGCAGGCGTGCGCGGTCCCCGCCACCGTGGAGGAGAAGGACAGACCCGTGGACTCCTGCAGGGGCAGCGCGTCGATGTCGGCGCGCAGCGCCACTCGGGGGGCGTCGCCGCCGACGTCGCACAGCAGCCCCGTGCCGGGCAGCAACCGCGGAGAGAGCCCCGCGCCGCGCAGCGCCCGCACGACGACGTCGGTGGTGCGGTGCTCGCAGCGGCTCAGCTCCGGGTGGGCGTGGACGTCACGGCGCAGCGCCACCATCGCGGGGAGGTGGGACGCGAGGAGCTCGGGGACGCGGGCGCTCGGCTCGTCGGGCGGGATGGTTCGTGGGGCGTTCAGGGCGTGTCCTTCCGTCCCGACGGAGGGTAGGCCGCCGCCCCCGCGACGGGAGCGCCGGGCGCCGGGACCGGCGCGGTGAGGGACTACAGGAGGTCGGCGCGCCCCGCCGCGCGCCACCCGCCGACGACCTCCTTGAGGTGCTGCGCGTGGGCACGGGTGGTGACCAGCAGCGCGTCGGGGGTGTCGACGACCACCGCGTCGGGGATGCCGACGACGGAGATCGCCCGGCCTGCGCCGGAGACCACCAGCCCCGAGGAGCCCTGCTCGGCGCGGACCTCGGAGGCGTCACCGAGGACCACCACGGGATCCGTCGCCGGCCCCGCCCCCGACGCCGGGGCTGACGCCCGGTGCAGCAGCTCGGTGAGGGAGTCCCAGTCGCCCACGTCGTCCCAGCCGAAGGCCCCCGCGACCACGGCGACGCCCCCGGCGGCCGCCACGGGCTCGGCGATGGCGTGGTCGATGGCGATCCTCAGCAGCGTCGACCACGTCGCGTCGAGCACCTCGCCGCGCGCAGGGGTGTCCCACGCGTCGGCGATGCGGGCGAGGCCTTCGGCCAGCGTCGGCGCCTGCTGCGCCAGGTGCTCCAGCAGCACGCCCGCCCGCGCCACGAACATCCCGGCGTTCCAGCGGTAGCGCCCGGAGGCGAGGTAGGCGTCCGCGGTGGCGGCGTCCGGCTTCTCCACGAAGGACGTCACGCGGGAGGCCAGCGGCGCTCCGGGGACCGCCAGCGGCTCGCCCGCCTCGATGTAGCCGAAGGCCGTGGAGGGCGCGGTGGGGGCGATCCCGATGGTGACCACGGCGCCGGTGCGCGCGGTCACCACGGCCTGGCGCACCACCTCGGCGAAGGGGGCCTCGCCCGGGGTGTCGGCGATGAGGTGGTCGGCCGCGAACGACCCGACGACGACGTCGTCGCCCTCGCGCCGGGCGAGCACGGCCGCCGCGAGCCCGATCGCCGCCATCGAGTCCCGCGGCGAGGGCTCCAGCACCAGGTCGCGGCCGGTGAGCTGCGGCAGCTGGGAACGGACCGCTCCCTCGTGCGCCCGCCCCGTCACCACGAGCAGCCGGCCGGCCCCGCAGAGCGGCCCCATGCGGTCGACGGTCCCCTGGAGGAGGGTCCGCCCGGTCCCGGTGAGGTCGTGCAGGAACTTCGGCGCCCCGGCGCGCGACAGCGGCCACAGCCGGGTCCCGGTGCCCCCCGCGGGCACCACCGCGGCGAAGCCGTCGATCGGGCCCGCCTGCGAGGCGGCCGACGGCGACGGGGAGGAGGACGTCGGCCGTCCGGCGGGAGAGGCCGAACCGGGGGCGGAGGTACCCGAGCGGTCCAGCGGCGCGTCAGACATGCGCGAACCCTGGCACAGCCTCCCGACGGATGAGGCTTTGCTCACTCTCGCGCGCAGGGGCGCGAGCAGGGGCGACTCCCGGGCCTCCGACGACTACCATCACCTCCCACGGGTACCGACCGACCGCACCTGCCCGGCGGCGCAAAGGAGACCACGACGTGGCGCTCACGACCAAGGACCAGTCGAAGACCTCGGCCCCGACCGGCAGCACGGGCAAGAAGGCCTCTCGCGTCCGCGTCCCCGCGATCACCGGGCCCCGCGGCACGCTGTACCGCGGCCGCGAGGGGATGTGGTCCTGGGTGGGGCACCGCATCACCGGCGTGCTCATCTTCGTCTTCCTGCTGACCCACGTGCTGGACACCTCGCTGGTGCGCGTGTCCCCCGAGGCGTACGACGCGGTCATCAGCACCTACAAGAACCCGGTGGTGGCCCTGGGCGAGGCCGGGCTGGTGGGTGCCGTGCTCTTCCACGCGTTCAACGGCATCCGCATCATGCTCGTCGACTTCTGGGACAAGGGTGCCCGGTACCAGCGCTCGATGTTCTACGTCGTGCTGGGCCTGGTGACCCTGCTGTTCATCCCCTTCGCCATCCGCCACTTCGCGATCGCCTGGTTTGGAATCGTCTGATGACCACCACCGTCCCCGCCCCGTCCGGTGGCGCCTCGACGCCCGGCACGGTGCCGCAGTCCCCCGCGATCTCGCACCCGCGCTCGCCCTACGTGCGCAACAAGCCCACGCGCAGCAACTACGAGATGTACGCGTGGGTCTTCATGAGGCTCTCCGGCACGCTCCTCGTGGTGCTCATCTTCGGCCACCTCTTCGTCAACCTCATGCTCGGCGAGGGCATCGAGCAGGTGGACTTCGGGTTCGTCGCGGGCAAGTGGGCGTCCCCGTTCTGGCAGGTCTGGGACCTCGCCATGCTGTGGCTGGCCATGCTGCACGGCACCAACGGCGTGCGGACGATCATCAACGACTACGCGACGAAGACCGCCGTGCGCCTGTGGCTCAAGGGCTTCACCTACGCCGCGTGCGTCTTCACCATCGTGCTCGGCACCCTCGTGATCTTCACGTTCGACCCGTGCCCCGCCGGCGCGGACCCGGCGCTCGTGCCGGCGATGTGCGCCACGACGTCCGCCGGCACCCCGCTGGGCTGACCCTCCGCCCGGAGGGACGACCGGCAGTCACCGACCGACACCGACCGACACCGACCACCGACCCGCGCTGACCAGAGGACCCCCCAGATGCAGACCCACAGCTACGACGTCGTGATCGTCGGCGCGGGCGGCGCCGGGATGCGCGCTGCCATCGAGTCCGGGCAGCGCTCGCGCACCGCCGTGCTGACGAAGCTCTACCCCACGCGCTCCCACACCGGCGCGGCGCAGGGCGGCATGTGCGCCGCCCTGGCCAACGTCGAGGAGGACAACTGGGAGTGGCACACCTTCGACACCGTCAAGGGCGGTGACTACCTCGTGGACCAGGACGCCGCCGAGGTGATGTGCCGCGAGGCCGTCGACGCCGTGCTCGACCTCGAGAAGATGGGCCTGCCCTTCAACCGCACGCCCGAGGGCCGGATCGACCAGCGCCGCTTCGGCGGCCACACGCGCAACCACGGCGAGGCCGCCGTGCGCCGCTCGTGCTTCGCCGCCGACCGCACCGGGCACATGATCCTCCAGACGCTCTACCAGCAGTGCGTCAAGCACGAGGTGGAGTTCTTCAACGAGTTCTACGTCCTCGACCTCCTCCTCAACGACCCGGTCGAGGAGGGCGGCCCCCGCACCACCGCGGGCGTGGTCGCCTACGAGCTGGCGACCGGGGAGGTCCACGTCTTTCGTGCCAAGTCGGTGGTGCTCGCCACCGGCGGCGCCGGCAAGGTCTACAAGACCACCTCCAACGCCCACACCCTCACCGGTGACGGCATGGGGGTGGCGTTCCGCCGCGGCATCCCCCTGGAGGACATGGAGTTCTTCCAGTTCCACCCGACGGGCCTGGCGGGCCTCGGGATCCTCCTGTCGGAGGCGGCCCGCGGCGAGGGCGGCATCCTGCGCAACGCCGACGGCGAGCGCTTCATGGAGCGCTACGCCCCCACCATCAAGGACCTCGCCCCGCGCGACATCGTGGCCCGATCGATGGCCCTGGAGGTCCGTGAGGGCCGCGGCGCCGGACCGAACAAGGACTACGTCTACCTCGACCTCACGCACCTGGAGCCCGCGCACATCGACGCGAAGCTCCCCGACATCACCGAGTTCGCCCGCACCTATCTCGGCGTCGAGCCCTACACGGAGCCGGTGCCGGTGTACCCGACGGCCCACTACGCCATGGGCGGGGTGCCGACGAACGTCGAGGCGGAGGTGCTCGCCGACAACGACACCGTCATCCCCGGCCTCTACGCGGCCGGCGAGGTCGCGTGCGTCTCGGTCCACGGCTCGAACCGCCTCGGCACCAACTCCCTCCTGGACATCAACGTGTTCGGTCGCCGGGCCGGCATCGCGGCGTCGAGGTACGCGGAGACCGTCGCCGACTACCCCGAGCTGCCCGAGAACGCCGAGGCGGACGTCGTCGCGCTCGTCGAGGGCATGCGCGCCGCCACCGGTACCGAGCGCGTCTCGGAGATCCGGACCGCGCTGCAGGAGACGATGGACGCCAACGCCCAGGTCTTCCGCAGCGAGGCGTCCCTGAAGCAGGCGATGACCGACATCGAGGGGCTCCGGGAGCGCTACACGCTGGTCTCGGTGCAGGACAAGGGGAACCGGTACAACACCGACCTCCTCGAGGCCATCGAGCTCGGGTTCCTGCTCGAGCTGGCCACCGTCGTCGTCGCCGGCTGCCTGGAGCGCAAGGAGTCGCGCGGCGGCCACTACCGCGAGGACTACCCCCAGCGCGACGACGTGAACTACATGCGCCACACGATGGCGTACCGCACGCTCGACGCGGAGGGCCGTGACGGCATCCGCCTGGACACCAAGCCCGTCGTCGAGACCCGCTACAAGCCGATGGAGCGCAAGTACTGATGTCGACGGTCACCTCGGAGAGCCCCGGCGCGAGCGCGGGGACCAACGCCGCGGACGAGTCCACCTCGAGCTCCGGCTCGTCGATGGGCGGCGTGCCCACCATCGACGTCACGCTGCGCGTGCGCCGCTTCAACGGCGAGGTCGACGACGAGCCGCACTGGGAGGACTACCCGCTGACGATGCTCGGCACCGACCGGGTCCTCGACGCGCTCCACAAGATCAAGTGGACGATCGACGGGACCCTGACGTTCCGCCGGTCCTGCGCCCACGGGGTCTGCGGCTCGGACGCCATGCGCATCAACGGGCGCAACCGCCTGGCGTGCAAGGCGCTGCTGCGCGACCTCGAGCCGTCGCGCCCCATCACCGTCGAGGCCATCAAGGGACTGCCGGTGGAGAAGGACTTGGTCGTGGACATGGAGCCGTTCTTCCAGTCCTACCGCGAGGTGATGCCGTTCCTCATCACCAGCGGCCACGAGCCGACGAAGGAGCGCATCCAGTCCCAGGAGGACCGCGAGCGCTTCGACGACACGACCAAGTGCATCCTGTGCGCGGCCTGCACCTCCTCGTGCCCGGTGTTCTGGACCGACGGCCAGTACTTCGGCCCGGCGGCGATCGTCAACGCCCACCGCTTCATCTTCGACAGCCGCGACGAGGGCTCCGACGTCCGCCTCGAGGTCCTGAACGACCGCGAGGGCGTGTGGCGCTGCCGCACCACGTTCAACTGCACCGAGGCGTGCCCCCGCGGCATCGAGGTCACCAAGGCCATCGCCGAGGTCAAGCAAGCGCTGCTGACGCGCAAGATCTGAGCGCCCGGGCCCGCACGAGGCGGGCCGAGGTCAGTGGCGGCCGAGGCAGTGGTCCGCGAGCGGGTGCCACCTGCCGTCCGCCCCGTAGCGGTACACCCGCAGGGCCGCGACCTCGAAGCTCACGTCGAAGCCCGCCATCTCGTCGGCGACGCGGTCCATCTCGGCGTCGCTGACCCCGTGCCCCAGCGTGACGTGAGGGTGGAAGGGGAACGCCCGGTCCGAGCCGAGGACCCCGGCCCGCACCACCTGCTCGAGGGCGGCGACCTGCTCGGCCCCGTCGGCGAGCGCCACGAACACCACCGGCGAGACCGGACGGAACGTGTCCGTGCCGTGCAGGCGGATGGTGAACGGCTCGGTGCGCTGCGCCACGGCGGCGAGGTGGTCGCTGACCTCGGGCAGCACGTGGTCGGCGATCTCCTGCGGCGGCACGAGCGTGACGTGCGGGGGGATGGACCACGCGAGGGGGTCCCCGGTGGACGCCCTCCGCTCGACCAGCAGGCTGTCCAGGGGCGAGGGGATGGGGATCGCGACCCCGATGCGCCCCGACCTCCCCCCGACGAAGGTGCTCTCCCGACCGGTGTCGGACATCGCGGCGGCGGCGGCCATGTTCTCCACCGCCGGGATGCGTTCGTGCTCCGGGACGTCGTCGGCGCTCATCGGGCGCTGCCGACGCTGTCGGGCGCGGCGCTGGCCTCGGGCGCGGCGGTGCCGGGGACGGGCAGCAGACCGAGGCGCTGGGTGACCCGAGCGACGACGGCCGAGGCCGTGGCCCGCGCGCGCTCCGCCCCGTCGGCCAGCATCTCGTCGAGGGCCCCCGGGTCCTCGAGCAGCGTCAGCGCGCGGTCACGGACCGGACCGAGGACGTCGGTGACGACCTCGGCGACCTCGACCTTCAGGTCCCCGTAGCCGCGGCCCGCGAAGCGGTCGACGAGCGTGTCCACCGGGACCCCGGACAGCGCGCTGTGGATGTCGAGCAGGTTGCTCACGCCGGGCTTGGTCGCGCGGTCGTGGACGATCTCGCGGCCGGTGTCGGTGACCGCGGAGCGGACCTTCTTCGCCATGACCTTCGGGCTGTCGAGGAGGTGCAGGACCCCGGACTGGCTGGCGGACGACTTGCTCATCTTCGCCTCGGGGCTCTGCAGGTCCGTGATCTTCGCCGTCCCGCCGACGATGTGCGGCTCGGGCACCGAGAGCGCTGCGCCGTAGCGGTGGTTGAACCGCTGGGCGAGGGTGCGGGTCAGCTCGAGGTGCTGGCGCTGGTCCTCGCCCACCGGCACCCTGTCCGGGTCGTGGACGAGGATGTCCGCCGCCTGGAGCACGGGGTAGGCGAACAGCCCGACGTTGCCGGAGCCGTCACCGTCGCGCGAGGCCTTGTCCTTGAACTGCGTCATCCGGGACGCCTCGCCGAACCCGGTGAGGCACTGGAGCACCCAGGCGAGCTGGGCGTGCTCGAGCACGTGCGACTGGACGAACACCGTGGAGCGCTCCGGGTCGATCCCGGCCGCGAGGTACTGGGCGGCCACGCGGCGGGTGCGCTCCCGCAGCGTCTCCGGGTCCTGGGGCAGCGTGAGGGAGTGGAGGTCGGCCACGAAGAACGTCGCGTCGGCGCCCTCCTGCAGCTCCACCCAGTGCCGCAGCGCCCCCAGGTAGTTCCCGAGGTGGAGGGAGTCGGCGGTGGGCTGCATCCCGGAGAGGAGGCGGGGGCGACGGTGGAGGGTGCCTGCCGGGTCCGCCGCTGGGATCGAGGGAGCTTTGGACACGGGCAACATCAAACCACCCGGGACGGTCGCTGCCGGCGAGGCGGGCGCCCGGGCGACCTGCTGGCGGCGGTGACCATCGCTCAGCGATACGTTGGCCGGACCCAGCGGTGAGGGCGCCGCGCCGCGCCTCCCCCACCGACCCTGTGCAGCACCGACACCGAGGACGCCTCGTGACCACCCGGGACCAGAGCCCCTCGCTCGCCAGCGCTGGCGTGCGCCGCACCGAGACCGAGCTGGCCGACGGCCGTGAGCTGGTCTACTACGACGACTCGCCCGGCTACGCCGACGGCTCCAGGACGCGAGAGCTGGTGGACGGCCGCGACCTCCCGCCCGTCGCGACGACCTCGACGATGCGCTACGACGTCCTCACCGGCGAGTGGGTGGCCCTGGCCGCGCACCGCATGGACCGCACCTACAAGCCGCCGGCCGACCAGTGCCCGCTGTGCCCCACCCCGGCCGGCGGGCCGCCGACGGAGATCCCCGCCGACGACTACGACGTCGCCGTCTTCGGCAACCGCTTCCCGTCCTACGCCGGGGCCGGCACGGCGCTCGCGCAGGACGGGCCGGCCGCCCTGGACGGCGAGGAGCTGTTCGTGGAACGCCCGGCCGTGGGGGCGTGCGAGGTCGTGGTGTTCACCTCCGACCACACCGCGTCGCTGGCCTCCCAGCCGGTCAGCCGGGTGCGCACCGTGGTGGAGGCCTGGGCCGACCGCACCGCGCAGCTCTCGGCGCTGGCCGGGGTGAAGCACGTGTTCCCCTTCGAGAACCGGGGCGAGGAGATCGGCGTGACGCTCGCCCACCCGCACGGGCAGATCTACGCCTACCCCGAGCCCGCGCCCCGTCTCGCCGCACAGCTGCGGCAGGCCGCGGCGCACCGCGACGCGACCGGGCGCTCGCTGCTGGCGGACGTCGTCGCCGCCGAGCGGCGCGCCGGCACGCGGGTGGTGCTCTCCGGTGAGCGCTGGACCGCGTTCGTGCCGGTGGCCGCCCGCTGGCCGGTCGAGGCGCAGCTGGCGCCCCACCGCGACGTCGCCGACCTCGCCGACCTCGACGAGGGCGAGCGCGCCGAGCTGGCGGTGCTCTACCGCGAGCTGCTGCGCCGGCTCGACCGGTACTTCGACGGCGTGGACCGGCTGCCGTACATCTCCGCGTGGCACCAGGCCCCGGTCGGCGAGGGCCGCGAGCTGGGCCGCCTGCACCTGCAGGTCTTCTCGATCCTGCGCGCGCCGGGAAGGCTGAAGTACCTGGCGGGCTCGGAGTCCGGCGCCGGGGCGTGGGTCAACGACACCACGCCGGAGCGGATCGCTGAGCGGCTGCGGGCGGTGGCGTCATGAGCGGCGCCGCGCACGAGCGGGCTGGCGCGGCCGCGCAGGTGCCCGACGTCGACGCCCTGGTGGCGGCGTTCACCGACGCCTTCGGCGGGGAGCCCGAGGGGGTGTGGGCGGCGCCCGGTCGGGTCAACGTGATCGGTGAGCACCTGGACTACAACGGCGGTCCGGTGCTCCCGATGGCGCTGCCGCAGGTAACCGTGGTGGCGCTGCGCCGCCGCGACGACGAGGAGATCCACCTCCTGTCCGCCTCCGACCTCGGGGAGGAGGACGCCCGGTGGTCCGGGTCGCTGTCCGGCGTGGGCCCGGGCACCCCGCAGGGTTGGGCCGCCTACCCGGCGGGGGTGCTGTGGGCCCTGCGCGAGGGCGGCCCGCCGTACGACGCCGCGGCCACCGGGGTCGACGCCGCCTTCGCCTCCACCGTGCCGATCGGCGCCGGGCTGTCGAGCTCCGCGGCCCTGGAGTGCGCGGTCGCCGTGGCTGCGGCCGACCTGGCCGAGCTGCCCCACGACGACCAGGGGCGCGCCGTCCTGGCGCAGCGCTGCGTGCGCGCGGAGAACGACGTCGCCGGAGCGCCGACCGGCGGCATGGACCAGGCGGCGGCGCTGCGCACCGAGGAGGGGAGCGCGCTGCTGCTGCACACCGCGGACTCCACCGTGGAGCAGGTGCCGTTCGACCTCGCCCGGGCGGGCCTGGTGCTGCTCGTCATGGACACCCGGGCGAAGCACTCCCACGCGGGCGGTGAGTACGGGGATCGCCGCGCGACGTGCGAGGCGGCGGCGACCACCCTCGGCGTGGAGCACCTCGCCTCGCTGGCAGGCCCGACGGGCGGCACCTCCGACGAGCCCGGTCCGCTCGGTGACGACGAGAGCGCGGCCGCCGACGAGGAGACCCTCTCCGCGCTGGAGGACGACGTCGCACGCTGCAGGGTCCGGCACGTCCTGACGGAGACCCGGCGGGTGCGGCGGGTGGTGGAGCTGCTGCGCGGCGCCTCGGCCGACGACATCGGGGCCATCGGCCCGGTGCTCACCGCCTCGCACGCGTCGATGCGCGACGACTACGAGATCTCCTCCCCCGAGCTGGACACCGCGGTCGACGCCGCGCTGTCCGCCGGGGCGCTCGGGGCGCGGATGACCGGCGGGGGTTTCGGCGGCTCGGCCATCGCCCTGGTGCGCTCCGGCGACGTCGAGGCGGTCGAGACCGCTGCGCGCTCGGCAGCGGCCGACGCCGGGCACCCGGAGCCGGCGTTCTACCTGGCCGTCCCGTCCCGCTCGGCCCACCGCCTGCGCTGACCCTTCCCGGACCGCGTTTCGCGCGCGAGCTGCGGTGCGGCTGCCCCCTCCCACCGCGATTCGCGCGCGAGTTGCGGTGGGAGGGGCCAGGGTGGCGTCAGCGCACCCCGGCCATGAGCCGCTTCACCCTGGGCGTGGCCACCGCGAGCGCCACCCCGACGACGATGGCCGTGATGCCGATGAAGGAGAAGTAGGGCACCTCGGCGTCGGTGCTGTAGTAGCCCGCGAGGATCCCCGCGAGCGTGGTGCCGACCGAGACGGACAGGAAGAACAGCGCCACCATCTGCGTCCGGAAGGCCTCCGGCGCCAGCTTGGTGGCGACCGACAGGCCGATCGGGGAGAGGAAGAGCTCCGCCATGGTGAACAGGAACAGGATGCCGACGAGCGCCAGCAGCGGGGTGGTGTTGGGCCCGCCGCCGGAGAAGGGGATGAACGCCAGGAAGGCCAAGCCCATGACCACCAGCCCCGCGGCGAACTTCAGCGGCGAGCTCGGCTGGCGCGGACCCATCTTGGTCCAGACCGCGGCGAAGACCCCGGCGAAGACGATGATGAACACCGGGTTGATGGACTGCACCCAGCTCGGCGGCATGGTCCACCCGAGGACGGTGCGGTTCAGGCTCTGCTCGGAGTAGATGGCGACGACCGTGAACTGCTGCTGGAACAGCGCCCAGAAGACCACCGACGCGAGGTACAGCGGGATGAACGAGATCACCCGGCTGCGCTCGGTGGCGTTGATCCGGGCGCTGCGCAGGATCACCACGAAGTAGACGACCGAGGCGACGATGGCCACGGAGGCCATCACGGTGTCGAGGTTGCCGGCGTCGACCAGCCCGGTGACGAGCAGGAGCGCCACGACGCCCAGCGCCGCGGCGCCGATGCCGATCCACCGCACGTAGCGGTCCCGTGGCAGCGGGTTCGTGACGTCGTGGGCCGCCGACGGCAGGTTCTTGCGGGTCAGCGCGTACTGCGTCAGTCCCAGCGCCATGCCGACCGCCGCGGCACCGAACCCGAGGTGGAAGCCGCCGTTCACCTGCAGCCAGCCGGTGGCGAGCGGGCCGACGAGCGCGCCGATGTTGACGCCCATGTAGAAGATCGAGAACCCGGCGTCGCGGCGGTCGTCACCCTCGGCGTAGAGGGTGCCGACGAGCGAGGTGGCGTTGGCCTTCAGGCCGCCGGAGCCGACCCCCACCAGGACCAGGCCCATGGTGAGGCCGAGGGCACCGGGGAGCACCGCCAGACAGATGTGCCCCAGCATGATGAGGATCGCCGAGAAGAACAGCACCCGCTCGGAGCCCAGGAGCCGGTCGGCCAGCCAGGCCCCGAGGATGGTCGAGAGGTAGACGCCCCCGCCGTAGGCCCCGACGAGCCCGGTGGCAATGGCGCGGTCGATCGCCAGGCCACCGTCGGCGACCGTGTAGTACATGTAGTAGAGGAGGATCCCCTGCATGCCGTAGTAGGAGAACCTCTCCCACAGCTCGACGCTGAAGAGGTTCGCGAGCATCCGCGGGTGGCCGAAGAAGGTGCGCCGGGTGTCGGAGGGCGGGGCCTCGTTCGTGGTGCTCATCGACGCAGCGTCCCACCGGCGTGGTGGCGGCGGTCACGCGGGGGACGTCCTCAGCGGAACAGCCGGAACCAGGCGGTCCTCGAGCGGGGTGCCGCCCGCACGTCCCAGCTGTCGGCGACCATCTCGACGATGGTGCGCGAGTGCGGTGCGAGGTCCGGCACGCCGTCGCTCCTGAGCTCCGGCGCGGGGGCCCGCGGCGAGCCCTCGGCGGCGCTCGGGAGCGGGCGCGGAGCCGCTGGCGCCTGCTGCGCGGCTGTCTCGAGGCTGACCTGCAGGCTGGAGGCGCTCAGGGTGACCGTGACGCTGAAGTCCGGCCACCGGCCGTGCTGGAGGACGTCGGTCCCCAGCTCGGAGACCAGCAGCACCGCCGCCTCGACGGTGTCGCGGTCCGTGACTCCGTGCGCGACCAGGACGTCCTCGAGGTGCAGCCGGGCCGCGCCGACGGACTCGGCGGTGCGCTCGAACGTGCGGCAGGCCACGACGGCCCCTCCGCCGATCGCGACCACAGCCGCGGCATCACCCGCCATAGATCGACACTACTGCCGCGCCGACCGTCGGGCGCGCGCGTCGCCTCACCTCGAGTACCCGACCACCACCGGTGCGTGGTCGCTGACGCGCTCGCCCCAGCTGGGGGCGCGGTCCACGACGGCGCCGCCGACCGCGGCGGCCCGCTCGGCGAGCGCGGCGGTGGCCAGCTGCAGGTCGATGCGCCAGCCCGTGTCGGTGTCGAAGGCCTTGCCGCGCATGGACCACCAGGAGTACGGGCCGTCCTCACCGGGGTGCTGAGCCCGGACGACGTCGGTCCAGCCGCTGGCCGTCCAGGCGTCGAGGTGGGCGCGCTCCTCCGGGAGGAACCCCGCCTTGGTCCGGTTCCCGCGCCAGTTCTTCAGGTCGGCCTCCCGGTGGCAGACGTTGACGTCACCGGTGACGAGGGCCAGCGCGTCCGGCGCGGCGGCCAGCTGGGCCATCCGCTCGTCCATCGCGGCGAGGAAGGCCATCTTGTCGTCCTGCTTCGGGCTGCCCACGCCGCCGGTCGGGACGTAGGCGCTGACGACGGTGACCACGCCGAGGTCCGGGACGTCGACGTCGGCCTCGACCCAGCGGCCAGCCCCGGCGAAGCGCTCCGGGAGCCCGGACGCGGCGGCGTCGCGCACCGCGGTGACCGGGAGGGAGGAGACCACGGCCACGCCGGCCCGGCCCTTGGTGCCGGGATCGGTGGGCTCGGAGTGCGCCACGTGCGCCTCTCCCCAGCCCATGTCGGCGAGGATCCCGCGCAGCGTGGCGTCGTCGGCGCGCACCTCCTGGAGGCAGAGGACCTCCAGCGGGCCGAGAGCGCCGCGGCCCTCGTGGCGAGGGCCGCGGGGGGCGCGGCGGTCGGCGAGCCAGGGGGCCATGCCCCGGCGGTGGGCGGCGCGGATGCCGTTGACGTTGTAGGTCGCGACGGTGAGCACGGCGTCATCCTGTCGTCTGATCCGTCGCGGCGGTCACGGCCCTACGGTGGCGGCCATGAGCGAGCGGCCATGAGCGAGCGGCGGGGCGGTCCCGGGCTGCTGGGCCGCTGGCGCGCCTACCGGGACCAGGTGGTGCGCATCGCCACCACCGCGCGCGGGGTCCACACCGCGATCACGGGGACGCCAGCCGCCGCCGGAGCGGGGGCGCGGCTGCTGTGGGTCTCCGACGTCCACGACAACCCGCTGGCCGCGGACCTGGTGGTCTCGCTGGTGGCCGACGCCGACGTGGACGCCGTGCTCGACACCGGTGACCTCACCGACCACGGGCTGGGGGCCGAGCACCGGCTCGCCGCGTGGGTGGGCCGCCTCGGGGTGCCGTACGTGTGGGTGCGGGGCAACCACGACAGCCGCGCGACGCAGGCGTACCTCTCGCGGCTGCCGGGGGTGACGGTGCTCGACGACGGCGCGATCACCGAGGTGGCCGGCCTGCGCATCGCCGGGACGGGCGACCCGGAGTTCACGCCGTGGCGCAGGGCCGGCACGGGGTCGCCGGCGCGCCTGGCGCGGTTGGCCAGCGCCTTCGACGAGGCCGACGCGACGCTGGCCGCCGCGGTCCGCTCCAGCGTGGAGCGCGGCGAACCGGTCCACGTCGTGGCGGTGCACCGCCGGCCGCTCGGCGATCGGCTCCACGGGGAGGTACCGCTGGTGCTCGACGGTCACGCCCACCGCCGCCGCGTCGCCGTGCACCGCGGGACGCTGCGCCTGACCCAGGGGTCCACCGGCGGCGCCGGGGTCCGAGGCGTGGAGGCCGACCCGCCGGTCCCCCTGTGCGCCACCGTGCTCCGCTTCGACGCGCGCGGCGCCCTGGTCGAGGCGGACGAGGTGACCGCGGGCGGGCTCGGCGAGCGGTGGGTGCGCGTGCAGCGGCGAAGCGTCGGTGAGCTGCGGCAGGCCGCGCGGCGGTGACCGGCGCCGTGGCGTCCGTGGGGGGGTCGGTTGCTCCGCCGGGAGGCGACCAGCCACAGTGAGCCATGGCCAAGAGCAGAGGAACCAGCGAGCAGTCCCCCACGGTGGCGCGGAAGGTCGGCAAGAAGCACTACGAGAAGGAGCTCGCCCGCCTCCAGCTCGAGCTGGTGCGCCAGCAGGAGTTCATCCGCGCGCGGGGCCTGAAGGTGGTGGTCATCTTCGAGGGCCGTGACGCCGCCGGGAAGGGCGGGGCCATCAAACGCATCACCGAGCCGCTCAACCCGCGGGCCGCCCAGGTGGTCGCCCTCGCGGCGCCCACCGAGCGCGAGCGCACCCAGTGGTACTTCCAGCGGTACGTCGCGCACCTGCCCGCCGCCGGGGAGATGGTGGTCTTCGACCGGTCCTGGTACAACCGCGCCGGCGTCGAGCGCGTGATGGGCTTCTGCACCGACGCGGAGTACGAGCAGTTCATGCACGACTGCCCGCTGTTCGAGGAGATGCTCGTCGCCTCCGGCATCACGCTGGTGAAGTACTGGTTCTCCGTCTCCGACACCGAGCAGGAGAAGCGCTTCCAGGCCCGGGTGGCGGACCCGGCGAAGCGGTGGAAGCTCTCCCCCATGGACCTCGAGGCCCGTGACCGCTGGGTGGAGTTCTCCCGGGCGAAGGACGCGATGCTCGCCGCCACCGACACCGACGTCGCCCCCTGGTGGGTGGTGGAGGCGGACGTGAAGAAGCGGGCCCGGCTCAACGTCATGAGCCACCTGCTCACCCAGGTGCCCTACGAGGACCTCACCCCGCCCGCGCCGGTCCTGCCGCCGCGGGCTCCCATCGACCACGACGTCGAGCGGGCGCCCTTCTCCGAGCAGCGGATCGTCCCCGACGTCGTCCCGGCTGCCGGCAAGAAGGGCTGAGCGCCGCCGGCGGAGGATCGAGCGCACCCGGCCGGCGCCTACGCTTCCCCTGTGAGCAGACGAACTCGCTGGGTGAGCATCGTCGCGGCCGTCGTGGTGCTGGCCGTCGTGGTCGCGCTCGTCGTCGCCCGGGTGCGCTCCGGGGCCGCCGAGCGCGACGACGCGGCGCGGGCCGCCGCCGTCGCCCTCGCGGACGGCCTGAGCAGCGGCGACCTGGGGGCCGCGCCGCTGCTCGACGCCGATGCCGACGGCGCCCAGGCGCAGGAGCAGTACGCGGCGGTCGTCGCCGGCATGGCGCCGCTGCGGCCGAGCGTGGAGGTCGCTGACGTGACGCGCGACGACGACGCCGCGAGCGCCACGCTCGACGTCAGCTGGCCGCTGGACCCGGCGTGGACCTACCCCGTGGAGGCGGACCTCGCCCCGGCGTCCGCGGACGACCCCACGGGGGCGTGGGCGGCGCGGTGGTCCCCGGCGCTGGTCGAGCCCAGCCTGGAGGACGGCGACGTGCTCGCCGACGAGCGCGTGCCCGCCCCGCGCGGCGCCATCACCGGGCGGGGCGGGGTGGACGTCGTCACGCAGACCCCCGTGGTCGACGTGGGCGTCCAGCCGTCGCGCACCGACGACCCGGGGGGGCTGTCCTCGGAGCTGGCACGCGTCCTCGACGTCGACGGACCGGCGCTGGCGGAGCGCGTCGCCGCCGCGGAGCCGAGCGCCTTCGTGCCCGTCATCACCCTGCGGCGCCCCGACTACGACGCGGTCGCGGCCGAGCTCGAGGGGTTGCGCGGCACCGTCCTCCGGGAGTCGACGCTGGCGCTGGCGCCCTCGCGCACGTTCGCGCAGGCCACGCTGGGCACCGTGGGCCCGGCCACCGCGGAGGACGTCGAGGCCTCCGACGGGCGCGTCACCGGCCAGGACACCGTCGGGCGCTCCGGGCTGCAGCGCGCCTACGACGAGCGCCTGGGCGGGGTGCCCGGGCTGGTGATCTCCCGGGTGCCGGCCGACGGCGACCCCGTCGCCCTGCTCGAGCGCGCCCCGGTGCCCGGGCAGCCGATCGCCACCACGCTGGACCCGCGCGTCCAGGACGCCGCGCAGGGCGCGCTGGACGCCGCCGTCGCCGCTGGTGCGGGCAACGGGAGCTCCTCGCTCGTGGCGGTGGACGTCCCCACCGGTGGCGTCCTCGCGGTCGCGAACACCCCCGCGGCCGGCGGGAACCTCGCGCTGACCGGCAGGTACCCCCCGGGCTCGACGTTCAAGCCGGTGGCGAGCCTCGCCCTGCTCGCCGGGGGGCTCACCCCGCAGCAGCCGGTGGGCTGCCCCCCGACGATCTCGGTCAACGGGCGCTCGTTCCGCAACTTCGAGGGCGAGTCGTTCGGGACGGTGCCTTTCGCCAGAGCGTTCGCCGTCTCCTGCAACACCGCGTTCGTCGGGCTCTCCCGCGACATCACGATGGGGGCGCTCGCCGACGCCGGCGCCTCGGTGGGGCTGGGTGGTGACTGGTCGCTGGGCCTGGACGCCTTCACCGGGGACGTCCCCCGCGACGGCGCGCCGGACGAGGTCGCGGCCTCGACCCTGGGGCAGGGGCGGGTGGTGGCGAGCCCGGCAGCCATGGCCGTCGCGGTCTCCACCATCGCGCGGGGCTCCTGGACGACGCCGACGCTGGTGACCGACCCGGCGCCTCCCGCGCCGCAGGACACGCCCTCCCCCGACGCCGAGCGTCTGGCCACCGCCGCGAAGCTCATGCGGGGGGTCGTCACCGAGGGGACGGCGGAGGCGCTGGCCGACGTGCCGGGCGCCCCGGTGCACGCCAAGACCGGCACCGCCGAGTACGGCGCCACGCAGCCGCTGCGGACCCACGCGTGGACCGTCGGGTTCCAGGGGGACGTGGCGTTCGCGGTGGTCGTCGAGGACGGTTCCTCCGGCGGCGAGGTGGCGGTCCCCGTGGCGGAGGACTTCCTGCGCCGCCTCGCCGACTGAGGGCCCGGCACCAGCACGAGCACGAGCACGAGCACGAGCACGATGCTGCACGCCCGCAGGATGCTGCACCAGCCCCAGGAACCACGGCTGGAGCGTGACCGGTGCAGCATTCCTCCGCACCACAGCACTCTGGGGGTTCGCTGGGAGACGTCGGACGCCGCCGCAGGAGGCCAGACCGCCGCGGTGACGCCGCCGGGCCGCGCTGCGCACCCGGGCTGACCCACCCCGCCGTGGCGCGGGCGGAGCGCCCCGCCGTTGCGTCCCGCCGGCGCGGGGTGGACAGTGGAAGCCATGAAGATTGCCATCATCGGAGCCCACGGCGACGTCGCCCGCCACCTCGTCCGTGACCTGTCCGCCGCCGACCACGAGGTGGTCGGCATCATCCGCAAGGAGGAGCAGACCGACGACGTCCTCGCCGACGGGGGCCAGCCGCTGGTCCTCGACATCGAGACCGTCGAGGTCCCCGAGCTCACCGACGCCATCACCACCTGCGACGCCGTGGTGTTCGCCGCCGGCGCCGGCGGGGGCGACCCGAGCCGCACCGAGGCCGTCGACCACCACGGCGCCGTCAAGCTGGCCGACGCCGCTGTCGCGGCCAAGGTGCCCGAGTACCTCATGATCTCCTCGATGGGCAC
>JARICT010000145.1 GCA_029257185.1 Quadrisphaera sp.
GGTTGAGGCCGGCCTTCTGGGCGTCCCAGCGGGCGGTCAGCGCCCTGAGCGCCTCGGTGCGGTCGGCGAGGTCGCCGCGGAGCTTCTCGAGCCGGGCCACCGACGCCGGGTCGGACTCGGCCTCCAGGGCGAGCTCCTCCATGCGGAGCCGGTCGACGGCGCGGCGCAGCTCGTCGATCTCCTCGGGGGAGGAGTCGATCTCCATGCGCAGCCTGGAGCCCGCCTCGTCGACGAGGTCGATCGCCTTGTCGGGCAGCTGGCGGCCGGAGATGTAGCGGTCGCTCAGGGTGGCGGCGGCGACGAGCGCGGCGTCGGTGATCTCCACCTTGTGGTGGGCCTCGTAGCGCTCGTTGAGCCCGCGCAGGATCGCGACGGTGTCCTCGACGGACGGCTCGCCGACGTACACCTGCTGGAAGCGGCGCTCCAGGGCCGCGTCCTTCTCGAGGTGAAGGCGGTACTCGTCCAGCGTGGTGGCGCCGACGAGCCGCAGCTCGCCGCGCGCGAGCAGCGGCTTGAGCATGTTGGCGGCGTCGAGGCTGCCGTCGGAACCGGAGGCGCCCGCCCCGACGACGGTGTGGAGCTCGTCGATGAACGTGACGACCTCGCCGCCGGCCCCGCGGATCTCCTCGAGGACGGCCTTGAGGCGCTCCTCGAACTCGCCGCGGTACTTCGCCCCGGCGACCATGGCGCCGAGGTCGAGGCTGATGAGGCGCTTGCCCCGCAGGGACTCGGGGACGTCGCCGTCGACCATGCGCTGGGCGAGCCCCTCGACGACGGCGGTCTTGCCCACGCCCGGGTCGCCGATGAGCACGGGGTTGTTCTTGGTGCGCCGGCTGAGCACCTGCACCACGCGGCGGATCTCCGCGTCGCGGCCGACCACGGGGTCCAGGCGGCCCTCGCGGGCGACGGCGGTGAGGTCCACGCCGTACTGCTCGAGGGCCTTGAAGCTGCCCTCGGGGTTGTCGGAGGTGACCTTGGCACCGCCGCGCACCTCCGGCAGGGCGGCGAGGAGGACCTCGCGGGTGGCGCCGGCGCGGCGCAGGACCGCGGCGGCCGGGTCGTCGGCGCCGGAGGCGCGGGGGCCGGAGCGCCGGTCGTCGCCGGAGCCGCCCCCGTTGCCGGCGCTCGGCGCGATGCCGACGAGCAGGTGGTCGGCGGAGACGAAGGAGTCACCGAGGCGCTCGGACTCCTCGCGGGCGACGGTCAGCGCGCTCAGGCCCGCGCGGGAGAGCTGGGGGCTCGACACCGAGCTGCCCGACGCGCGGGGCAGCGCGGACAGGGCGCGGCCGACCTCGGTGCGCACCGAGGTGACGTCGGCCCCGGCGGCCTCGAGCAGCGACGCCGCGACCCCTCGGGCGTCGATGAGGGATGCGAGCAGGTGCAGGGGCTCGACCTGCGGGTTTCCCGCTTCGACGCAGGTGGACGCGGCGGCCGCCATGGCCTCCTGCGCCTTGGTGGTGAGCTTCAGCTCCACGGTGCCTCCCGGTACGTGACGACGATGACTTGAGCCTAAGTGACTCAACTATGTGGTGCAACGCCGTCCCGTGAGCGCCTCTTCCCGGCCCTCTCCTGACCATCTAGACCTGACCAGCACGACCATCACCGGGAACGTCCAGGAGGCGAAGACCCGCCTCTCCGAGCTGCTCGCCCAGGTCGAGTCCGGTGAGGAGGTGGTGATCGCCCGTCGTGGAACGCCGGTCGCGACGCTCGTGGCGAAGCAGCCGTGGCGACGGCCGATGGGCTTCGTCGAGGGGAGCGTGCCCGACTCCTTCTTCGACCCGCTGCCCCGGGAGGAGCTGGACCGCTGGAACGGTATCGCCACCAAGCACCGCACCGGCAAGCTCGACACCGCCCACGCCGTCGTCGCCGCCTACCCCGACCACGTGGCCCGGCTCGGAGCGCAGGACCTGGCGGTCTCCGCCCGCCACGCGCTCCTCGGTGGCGGCATGGCGTGGGAGCACCAGGACCCCTTCGACCGGCTGATCGGGGCGCAGGCCATCACCGAGTCGCTGCCCCTGGTCACCGCCGACCCCGTCTTCGCCGGCCTGGGAGGCGTCCGCGTGCTCTGGTGAGAGCGCCCCGGCGAGCGGACGGACCGCGGCGACGTCGCTCAGGTCCGCGCGCGGGCGGCCAGCACGGGGCCGGCGCCCCGGCGGGACTTCGCCGCGTACAGCGCCTCGTCCCCCGCCATCACGAGGTGGCGCGGGTCGGCGCTCTCGCCGGCGGTCGCGACGGCCACGCCGCAGGACAGCGACGTGCCGTGACCCTCGTGGCGCGAGAGGTCGCACCAGCGCCGCGCGAGCTCCAGCGCCGCGGCGCCGTCGTGACCGGGCAGCACCACCACGAACTCGTCGCCGCCCAGGCGCGCCGCCAGCGCGTCCGGCAGGTCGGCGACCACGGTGCGCGCGGCGCCGGCCACGCGCATCAGGGCGTCGTCGCCGGCCGCGTGCCCCTGGGTGTCGTTGCAGATCTTGAGGCCGTCCACGTCGCCGACCAGCAGGGACAGCGGGCGGCCGGCGGACTGCGAGGCCTCGAGGTGGGCCGCCAGGTGCGCGTCGAAGGCCCGGCGGTTGGGCAGCCCGGTCATCGCGTCGGTGCTCGCCTGCGCCTGCACGGCGCGCCACGCGTCGGCCTGGGCGAGCCCGGCCGCCACGAGCGCGACGATCACCGCCGCGAGGTCGGAGTCACCGTCGTCGAACGGCGGCACCCCGTGGCCGCGCGAGGCCCACAGCTCGCCCCACAGCTCGCCGCCGACGACGATCGGGGTCTTCAGGGAGGACTCCTTGCCGAGCGAGCGCAGCAGAGCCCTCTCGGCCGGCTCGGCGTCCGGGTCGTCGATCCGGGTGGCCCAGCGCACGGTGGGCGCCCCGACGAAGCAGGCCATCGTCTGCGGGAAGTCCTCGAACCGGTAGCGCTCGTCCTGGGGCCAGCGCTCCTCCCACGGCCCCAGCTCGCCGACGTTGACGACGACGGCCAGGGTGGTGCCGTCGTCCTCCACCCGGCTGACCGTCAGCGAGTCGGCGAGCAGCAGCTCGCGAGCCGTCTCGGCGACGGCCTCGACGAGGCCGTCCTCCCCGGTCGTCGTGGTGACCAGGGAGGCGAGCTTCAGGAGGGCGCGCAGCACGCTGGGGTCGGCGCGGGGGCGCTCTTCCCCGGCTGCCCGCTCGTTCGGGGCGCTCTCGGCCGCTGGGCTCATCCTCCACCCATCGGCACGTCCCCCTCGACCTTGAACGAGCACGCGTCAGTGGGGGTTGTGCGAGCCCTGCCCCTGGTCGTCCTGGCGTTCCTCCGACCCGTCACCGCTCCACAGGGTGTGGAAGGTCCCCGGTCCGTCGACCCGGGCGTAGGTGTGGGCGCCGAAGAGGTCCCGCAACCCCTGCACGAGGGCGGCCGGCAGCCGGTCACGGCGCAGCGCGTCGTAGTAGGCCAGCGCGGAGGAGAACCCCGGGGCCGGCACGCCGATCTGCGCGGCGGTGGCCACCACCCGCCGCCAGGAGTCCTGGGCGTCGTCGACGGCCTTGGCGAAGTACTCGTCGAGCAGCAGCGAGGCCAGCTGCGGGTCGGCGTCGTAGGCAGCCCGGATGCGGTCGAGGAACCGGGCGCGGATGATGCACCCGCCGCGCCAGATCGTCGCCATCATCCCCTTGTCGACGTCCCAGCCGTACTCCGTGCTCCCCGCGGCGATCATGTCGAACCCCTGCGCGTAGGCCACGACCTTGGAGGCGTAGAGCGCGTTCCTCACGTCGTCGACGAAGCGCTCGGCGTCCTCGCCCGTCACCTGGCCCGACGGCCCGGTCAGCAGCCCCGCCTGCGCGACGGCGGCGCGCTGGTCCGCGGCGCCGGACAGCGAGCGGGCGAAGACGGCCTCGGCGATGCCGGTGACCGGCACCCCGAGGTCCAGAGCGGTCTGCACCGTCCACCGCCCGGTGCCCTTCTGCTCTGCCTGGTCGACGATGACGTCCACGAGCGGCCGCCCCGTGCGCTCGTCGGTCTTGGCGAGGACGCGGGCGGTGATCTCGATGAGGAAGGACTCCAGGTCGCCCTCGTTCCACTCCTCGAAGACCTCCGCGAGCGCGGCCGGCTCCAGGCCGAGACCCTGGCGCAGGAGGTCGTAGGCCTCGGCGATGAGCTGCATGTCCGCGTACTCGATGCCGTTGTGGACCATCTTCACGAAGTGGCCGGCGCCGTCCGGGCCCACGTAGGTGCAGCAGGGCGTCCCGTCGACGTCCACGGCGATGGACTCCAGGATCGGGCCCAGCGCCTCGTAGGCCTCCGGGGAGCCGCCCGGCATGATCGACGGGCCCTCCAGCGCGCCCTCCTCCCCGCCGGAGACCCCGGCCCCCACGAAGTTCAGGCCGCGGCCCCGCAGCGCGGCCTCGCGCCGGCGCGTGTCGGCGAAGTGGGCGTTGCCGCCGTCGACGACGATGTCGCCCTCCTCCAGCAGGGGCACCAGCTCGTCGATCACGGCGTCGGTGGCCCTGCCCGCCTTGACCATGACCATCACGCGCCGGGGCTTCTTCAGCGAGGCGACGAAACCCGCCAGGTCGTCGGACGGCACGAAGTCGCCCTCGTCGCCGAACTGCTCGACCAGCTCGTCCGTGCGGGCCTGGGTCCGGTTGTTCAGGGCCACGGTGTGCCCGTGGCGGGCGAAGTTGCGCGCCAGGTTGCGCCCCATCACCGCCAGCCCGGTGACCCCGATGTCGGCGGAACCCTCGCGGGTCGCGGCTCGCGCGGTGCTCTGCTCGGTGCTCTGCGTCATGGCAGGCATCCTGCCGTGACGGCTCCGATGCACCAACATGGCGTCCGTTACGTCATGATGTGACCGCTTCGTCACCTCACGTGCTGCAGCGGCGCGGGGGCGGTGGGCGAGAGGGGGGCGAGTGGCTCTGGGCTGGACCCTGTGGGCCGTGGGGATGGCCGGCGTCCTCGGCATCGCGCTGCGCGCCGTGACCACGCAGCACCGCCGGGCGGTCGCGCTGCCCGGCCTGCTCGCAGCCCTGCTGCTCAGCGCCGGAGAGCTCCTCGCCCTGCTCACCGAGGAGGGCCGCGGCATCACGGTCGCCGCATGGCTGTGCCGGGTGGCCGCGGTGGTGCTCATCGTGGCCGCGACCATCGTCATGCTCCGCATCTACCTGCGGATGGACGCCGTGCACGAGTGGCTCGACCTCGCCGGCAGCGTCCTCCTGGCCCTGGCGCTGGTCTTCGCGACCGCGGTGGGCCCCCTGACGGTCCGCTCCGGGCTCGGGGAGACCGAGGCGGCCCGCCTGGTGTCCCTGCCCGCGCTCTCGGTCATCGCCCTGGTCCTCACCGTCATCGCGTTCCGCGCGGTCGGCGTCCTGCACCAGCCGCGCGGCGTCGCCTTCACGGCCGCGGTCACGCTGCTGCTCGTCTCGACGAGCGCGTCGGCGCTCGCCGCCGGCACCACGAGCCAGGTGCCGTCCCTCGTCCACCAGGGGGCGCTGGCCGGGACCCTGGTGCTGCTCTGCGTCACCGGATGGACCCCGGAGCCCCCGGTCGTGGCCGCCTTCGAGCCGGTGGACACGGTGATGCGCAGCCGCCTGGTGCAGCTCGTGGTCATCGGTGCGCTGCTGGCCGTCGACCACTGGGTGGGCCTCCCGACGCAGGGCATCGTCCTGGCCCTGGGGGCGATGGCGGTGCAGGTGGTCAACATCGCCCTGGTGTACCGGCTGGTGACCAGCCTGCGGGCCACCCGCCACGAGGCGCTGACCGACGAGCTGACGGGCCTGGGCAACCGGCGGGCGCTGTCACGGGCGCTGCGCACGGTCGACGGCGGCGCCCCCGCGGCCCTCGTGCTCGTCGACCTGGACCGCTTCAAGGAGGTCAACGACCTCCTCGGCCACGCCGCCGGCGACGACCTGCTGCGCCAGGTCGCCCAGAGGCTGCGCGAGCGCAGCAGCCCCCTCGAGGTCCTGGTGCGCCAGGGCGGCGACGAGTTCGCCCTCGTCGCGGCCGACGCGTCGGCCGCGCAGGCCGCGGCCCGGGCCCGCACGATCGCGAGGCGTCTCGCAGCGCCCTACCTCCTCGCCGGACGGCCCGTCTCGGTCGCCGCGAGCATCGGCATCGCCGCGGCTCCCCAGCACGCCCGCACCGCGCAGGAGCTCCTCCAGAAGGCCGACGCGGCCATGTACGCCGCCAAGGAGCAGGGCGCCGGCCCGCAGGTCTACGACCGGGCCACCGACCGCGCCCGCCTCGACGAGCTGGCGCTCGCCTCCGACCTGCGCCGGGCCGTGGGCACCGACCAGCTCGTGCTCGCGTTCCAGCCGCAGGTGGAGGTGGCCACGGGCGCCGTCGTGGGCCTGGAGGCCCTGGTGCGGTGGAACCACCCGACGCTGGGCACGCTGGGCGCGCGCGACTTCCTGCCGCTCGCGGCGCGGCACGGCTTCATGGAGGCGCTGACGACGCAGGTCCTCCACGCGGCGCTGCGCGGACGTCGCACGATCGAGAGCGACGGCGGCCCGTGCCGGGGCGCCCGCGTCTGCGTCAACGTCTCGGCGGCCTCCCTCCACCACACCGACCTCGTGGCCACCGTGCGCGGCGCCCTGGCGGAGCACGAGACGCCGCCGGACGCGCTGACCCTGGAGATCACCGAGACCGAGCTCATGATCGACCCGGAGGCGAGCCGGCGCGTGGTGGGGGCGCTCGTCGACCTCGGGGTGAGCGTCAGCATCGACGACTACGGCACCGGGCACTCGTCGCTGTCCTACCTCAGGGACCTGCCCGTCGCGGAGATGAAGCTCGACCGCTCCTTCGTCACCCCGCTCACCACCGACCCGCGCACCGCCGACATCGTGCGGACCACGGTCGACCTCGCCCACAGCCTGGGCCTGCGCCTGGTCGCCGAGGGGGTGGAGGACGCCGCCACCCTCGCCGCGCTGGTCACCCTGGGGGCGGACGTGACGCAGGGGTACCACCACTGCGGGCCGCTCCCGGCGGCCCTGCTGGCGACGTGGGACGGGCCCGTGGCCGCCGGCGCGAGCACCGGGGGGGACCCGGTCTCCGCCGGGCCCTGACGACTCAGCGCTGAGGCCGCCACACGACGAGGGCGCCGCCCCCCGGGCGCGAGCGGGGCGCCGCGCGCCGGCCGCGGCGCACGGCCACGGTGTCGCCGGCCGACCCCGCGGCGAAGACCCGCGAGGACCGCTCGACCGCACCCAGGGCCACCTCGAGGTCGGCTCGCAGCCCGGCCACCTCGTCGTCGAGGGCGGCGTTGCGGGCCTCCAGGGCGATGATGCGCTTGATGCCCGCGAGGTTCACGCCCTCCTCCTGGCTCAGGCGCTGCACCTCCCGCAGCAGGGCCACGTCACGGGCCGAGTAGCGGCGTCCCCGCCCCGCCGTGCGCGAGGGGCGCACCAGACCGAGGCGGTCGTACTGCCGCAGGGTCTGCGGGTGCATGCCGGCGAGCTCGGCGGCGATCGAGATGACGTAGACGGGCCTGCGGTCACGGCTCGCCGTCTCGTCGCCCTCCCCGGCGTTCACCGCGCACCTCGCTGGGGACCCCCGAGCGGCCTCACGACGCGCCCGGCACGCGCACGGCGGCCGCGGCCGCTCGTCCCAGCAGCTGCTCGCGCGGGTTCGGGGCGTCGGTGGTCGCCGCCGCGAACGCCTCGACCGCGGCGCGGGCGTCGCCGTCGAGGCGCTGGGGCACCGCCACCGCCGTCGTGACCAGCAGGTCGCCGGTCGAGCCGGAGCGCGCGACGCCCCTGCCGCGCACCCGCAGGGTGCGCCCCGACGGGGTCCCGGCGGGGACGCGGACGGTCACCGAGGAGCCGTCGAGGGTGGGGACCTGGACGTCGGCGCCCAGCGCCGCCTCGGGGAAGGTCACCGGGACGGTCACCCGCAGGTCGTCACCCTCACGGGCGAACACCGGGTGCGGCGCCACCGCCACGGTGAGCATGAGGTCGCCGGCCGGCCCACCGCCGGGGCCGGGGCGCCCGCGACCGCGGATGCGGACCTTCGCGCCGTCGCGGATTCCCGCAGGCACGTTGGCGCGCACGGTCCGGCCCTCGACCGTCAGCTCGAGCGTGGCGCCGAGGACCGCCTGGGCGAAGGAGACCTGCGTCGAGGCCTGGAGGTCGACGGGACGGGCGCCCCCTCCTCCGAAGCCGGAGGGCCGCCTGCCCTGCGGACCGGCTCCGCCACCACCGTCGGCGAACAGACCGGAGAGGAGGTCCTCCATGCCCGGGGGCACGCCCTGCGCACCCGGCGACCCCGGCCTGGAGCGGGGTGCGCCCTCGTACCGGGCGCGCGGGGAACCACCGCTGAAGAGGCCCCCGAACAGGTCCTCGAAGCCGGCCGACCCTGCTGAGGCGCCCGGGCCGCCGGCGGTGAAACGGGCGCCGGACCCCATGGCACGCACCGAGTCGTACTGGCTGCGCTGCTCGGGGTCGGACAGGACGGCGTACGCCTCCCCCACGTCCTTGAAGCGGCGCTCGGCCGCAGCGTCCCCCGGGTTGGCGTCCGGGTGCAGGGTGCGCGCCTTCTTGCGGTAGGCCTTCTTGATCTCCGCGGCGTCGGCGTCCTTGCTCACGCCCAGGAGGGCGTAGAAGTCCTTCTCCAGCCAGTCCTGGCCGGCCATGGCGGCTCCTGATCAGTCGGTGGTGCGTGGGTGAAGCATGTCGCAGGCGTGACGGGGCGGACGCCCAGCGCCCCCGCCGCCCACCGGTGGCGGGCGACGGGGGCGCTGCTGCGCTCAGGCCGGGGAGGTCACCGCGACCCGGGCGGGGCGCAGCGTCCGCGCGCTCGCCCCGGTCATCCGGAACCCCAGCTGCAGCACCTGGCTGACCACCGCCGGCGATCCCGGCTCCGCGGTGTCGTCGGTGGCGTGCATGAAGGCCTCGTGCACGGCGGGGTCGAACTCCTCGCCCTCCGCGCCGTAGGCCTCCAGGCCCATCCGGGTGGTGGCCGCCTCGAGCTTGCCGGCGATGGCCGCGAACGGCCCGCTCTCGAGGTCGCCGTGCTGGCGGGCCAACTCGATGTCGTCGAGCACGGGGAGCAGCGACTCCAGCACCGCGGCCACGGCGAGCTCACGGGTGGCCGCCTGGTCACGCTCGACACGTCGGCGGTAGTTGACGTACTCCGCCTGCAGCCGCTGGAGGTCCTCGAGGCGCTCGGCGGCCAGCTGCTCGGCCGCCTGGGCGAGCAGCTCGTCGTCGCCGGACACCTCGCCGCTACCGGGGTCGGCCTCCACCGGAGCGGTGGCCGCATCGGTGTCGTCGGCCGGGCCGTCGACCGGTGCCACGGGCGCCTCGTCCTCGGGGCGAGGAGCCGCGTCGCCCTGGCCGGCGCGCACCGTGCCGGTCTCCGGGTCCACGCGCCGCCGGTCACGGAAGACCGTCGGCTCCTCCGGCTCGCCCGAGCTGGGCGTGAAGGAGTCGGTCACTTGGACGGCTCCTCGTCGACGACCTCGGCGTCCACCACGTCGTCGTCCGACGGCGCGGACGGCCCTGACGTCCCCGCGCCGTCCTGCCCGGCGCCCTCGCCGCCCTCACCAGCGGACTCGGCGTCCGCCTGCTGCTGGGCGTAGAGAGCGGTCCCGAGCTCCTGGCTGACGGTCGCGAGCGCCTCCTGCTTGGCCTTGACCTCGGCGGAGTCGGTGCCCTCCAGCGCGGTGCGCAGCTCGGAGATGGCGGTGCGCGTGCGGCTCACGCCGTCCTCGGGGAGCTTCTCGGCGTTGTCGGTGAGGAACTTCTCCGTGGAGTAGACCAGCTGCTCGGCGTTGTTGCGGGTCTCGGCCTCCTCGCGGCGGGCCTTGTCCTCCTCCGCGTGGACCTCCGCGTCCTTGACCATGCGGTCGATGTCCTCCTTCGACAGCGCGCTGCCGCCGGAGATGGTCATCGACTGCTCGGTGCCCGTGCCGCGGTCCTTGGCCGAGACGTGGACGATGCCGTTGGCGTCGATGTCGAAGGTCACCTCGACCTGCGGCACGCCGCGCGGCGCGGGAGCGATGCCGGTGAGGTCGAAGGTCCCCAGCGGCTTGTTGTCGCGGACCAGCTCGCGCTCGCCCTGGAAGACCTGGATGAGCACCGACGGCTGGTTGTCGTCCGCGGTGGTGAACACCTCGGAGCGCTTGGTCGGGATGGCCGTGTTGCGCTCGATGAGCTTGGTCATGATCCCGCCCTTGGTCTCGATGCCGAGGGAGAGCGGCGTGACGTCGATGAGGAGGACGTCCTTGCGCTCACCCTTCAGCACGCCGGCCTGCAGGGCGGCGCCCACGGCCACGACCTCGTCGGGGTTGACGCCGCGGTTCGGGTCGCGACCACCGGTGAGCTTCTTGATCGTCTCGCCCACGGCGGGCATGCGGGTGGACCCGCCGACGAGGACCACGTGGTCGATGTCGGAGAGCTTCACGTCCGCGTCGCGGATGACCTGCTCGAACGGGGTCTTGGTGCGGTCCAGCAGGTCGGACGTCATGTCCTCGAACTGGGCGCGCGTGAGCTTCTCGTCCAGGTGGACGGGACCGTTCTCGGTCATGGACAGGTACTGCATGGAGATGTTGGTGCTCGTCGCGGAGGAGAGCTCCTTCTTCGCCTGCTCGGAGGCCTCGCGCAGGCGCTGCATGGCGATCTTGTCCTTGGACAGGTCCACGCCCGCGGTGTTCTTCACGCGGGAGACCAGCCAGTCCACGACCTTGGCGTCCCAGTCGTCACCGCCCAGGCGGTTGTCGCCGGAGGTGGCACGCACCTGGATGGTGGAGAAGCCGTCCTCGGGGTCCTTGCCCACCTCGAGGAGGGAGACGTCGAACGTGCCGCCGCCGAGGTCGAAGACGAGGATGAGCTCGTCCTCCTTGCCCTTGTCGAGGCCGTACGCCAGCGCCGCGGCGGTGGGCTCGTTGATGATGCGGAGCACGTTCATGCCCGCGATCTCCCCGGCCTCCTTGGTGGCCTGGCGCTCGGCGTCGTTGAAGTACGCCGGCACGGTCACCACGGCGTCGGTGACGGTGTCGCCGAGGTACTCCTCGGCGTCGCGCTTCAGCTTCTGCATCACGCGGGCGCTGATCTCCTGCGCGGTGAACTTCTTGTCGTCGATCGTGGTGGACCAGTCGGTGCCCATGTGGCGCTTGACCGACGCGATCGTGCGGTCGACGTTCGTGACGGCCTGACGCTTGGCGATCTCGCCGACCAGCGACTCGCCGGACTTGGCGAAGGCCACGACCGAGGGGGTGGTGCGCCCGCCCTCGGCGTTGGCGATGACGGTCGGCTCACCGCCCTCCAGGACGGAGACGACGGAGTTGGTGGTGCCCAGGTCGATCCCGACGGCACGAGCCATGCTGGTGTTCTCCTTCAGATCAGAGGTGGTGCTGCTGTGAAGAGGCTCACAGGTCTTGAGCCCCGTTGGCTCAAGTGTGCTCCTCCTGCGCGGGCTGTCAAGCGGAACCGCTCGAAGTTGCGCGTACCAGGCTCAACCTCGATGCGGTGGTCGGCATTCCCCGCCCACCCGTCCGCCGGCGTACCGCTCAAGGAGCTTCCGCTGCCCGCCGACCACCACGGGGGACGACCGGCGAGCGGGAGAGCAGATGGACGAGGCGCAGGTGGACGCCCTCATCGGCGACCTCGAGGCCACGCACGAGTGGCGAGCTGACGTGGCTCAGGCCGTCAGCGACCTCAGCGACCGCCTCCCCGCCGGCCCGACGTCGGCGGCCCGTCGCGCACGCCTGACCCTCCTCGGCGTGGACGACCTCGTCCGCGACCACGGCGCCGCCGACGCGGCGCTGGTGGTCCTCGGCGTGAGGGACGCGGCGGCCAGCCACCGCGACGGCGCGCTCCAGGCTCGGGCGGAGCGGGCGCTCAGCGTCCTCTTCCGCAAGATCGGCGACTCCTCCAGCGCGCTGGAGCACGCCGTCGCCGCCCTCGCGCTCGACGGCGACGGCCTCGACGACGCGCTGCGGTGCCGGCTGAGGCTGGCGATGGCCGACGCCCTCGACGAGTGCGGGGTGCTGGACGACGCCCGCCCGCTCTACCGTGAGGCGCTCGCCCGTGCGGGTTCCTCGAGCACCCCGTGGCTCGCCCAGCAGACCCTCAACAACTGGGCGTACGCGGAGCTCGTGGCCGGGCACGTCCACGCCGCAGCAGCGCTCGCGGCGCAGCTGCAGGCGCTCGCCGACGAGCACGGCGAGGCGCTGCTCCTCGGCTTCACCGCCACGGTCGCCGAGGTGCTCCACACCCTCGGCCGCTCCGAGGAGGCGATCGCCATGCTGCTCGAGCAGCTGCACGCGAAGCGTCCGCAGACCACGTACGACACGGCGGCCGGCTGGACCACCCTCGCGCAGATCCAGCACGAGACCGGGGCGCTCGACGCCGCGGAGGCCAGCCTGGACGTGGCAGGACGACTCGCGAGCCAGCACGAGCTCCACGCGTTGCGCGTCGAGTCGCTGGGCTCACGGGCCGAGGTGCTCGCCCTGCGCGGGGACCTCTCCGGCGCCTACGAGACCCACCGCCGCTTCCACGCGGCGACGACGAGGATGCGCTCTGCGGCGAGCGACGCCCGCGCGCGCACGCTCCACGCGACCTTCGAGGCCGACGAGGCCCGGCGCGAGAGGGCCCGCTACCGCGAGATGTCCTACCGAGACCCGCTCACCGGTCTGCTCAACCGCCGCCACGTCGACGAGGACCTCGATCGCCGCCTCGCGGGGTGTGCGCCCCTCGCCGTGGCGATGGTGGACCTCGACCACTTCAAGGCCGTCAACGACACCTGCTCCCACGACGCCGGCGACGCCGTCCTGCTCCGCACGGCCGCCATGCTCGAGGCCGCCGTCGCCCGGGCCGCCCGGTCCCCCGGGGCCTACGCGGCCCGCCTCGGCGGGGAGGAGTTCCTCCTCGTCCTGCCCGGCCTGGACCTCGTCCGCGCCCGCGAGCTCGCCGAGGACCTCCGCCACCGCATCGCCGCCCACGACTGGTCCGACGTCGCCCCCGGCGCGCCCGTCACCGCCAGCATCGGCCTCGCCGCCGCGCCGGGTCCGCCGCAGCCGGTCTCCCGCTGCGCCGAGCTGCTCCGCGAGGCGGACGTCCAGCTCTACGCCGCCAAGGCAGCGGGCCGGGACCGGGTCGAGCCCGCGGTCGCCCGCACGGTGCGACGGGGCGGAGCGCAGGACGTCCCGGCAGCCCGGGCGCCCGGGCCCGCGTCCGCGCCGGCGCCCGGGCCCGTCGAGACCCCCACGGCCGACGTGGGACCGGAGGAGCACGCGAGGACTGACGTCGACGCCCTCATCGACGCCCTCGAGGCGGCGTCGCAGTGGCGCGGCGGGGCCCCGGCGGCCGCGCACGACCTGCTCGCCGAGCTGCCGCAGAGCCCGGCCACGGAGATCGCCCGCGCACGCCTGGCCCTGCTGGTCACGGACGAGGTGGTCCGCGCGCAGGACCCCGCCGACGCCGCGCTGGTGATCCGCCGGGTGCGCGACCTGGCCGTCAGGGACGGGCACCGCGTGCTGGAGGCCAGGGCCGAGCACGCCCTGAGCGTGCTCTTCCGCGAGATCGGCGACCCCTCCGCGTCGCTGGAGCGCGCCGTGGCGGCGCTCGCCCTCGACGGCGACGACCTCGACCCCGCGCTGCGCTGCCGCCTCCCCCTCGCGGCGGCCGACGCACTCGCCGAGGGCGGGTCCTTCGACGACGCGCGCGAGCGCTACCGGGAGGCCCTGGAGCGGGCCGGCTCGCTGAGCACCCCGGCGCTGCGCCTCCACGTGCTCAACAACTGGGCGACCGCCGAGCTGATGGACGGCGGGCTCGAGGCGGCGGCGGACCTCGCCGGCCGGCTGCAGACGCTGGCCGGGGAGCACGCCGGTGCTGCGGCCCTCGTCCACACCGGGACCGTCGCGGAGATCCTCCACGCCTGCGGCCGCTCCGACGAGGCGCTCGCGATGCTGCGCGAACGGCTCGGCGAGGAGCACCCGCACGCCTTCCTCGACGCTGCCGGCTGCTGGCTGACCCTGGCGCAGGTCGAGCGGGAGACCGGGGACCTGGCGGCCGCCGAGCGGAGCCTGGACGTGGCCGACCGCCTCACCTCCGCGCACGAGCTGCAGGAGCTCCAGGTCGAGGGCCGGGGCTCGAGGGCCGCGCTGCTCGCCGCCCGGGGCGACCACGCCGGCGCGTACGCCCTGCACCGCCGCTTCCACGCCGAGACCCTCGCGCTGCGCTCGCGGGCCGGCGAGACCCGCACCCAGGCACTGCGGGCGATCCTCGAGGTCGACGAGGTCCGCCGCGAGAGCGCCCGCTACCGCAGCATGTCCTACCGCGACCCCCTGACCGGGCTCCTCAACCGCCGGCACGTCGACGAGGACCTCGACCGGCGGCTCGGCCGCTGCGCACCGCCCATCGAGGCGCTGGCGGTCGCGATGGTCGACCTCGACCACTTCAAGCGCGTCAACGACACCTGCTCCCACGAGGCGGGCGACAGCGTCCTCGCCCGCGTGGCAGCCCTGCTCACCGCGGCCGCCGAGGCCGCTCCGCCCGACGCCTACGCCGCCCGCCTCGGCGGGGAGGAGTTCCTCCTCGTCCTGCCCGGCCTGGACCTGGCCGCGGCGCGCGGGGTCGCCGAGGACCTCCACCGCCGCGTCGCCGCCCACGACTGGTCCGACGTCGCCCCCGGGGTGCCGGTCACCGTCAGCACGGGCCTGGCCGCCACGCCGGACCCCCACCGGCCCCCGCCGGACCGGGCGGACCTGCTGCGCGAGGCCGACCTCCACCTCTACGCGGCGAAGGACGGGGGCCGCGACCGCATCGAGCCGGCCGCGCCCCGCTGACGACGCGAGCGCGCCGGGGTGGCGGCGCGCTCGCCGCCGCCTCAGGTCTCGGGCGGGTCCAGCGACTCGACGTGGCGCTGCACCACGGACATGTCCAGGTCGCCCAGGCCGGCGTCGACCAGCTCCCCGTAGCTGCGCCGCACCGCGGGCAGCACCCGGGTCCCCGTGCCGGTGGCCGCGGCCGCCGCGAGCGCCGCGTCCAGGTCCTTGGTCATGAAGCGGGCCGCCCCGGCGACGCTGTGGTCGTGGTCCACCAGCTTCTGGCCCTTGGTGGCGAGCACCCGGCTGCCGGCGTACCCGCCGCCGAGCACGTCCATGAGCGTCGCCAGGTCGAGGCCGCTGCGCTCGGCGATGACCGCGGCCTCGGCCAGCGCCGAGATCGTCGCGGCGACCACCAGCTGGTTGCAGGCCTTCGCGACCTGCCCCGAACCGAGCGGTCCGAGGTGCACCGGGGTGCCCATCGCGGACAGCACGGGGAGCGCCGCCGCCACGTCCGCCGCCTCACCTCCGACCATGATCGACAGGCTCGCGTCCCGCGCGCCCTCGGGGCCGCCGCTGACGGGGGCGTCGACCACCCGGACGAGGCCGCCGGTGTCGGCGCCCAGGCGCTCCGCCAGCTCACGGACGCCGGCGGGGGAGACCGTCGAGCAGACCACCAGCGTCGTCGGGGCACGGACGCCGGCCAGCAGCCCGTCGTCGCCGCCCAGCAGGTCCTCGAGCTGGGGCAGGTCGGGGAGCACGACCACGACCACGGCGCACGCCGCCGCCAGGCTGCGGCAGTCCGGGGCCCGGTGAGCGCCGGCGTCGACGAGCCCGTCGACCGCCTCGGGCCGGCGCGCCCACACGTGGACGTCGCGGTCGCCGCAGGCCCGCAGGAGGTTCTCCGTCATCGGGGCACCCATCAGCCCCAGACCGATCACGCCGACACCCCCGGCGCTGGCGACACCCTGATCCTCGTCCCTCATCCAGCGACCGTAGCCAGCCGCCGCTGGCCTCGGACGGACGGCCGAGCGGTCCGGTCGACCAGCTCTCGAGCGGGTGTTGCGCGATGGGGCAAGAACCGCGATGCTCTCCTCACCCCACCTCGCGCCCCGCCAGCCGGCAACGACGCCTGACGCGGTGCCGCTCGGGGCGAGAGCACGCCGACAGGGACGAGGCGCGACATGTCAGAGAAGACGGTCGGCAAGGCCAGCAACAGCCTGCTGAGACGCAAGTCGATCGACGCGATCCTCGCCTCGAGCGAGGGGGACGAGAAGCTCAACCGCTCGATGGGCCTGTTCTCGCTGATGATGCTGGGGGTGGGCGCCACCATCGGCACCGGGATCTTCTTCGTCATGGCGGTCACCGTCCCCGAGGCCGGGCCGGGCGTGCTGGTCACGTTCCTGCTGGTCGGCCTCATCGTGTCGCTGACGGCCCTGTGCTACGCCGAGGTGGCCTCCAAGCTCCCGGTGTCGGGCTCGGCGTACGCCTACGGCTACGCCTCGCTCGGTGAGCTCCCGGCCTACCTCGTCGGGTGGGCCCTGATCCTGGAGTACGGCGTGGCCGGCGCGGCGACGTCGGTGGGGTGGGCCGACTACTTCAACTCCCTGCTCGCCGACGCCTTCGGCGTGCGGATCCCCGAGGCGCTGAGCTCGGGGCTGCTGGCTGACGGCCCCGGGGTGGTCAACCTGCCCGCCGTCGTGCTGGTGGGGATCTGCTGCCTGCTCCTGCTGCGCGGGGCGAAGGAGTCGGCCCGGGCCAACGCCATCCTCGTGGTGGTCAAGCTCGCGGTGCTGGTGATGTTCGTGGTCCTCGCCTTCACCGCCTTCGACACCGACAACCTCACGCCCTTCCTGCCCTACGGCGTGGCAGGGATCGGGGCGGCGGTGCCGGCCATCTTCTTCACCTACATCGGCGTCGACGCGGTGTCGACGGCCGGGGAGGAGGTCGAGAACCCGACGCGCAACCTGCCCCTGGCGATCCTCGGCGCGGTCGCCGTCGTCACGGTGTTCTACCTCTTGGTCGCCGCGGCCGCCCTGGGGGCGCAGCCGGCGGCGGCGTTCGCCGGGCAGGAGGCCGGGCTCGCCGCCATCCTGCGCGACGTCTCCAGCAGCAAGGTCCCGGCGCTGGTGCTCGCCCTCGGAGCGGTCATCTCCATCCTCTCGATCACCCTGATCCTCATCTACGGCCAGACCCGGATCACGTTCGCCATGAGCCGCGACGGGATGCTGCCGAGCATGTTCCGCTCCCTGGACATGCGCTCGCTCTCGCCCAACAAGAACATCGTCGCCACCTCGGTGTTCATCGCGCTCATCGCCGCCGTCGTCCCCATCGACAACCTGTTCGACCTGGTCAGCATCGGCACGCTGGCAGCCTTCGGGGTGGTGTCGGTGACGGTCATCATCCTGCGCCGGGACCGCCCCGAGCTCAACGGCTCCGGCTTCACGATCCCCTTCGGCCCGGTCGTGCCCGTGCTGAGCCTGCTGTCCTGCATCTGGGCGGCCAGCCAGATCACCGGCATCACGTGGCTCCTCGTCGGCCTGTGGCTCCTGCTGGCGCTGGGGCTCTACTTCGGCTACTCCCGGTCGCACTCGGTCCTGGCTCCGAAGAACGCCGCTCCCGGGAGCCCGGAGTGAAGGCCGCCGTCGCCTACCGGGACGCGAGCGACACCCCCGAGGCGCTGGAGCTGGCTCTGACCCTGCACCGGACCACCGGGTGCGACATCGTCGTGGTGGCCGTCTTCCCGCCCACCTCCACCACCCTGGCGGACCGACGCGTCGACAGGGACTACGACGACGTGCTGGACACGATGGCCCGGGACGCCGAGCGCTCCGCCCGGGACACCCTGGGCGAGCTCGACGCGGACGTCGACTTCGTCCGGGTGTCCTCGACGGCGGTCGCCCACGGCCTGCTGGACGCCGTCGAGGCGAGCGGGGCCGACGTGCTCGTCGCCGGCTCGGCCCAGGCTGCCGTGAAGGGGTCGCTGCTGGTGGGGAGCGTGGCCGGCTACCTGCTCCACTCCTCACCCGTGCCGATCCTGCTCGCGCCGGAGGGATACCGCGACGACGGCGCCCGCTTCGCGTCGATCACCTGCTCCTACGCCGGCCGCGAGCACTCCCAGGAGGCGCTCGCCGCGTCGTGCGCGCTGGCCATCCGGTTCGACGCGCGGGTGCGGGTGGCCACGTTCGTCCCCCGTGCGACGGCGCTGGGCCCGGCGATGATGAGGACGGACATCGAGGACCTCGTCGCCGCGGAGGGCGCTGAGCGGGCCACCGAGCTGCACGAGGAGGCGGCGCAGCTCTGCCGGGACCAGGGCGTCGCGAGGGTGAGCACCCACGTGGCGCGCGGGCGCGGCTGGGAGGGTGCGCTGCGGGCCGCGGACTGGGACGATCGCGACCTGCTGGTGCTGGGGTCGAGCAGGCGCGGGCCCGCGGCGCAGGTGTTCCTCGGTTCGACGGCGACCAAGATCCTGCGGCACACCCCGGTGCCCGCCCTCGTGGTGCCGACGGGAAGCTTCCACTGGGGCGACTAGCGCGTCCGGGGCCGCCGCCCGGCGGGCGCCACGGGTGGGCCCGAGGGCCCACCCGCCTCAGGCGAAGGCGGCCGCCCCCGCGAACACCGCCACCGACAGCGCGAACCCCACCACCGACTGCAGCGCCTGCTGCACCGTCCAGGTCCGCAGGGTCGTCTTCACGTCCATGCCCATGAGCCGCCCCACCAGCCAGAACCCGGAGTCGTTGACGTGGCCGGCGAACACCGACCCGGCGGCGGTGGCCAGGGTGATGGCGACGATCTGCACCACGGTGAACCCGCCGGCGGCCACGGCGGGCGCCGCGAGGCCCGCGGCGGTGACCAGGGCCACCGTGGCCGAGCCCTGGGCCAGGCGCAGCGCCACGGCGATGAGGTAGGCGGCCACGATGACCGGGAGGCCGAGGTCGCTCAGCTCGGTGGAGAGCGCGTCGCCGATGCCCGAGGCCCGCAGCACCCCGCCGAACATCCCGCCGGCGCCGGTGATGAGGATGACCGAGCACACCGGGCCGAGGGAGGAG
>JARICT010000148.1 GCA_029257185.1 Quadrisphaera sp.
CTGGGATGCTGCGTTCATGGTCGCTGCTGATCGTCTGGACCCGCTTCCCCCGGTGATCGCCGGCGGAGTCACGTTCCTGGTGGACCGCTCCCGTCCGGTCGCGGTGCTGCGCGAGGCCGACGGGTCGCAGCGGGTGGTTACCTGGCCGGCCGCCCCGCTGCCCGATCAGGCGGCCTCGCCCTCGGTACTGGCGGCGACCAGGTGTGTCTGGGTGGTCTACTCCTAGGACACCATGGACGGCTCCGGTACCTCCACCGCGGTGCGCATCGGCGCCGACGGGCAGGTGGCCACCTGTGAGCTGGATCTGCTGGGGGCCGTGGGCGCCGATGACGAAGGCGTGTGGACAGGCCCCGACCCCCACCTGGCGATGGAAGACGGCCTGGGCAGCGAGCAGGAGGCCGATGATGCCGAGCAGAAGGACCAGGACCAGGGCGCAGTGCCGCAGTGGGTCAGGGACGGCCCGGTGACGTCGTGGGAGGACTACGGGCGCGCCGAGCGCGAGGCCGCCGACGCTCTCGTGCCGGGTGACGTCGAGCAGTTCGAGGCCGCGTCGCTCCAGATCGGCGAGGGGGAGAGCTTCGGGTGGTTCGCCTACCCCCCCGGCCAGGAGCCCGAGGACCCAGAACTACTGCCCGATCCGCCCCCACCAGCTCCCACCGGGCCGGTCACCCTGCGACGGGTGCGCGCAGACGGCGGCGCGGACCAGGTGGTCGTCTCCCGGGTGGTCTCGCGCATCGAGGCCGTCGGCGCCCAGATACTGCGCCTGGTCTTCCACCCCACCGGCCCGCTCTACACCGCTGACGGAGGCGGTGGGCACTTCGTGGACTACCCCCGGCGGGTCGCCGAGATCGACCTGGCCGACGAGCTGCCCGCCAGCATCGACCTCGACGCCGCACCCTCCCAACCCCTCCAAGAGGAGGACTGGGACGAGGAGGACTGGCTGGAGCCGGTGACCGCCGAGAGCGACCGCGTCGACCTCAGCGGGATCGCCGGCACCCGGTGGGCCCTGCGCGCCCTGGGTCAGGGCAAGATCGAGGAAACCGTCCAAGCGGTGGTCGAGCAGTACGCCGCCCTGGACGAGCCCCACATCGTGTGGACCAAGCGCGACAACAGCTGGCAGCGGGTGCAGAGCGAGTTCGCCGACGTGCACGTCCACGTCGAAGGCCGGTGGCCCACCACCGAGGTGATCGTGGACTTCACCTACCGCCCCGCACCCGGAGCATCCCTGCGCCGGCGCACCCGCGTCTTCGACGACACCGGCGCCCCCGCCATCTCGCCCCACCTGACCATCTACCTCGACGAGGACCTCGCCACCACCGACCTCGACCGTCTGCCCGTGGACGAGGGCCGACGCCTGATCTAGGGCATGTCGAGCTGGTCGCGCTGGACCAGCAACCGCCGCGTAGACGATGGGTGGTGGAGCACTACGGCGCGGTGCTCGCGGGTAGACGTCGCCCGCGCGGATGCTGAGGTCTTGGGGCGTGTTGGCTCGCGCAACTCGTGTCCGGCAGCAATGTCGCGCAGACCCCGTCTGCGGACGCCAGCACCGCAGTGTGGGGTCGCCGCGCTCGTCGAGCGCGCACGGAGCAGTGCGCTGCCCCCCGGTTGCGCCTGCCTCGCGGGTGGTGGGGGTCGAGCGCGAGGATGGGCCGGTGCCTTCTCGACGACGCGCCGGCGCCGGCGCCGAGCAGCGGGCCGACGTCGAGCACGTCCTCGACGAGGACGCGGTGGCCCAGCTCGAGGCGCTGTACGCCTCCCTGCCTTCGCTGACCTGCAAGGGGCTGTGCGCGCACTCGTGCTCACGCCACGTCGACGCTTCCACCATCGAGCGCGCCCGGATCGCCGCCGCCGGGGTTGACCTGGACGCCCCCACCACCGACGGCGCGTGCCCGGCGCTGTCCCGGGCGCTGGTGACCACCGGGGTGTGCACCGTGCACCCGGTGCGCCCGATGGTGTGCCGGCTGTGGGGCACCGCCGCGTCCATGCCGTGTCCCCACGGCTGCACCCCTGACGGTGGCGTTTTGGACGACGCGTCGGCCACGGACCTGCTCGCCGCGAGCCTCGAGGCCGGCGGTCACCGCGATGCCGGGGTGCGCGAGCTGCTCACCGCGTGCATGACCGACCCCGAGGCCGCCGCGCTGATGGCCGCGCGCCTGCGTGGGGACCGCACGGTCGAACCCGCCCTGGCGCAGCGCCTGCGCCACCTCCGCCGATGAGCGACCACGACCGGGGAACCCGCGTCACCGTCGTCGTCGGCGCGCTCGTGCGAGGTGGACGGGTGCTGATGGTCCACCGCAGCCCGCAGCGCCGCTGGTACCCCGACGTGTGGGACTTGCCCGGCGGTCACGTCGAGATCGGTGAGGACCCGCGCGCGGCTCTGGTACGCGAGCTCCGCGAAGAGCTCGGGATCCACGCCGAGGTGAGCGGAGAGCCGATCGCGCGCACCACCGCGCACGACGTCGTCCTGGACGTGTGGGCCGTGCACACCTGGAGCGGTGAGCCGACCAACCTCGCACCCGAGGAGCACGACGACCTCGCCTGGCTGACCCCCCAGGACCTGACCGGCCGGGCACTGGCCCACCCTGACCTCCCCGGCCAGCTACGACGCGCCCTGCGGGGATGACCACGAGCCCGACGCCGCCGTGCCACGACACCCCGGCCACCGGCGGCCCACCTGTCTCTGCTGCTCGGTTTCGCGACGGCAAGAGTTCTGAGTCAAGTTGCCGAGATGATCAGTCGTTGCTGTCGCCGGCGTGGGTGACGCGGTAGCGCGTGCTGATCATGCCGCCGTCGATGGTGGAGGTGCCCAGGTGGACCAAGCGGACTGGGTGGGGCAGGGCGCCGAAGAGCGGCAGGCCGGCGCCCAGGATGACGGGGGCGCGGGTGATGGTCAGCTCCTCGACCAGGCCGGCGGCCAGGAAGGCGGTGACCACCTGGCCGCCGTCGAGGTAGGCCTTGCCCGCGCCCTGGTCGGCGAGCATCGAGCAGGCCTCGGGGATCGAGCGGACCACGGTGACCCGCTCGTCTCCGCCAGCGGGCAGGGTGGTGCTGAGCACCAGCGTGGTGAAGCGGTCGTAGGCCCAGGAGTCGAAGGTGGTGACCTTGTCGTAGGTGCCGCGTCCCATGACCATGTGGGTGACCTCGGCGGTGAAGCCGTCGTAGTCCGGCGCCGGGTGCTCCACGGGTTGGGCGCCGACGTGGCCGGGCTCGGGTGGGGGGTCGACCAGCCAGTCCAGGTCGTGCTCGGTGGTGGCGATGTAGCCGTCGACGCTGGTGGCGATGAAAACGTGACCGGTCCAGGTGCGCCGGGTGTTCATGCAAGGGCCTCCAGCAGAGAGCGGACGCCGCGGCCGGGATCGGCCGCGTCGGTGTGGGGGGTGACCGCGGCGCGCAGCAGCCCGCCGTGCGCCGCATCGAGCAGCAGATGGGCGATCGTGGCGGCCGGGACTACGTGTGAGAGCTGGCCGGCGTGCTGGGCGGGCTCGACCAGCGCGGCCAGGTAGGCGGTGTGCCTGTCCCACCCGGTGTGCAGCAGGGCGCGCAGCTCGCCGTCGCGCAGGTCCTCGACCAGCATGTCGATGCGCGCCAGGAGGTGAGCGGGGCTCGCCTGACCCTCGGAGAGGGAGGCGGCCCACGCTTGCAGCTCACCGTAGGGCTCAGCGGTGGTGGGTCCGGTAGGGATGGAGACGATCCAGCGCCGGCTCAAGGCCAGCAGGACGCCGTGGCGCGATCCAAACCGCTTGATCAACGTGGCCGGGTGCTGCCCTGCCGCCGCTGCGGCGCCGGCCAGGGTCCAGCTCGCCGAGGCGCTGTCGAGCATGGAGGCGATCCGGTCCAAGACCTGCTCGTCGCTGAGGACGCGGGGGCGGGCCACACCGTCAGTAAACCACGATTGCGGAACTGCTCTGCCGCAGGCATGAGCCCGAAGGCAGCCGTCTCAGTTCCTAGATTTTGAGACTCCGGGGCCGGAGAGGCAGCCCGAGAGAGGACCGGCGCTCTCGTCCGAAGACGGGCGGCCGAGCCACTCCCACCGGGCCCTGATGGCTACGGGTCTCGTCGGGTGCGTCGCTCATCCCAGCGCGAGAACAAGGCCTGCGCCCAGGAGCAGTGCGGCGGTCAGTGCGTGGACGCCCAGCGCGGTGGTGAGCTTGCCGCCGTTGGCGATCACGATGGCGGCGTCGGTAGCCGGGGTGAGGGTGGCGGCGATCAGCACCCAGCCGAGCACGACATGCCCGGCGGCGATCCAGACCACTAGCAGCACCACCCCGGAAGTGATGTCGCGCACGCCCTTGATCTGCGTCAGAGCGCGCAGGCTGTCGGGGGCGACACCGAAGCCGAACATCGCTGCCCGAGGGGCGAGCAGGAAGCGGGCGCCGATGGCGATGATGCCGGCGCAAGCGATCGAGGTGATCACGAGCGCAGTCACGAGTGCGGTGGTGTCCATGGGTGGAAGCCCTTCGATGCGGTGAACTAGCAACGTTAGGTATCAACGCTAGAGTACGAGTTATGAGCCCGAGACCAGCCCCGGACCTCGATGTCAGACGTGACCAGGTCATCCGCGCCGCCCGCGACCTCGCCGAGACCCACGGCTGGCCCGCCCTGACGATGCGCCGCCTGGCCGACCAGCTCGCCGTCACCCAGCCGGTGCTCTACACCGCCTTCGCCAGCCGCCAGGCGCTCATCGACGCCATCGCGCTGAACGGCTTCACCGATCTCGCCGCCGCGGCGGAGGCGGCCGGAGCCTCACCGCTGGCGCGCATGCGCGCCTATCTCGACTTCGCCGGCGAGCACCCTCGCGTCTACGAGGCGATGTTCTCGATGCCCTCGGGGCTGGTCTTCGCCGTCGAAGACACCCCCCCACCGATGCGCCGGGCCTTCTCGGCCATCCGCGCCGCCTTCCCCGGCGCCGACGACACCCGAGCCGAAGTCGCCTGGTCCACGCTGCACGGCCTGGCCACCCTCCAGGCCGGGCATCGCCTGACCGCCAACGGCGCCCAAGCCCGCCTCGACCTCGCCCACCACGCGCTCACCCAGCACCAGGCCCACTGATGCCTGGCGCCATCGAGGTCCTCGCCGGCCTGGCGATCATCACCAACGCCGTCATCTACGGCACCGACGTCTTCGCCGCGATCGTCCTACGCCCAGCGGCAGCCTGCATCGACGATCGCGCCTTGACCCAGCTGCTCGGCCACATCCACCGCATCGCCGACCGCCGCCTGCCAGCGATCGGCGCCACCGGCCTGATCACCGCCGCCGCGACCGCCGCCCTGACCGCGTCCACCGAGCACCCGACCAGCGCCGCGGCCGCGGGAATCGCCACCCTGGCCCTGATCATCTTCCTCGGGGTCTACGCCCGGAGCAGCAAGCCGGTGAACACCGCGCTGACCACAGCCGCACTCGCCCACCAGGTCCCCGACGACGCCCGCCAGCTCCAAGCCCGCGGGAACTCCGTCATCAACGCCCGCGTCACCCTGCAAACCATCGCCCTGGTCGCACTGTGCGTCGCACTCGCCGCAGCATGAACCCCACATCCAGACGGGGCTACGGCACGCGACGATGCATCCACACGCCAGCCGAGAGAAGGAGCCGCCTCGCGCCGATGACCGCCCAGCCCACCTGCCGGCGCCACACCCGCTGTCGCAGTTCCATGGATCTGACACGACCCCCCGGTGAGACACGCCACGCCGGCGACGCGCCAAGCAGGGGCGTCTCACAAGATCGTGTCTAAAGTCCGGCGACGGTCGGCATCCTCGCGCCGACTTCTGCGACACCCGGGAAGGCGCCCGGGACCTCTTGCTGAGCATGGTTCGTGCCGGCGTCGGGGTGGGTCTTCGTCAGGGGCGTTGCAGGGCGTCCAGTCCCTGCTGGAAGGTCTGCGCGATGGATTGCTCGCGGGAGCCGCGGTACCACTCTTCCAGCGCGGCGAAGTAGCCGAAGACCAGCGCGGAGGAGGCGATGTGCGCCACCGGCGGGTCCAGCGCGCCGTCATCGATGAGTACCTGGGCGACCCGCTCCGCTGCCTCGGCGAGGACCTCGTACGAGGCGCGGCGAACGGACGGCTCGTCGAAGAAGTAACGGATCCGTCGACCCACCAGGGTCGCCCCCTGCGGCTCCCCCTCACCTGAGGGGTCGAAGCGCGCCACGACGGCGCGGACGCTCCCCACGAGGTCTCGAGGGTCGATCAGCGCTGCCAGCTCGCCGTCGGTGAGGGCGTCGAACTCGTCAGCCAGCACGATCCC
>JARICT010000176.1 GCA_029257185.1 Quadrisphaera sp.
GACCACCGACCTCTCCCGCCCGGGCCACGTGCTCCGGCGAGGCGAGGACGTTCTGCTCGACCCACTCCAGGGGGAAGCTGCCGCCCCGCACCCCCCGGACCCAGTACCGTGCGCCGGCGTCGGGCGAGCGGCCCAGGTACTGGTCGTAGTACTCGCCGATCTCCTTGTTCACGTACTCGTCCGTGCCCAGCAGCTCGGTGAGCACCTGGGCCGGGGGCACGGTGCGCAGCCGTTCGACCCAGTACCGGGAGCCGGGGTCCTCCGGGGCCCAGCGGAAGAGGTAGTTGCTGTACCAGGCGTTGACCAGCGCGGTGCGCGGCCCGGCAGCGGGCCCCTCCCGCGTCGCGGCTCAGCCGGCGTACCCGTAGTACGTCGACGCGTACGCCACGGCCTCCGGGCTGGAGGCGATGCGGATGCTCGTGGTGATGTCGCTGGCGACCTCCTGGCCGTACCAGTAGCCGCGCTCGCCGGCGCTGGGTCCGCGCCCCAGAGCGCTGTCGTAGTGCTGGTCGACGCGCCGGTTGACGGCTTCGGACGAGTACCAGATCTCGCGGACGACCTGCAGCGGTGACGTGCCCGCCAGCCGGCCCACCCAGTACCCCTCCTCGCCGGACCTCAGCTCGGTGCGCTGGAGGATGGTGGCGTAGTAGTCGCGGACCACGGCCGGCGGACCACCGACCTCTCCCGCCCGGGCCACGTGCTCCGGCGAGGCGAGGACGTTCTGCTCGACCCACTCCAGGGGGAAGCTGCCGCCCCGCACCCCCCGGACCCAGTGCTGCGCACCGGCGTCGGGCGCCCGGCCCAGGTACCGGTCGTAGTACCCGGCGATCTGCTGGGTCACGTACTCGTCCGTGGCGAGGAGCTCGGTGAGCACCTGGGCCGGAGGCACGGTGCGCAGCCGTTCGACCCAGTACCGGGAACCGGGGTCCTCCGGCGCCCAGCGGAGGAGGTAGTTGCTGTACCAGGCGTTGACCAGCGCGGTGCGCGGCCCGGCAGCGAGCGGCGCGACCCCGGCGGTGGCCGCCGGTGCCGCTGCCACCGTGGTCACGGGCGGCGCGGCGGTGGCTGCCGGACCGGCGACGAGCGCCGTGCCCAGCAGCAGAGAACCCACCCCGAGGGTGGTGGCCATCAGTCGTACGGGTGAGGTGTCCATGACCGAGAGTGGCACAGATCACACACGCGGGGTAGCCATTCGCGACATCTCGGTGATGGCAGCGGCGAGCCAGGGATCAAAAGTTACTGAGAGTCTCCAGCATCTGTCACTGGGTGACGCATCATGGCGGGCTCACGGTGCCGTCCCCACCCACCGGGGCGGCGCCCCTCCTCACACGCTCCCGACGGAGGCCACGTGCTCGCGCCAGCCCCCGTCCCTCGTCACCGGGCCGCGCGGCGCGGGGGGCTCTCCCGCGGCGCCGCGGCCGCGGTGGCGGTCCTGCCGGGAACGGTGCTCGCCACCGCGCTGACGCTCTGGCACTACTCGTCGAAACCGCTGTGGCGCGACGAGTGGATCACCTGGAGCGTCACGGTGAGGCCCTGGGCGTCGATGGCGTCGCTCCTCTCCGAGCGTGAAGGCGGCCTGTGGCCGTTCTACGCCCTGATGCACGTCTGGATGCGCGCCGACGACTCGCTCGTCTGGCTGCGGGCACCGTCCGCGATCGCCACCGTCCTCGCGGTGGCGGCCACGGCGCTGGCCGGACGGCGCGTCGCCGGGCCGCTGGCCGGCGCCCTGTCCGGGGTGCTGCTGGCGGCGCTGCCCGCGGTGGTGGACCACGCCCAGCAGGCCCGCGCCTACCCCGAGGTCACCGCCGCCGTGGCGCTCGCCGGCCTGGCCGCGCTGCGCTACCGGGAAGTCCCCACCGCCGGGCGCACGGCGGCCCTGGCGGTCCTCGCCGCGATCGCGGTCGCCGCCCACCCGCTGCCCGGCGTGCCGGCGGTGGCCGGGATCCTGGCCGCGCTGGTGCTCGCGCCGGGGGCTGCGAGCCGGCGGCGCACCGCCCTCGCGGGCCTTCCGGCGGCCACCGTGGGGATCGTGCTCGTCGGCGTGGGCGCGGGACAGGTGGGCCTGGTGCTCACGGCGGACCCCGGCGGGTGGGCCACGGTCGAGCGCTTCCGCCTCGTCCTCGCGCCCGCGTGGTGGACGCTCGCGGTGATGGGCGCGCTGGCCGTCGCCGGGGCCCTGCGGCTGCGCCGCGGCGAGCGCGGCACAGCCCTCCTGCTGACCGCCTGGGCGCTGACGCCCCCGATCTTCCTCGCGGCCTCGGTCGCGGCAGGGTCCTTCTCCACGCGGCGCTACCTCGTCGCGGCCCTGCCGGCGGTCGCCGTCCTCGTCGCGGTCGGAGCCGTGGCCGTGGCCCGCGCGGTGGCACGCCGCACCGTGCCCCACCGCGCGAGCGCCGCCGTGGCGACCGGCCTGGTGGTCGTGGTGCTCACCGGCCTGGCACCGCACGCCGCGGTGAAGCGCACCGCCCCCTACGCCGGGGACGACCCGCGCTCCGCCGCACGCCACGTGGCCGCGCACCGCCTCCCCGGCGACGTGGTGGTCCACGGCGGGCCGTTCGCCCGGGGCATGACGGCCTTCCACGCCCCGCCCGGGGCGCTCCCGCCCGACCCGCTGCTGGCCGGCGACCGGGTGAGCAGCGCCACGGTGGACGGCACGGACCTCCCGCCGGACCTCCAGCAGGGCGCCGTCGCCGGGGCCCGCCGCGTCTGGGCGGTGGCCACCAGGGACGGCCGGTCGCTGGAGGGCCAGGACACGATCGACCGCGCGACCGTGGGCCGGACGCGGGTGGAGCGGGACGCCTTCGGCGGTGTGGTCGTGGAGCTGTGGGGCCCGCGGGGCCGCGGGGCCGGCGGCGATGACGTAGAACCGTCCCCGTGAGCGCCACCGCACCTGCCACCGCGCTCGAGGCGCGCCGGGCCCGGGCCGCCGTGAGCGCCCTGTTCTTCACCAACGGCGCGCTGTTCGCCAACCTCGTGCCGCGCTATCCCCAGATCAAGGCGGACCTGGCGCTGGACAACGCCGTCTACGGGGTGGCCATCGCCGCCTTCCCCGCGGGCGCCATCATCGCCGGGCTCCTCGCCGGCGCCGCGGTGCGCCGGGTCGGGTCCGCGAGGGCGGCGACCGCCGGCACCGTCCTCACCGGGGCGGGGGTGGTGGCCGCCGGCGTGTCCCCGTCGGTAGCCCTCCTCATGGCCGCCCTGGCGCTGGCCGGCGCGGCGGACGCCATCACCGACGTCGCCCAGAACGCCCACGGCCTCCGGGTGCAGCGCGGGTACGGCCGCTCGATCATCAACTCCTTCCACGCGCTGTGGTCCATCGGCGCCGTGGTGGGCGGGAGCATGGCGGCCGGCGCCATCGCCCTCGACCTCGGCCGCGGCGCCCACCTCACGGCCGCCGCGGCGGTCTTCTCCCTCGTGGCCCTCGTGGCGCTGCGCTCCTGCCTCCCCGGGCCCGACGAGGAGCCCGGCGCGGTGGTCCCCTCGCCCGACGAGGCTCCGCACCGCTCGCTCGAGGGCCCGCCGCCGGCGCCCCGCAGCACGCCGCGCCTCGGGCTGGTCATCACCGCCCTGGTCCTCATCGCCGTCGGGGGCACCCTGGTGGAGGACGCCGGCAGCTCCTGGGCCGCCGTCTACCTGTCCGGGTCGCTGCAAGCACCCGCCGCTCTCGCCGCCAGCGGTTTCGTCGCCCTCGTCGGCGCCCAGACGGTCGGCCGCCTCGTCGGCGACCGCCTGGTGGACCGCTTCGGCCAGCGGGCCGTGGCCAGGGCGGGCGGGGTCATCACGGCCGCCGGCATGGGCACGGCCCTCGCGCTGCCCACGGTGGCCGGCACCGTCGCGGGGTTCGCCGCGGCCGGCCTCGGGGTCGCGACCCTGGTGCCGGCAGCCATGCAGCAGGCCGACGCGCTGCCCGGGCTGCGCCCCGGCACCGGTCTGACGCTGGTCTCCTGGCTGATGCGGCTGGGGTTCCTGCTCTCCCCACCGCTCGTGGGCCTCGTCGCCGACGCCACCAGCCTGCGCGTCGGGCTGCTCGTCGTCCCCCTGGCCGGGGTCCTCGTCATCGCCCTGTCCGGGGTGCTCGACGCCCGGCGTCAGCCACGCCCTGAGCAGCCACCTCCGCTCCACGCTGCGTGAGATGTGCACCGGCGACGCGCGGGGTCGCTTGGCGCGCGCACCACGCCGTGTGAAGGTGTCGCGGTGGACGCACCCCCAGACACCTCCGGCACCTCCGGCACCTTCGACGACCTCACCACGGGCGGGTGGGCCTGATGGAGATCGTCATCCTCAGCAGCGCCGAGGAGATCGGTGAGGCCGCCGCGGACGTCGTCGAACGCGCGCTGGGCAGGAGCGAGCACCCCGTGCTGGGCGTGGCCACCGGTTCCTCCCCCCTCGCGGCGTACGGCGCGCTCGCGGCGCGCACCCGCTCCGGGCTGCTCGACCTGTCCGCCGTCGACGTCTTCGCGCTCGACGAGTACGTGGACCTCCCGGTCGACCACCCGCAGAGCTACGCCCGGTACGTCAGGGAGGAGGTGGTCGCCCCCCTGGGGCTGGACCCCGCCCGCGTCCACGTCCCCGACGGCCTGGCCGAGGACCTCGAGGCGGCCTGCGAGGACTACGAGGACGCCATCGCCCGCGCCGGCGGGGTGGACGTGCAGCTCCTCGGCATCGGCGCGAACGGGCACCTGGGCTTCAACGAGCCCACGTCCTCGCTCGGGTCGCGGACGCGGGTGAAGGACCTGACCGCGCAGACCCGTGAGGACAACGCCCGCTTCTTCGGCGGGCTCGAGCAGGTGCCAGAGCTGTGCGTGACCCAGGGGCTGGGGACCATCACCGACGCCCGGACGCTGCTGCTCATCGCCCAGGGCGAGCACAAGGCCGGCGCCATCGCCGCGGCCGTCGAGGGACCGTTGACGAGCATGTGCCCTGCCTCGCTGCTGCAGGTGCACCGCCGTGCGGTCCTCCTCCTCGACGAGGCCGCGGCCAGCCGCCTCGAGCTCGCGGACTACTACCGGTCCGTCCGCTCCCACAAGCCGGCGTGGCCGAGCCCCGGGCGACGACGCCGCGGCCGACCGGTGCCCCTCACCCCCTGAGGACCACGACGTCGCGGGCGCGGGAGCCGGGGGCGCTCGCTCGTGGCTGCCCGAGCCGCCGGGCCAGGCCGAGCGCCCGCGAGCGCAGCACGGCGACGCGGGTGGACGGGCGGTGCCAGACGCCGCGGAAGTCCGCGACGAACCGTGCTGCCTCCGCCGTGCAGGCGAACAGGCCGGAGCGGGTCCAGAACGCCGCGAGCGCGCCGGTGCACGCGTCGTCGAGGTCCTTGAGGGCTCTCTGGTGGACGGTGAAGACGGGCGAGAGCCCGGCCTGGGACTCGTCGATCTCGCGCATCAGCGTGGCGAGGTCGGCCCTGGCGGGCCACAGCGCCGGGCACCGCACCCGCTCGAGGTGGTACCGGTCCTCGAGCCGGCCCCTGACGCACAGCCACCCCAGGTAGAAGAAGAACTCGGTGACGTCCTGGGCACGGAACGCGCTCACGAAGGACGTGCCGGTGCGGCGCTCGACCTCCGTCACCATCTCCGCCACCAGGGCGGTCTCCATCACGAAGGGCGTGACGGTGGAGCCGAACCGCGGGACGTGGGGCTCAGGGTCGATCCCCCACCACCGCAGCGAGACCTTCAGGCGCTCGAGCAGCGGGTGGGCGCCGTACGCCTGCACCGGCATGCGGGGGCGGCCGTCGGGGCCCTCGAGGAAGTCGCGGCCGAGGCGGCGGACGACGAGGTTCTTGGCGTCGAGGACCAGGTAGCGGTCCGTCCTCAGCGAGGAGGCGACGACGATCTTGAGGAGCTGCTGGCCCCACCACCCCGAGGCGATGCTCCCGGGCAGCAGGCGGCGGGCCGCCACCACCGTGACCAGCGGCGCCAGGGGGCCGTACTCCGCCCGCAGCGATGCGACGCTCGAGCGCGACATGCCGCGGCACGTGTTGTCGATGACGACGATCTCGCTGAACAACCCCGGATCGGCGTGCCGGGCCATGGACCGCGCCTGCAGGGTGAGGAGCATCGCATCGCCCTCGTAGACCACGGTCACCGTGCTGTAGCTGCTCGTCACCCGGCCAGCGTCACAGAGAGCGACGCGCTGGGGGGTGATATGCGCAGAGCGATGACGCGGCGACGGCACGTGCGACAGTTGCCCGCGGCGCCGCGTCGGGGGGCGCGCTCGCGTCCGGGTCCGCGGCATCGACCGAGAGTGCACCTCACGGGTGTGCTCGCTGGTGGACCACCCGCCCGCCCTGCACCACGTGGCGCAGGGACTCCTGCGGGCGGGCGAGGACCGTGACGTCCGCCAGCGGGTCGCCGTCGACGACGAGGAGGTCCCCGAGCGCCCCGGGCGCCAGCACCCCCAGCTCGCCCTCGCGCTGGAGCAGGCGCGCCGCCGTCGTCGTCGCCGAGGCGAGCACCTGGGCGCTGGACTGCACCTGCGCGCGGATGGCGAGCTCCTCGCTCTGGTGGCGGTGCATCCCGCCGAGGAGGTCGGTGCCGAGGACCACGTCCACCCCGGCGCTGCTCTGTGTCGAGTCCACCCGGTCCTTGGGTGAGGCCACCCGCCGGACATCATGATCTTGACGTGGTGGGCGCCCGCGCAGCTGCTCGGGGGCAGCGAGGCGGAAACCGTCGGCGCCGTCGCAGAGCATCAAGAGGCCGTGGCCGTCGACGCGCTCGGCCCGTTCTTCCCCTCGGTGCTGGCGCTGCTGGCGCTGGTGGTGAGCCTGCTGACGACGCTGCGACCCGCCCAACGGGCCGCGAGCACGGTGGTGGCTGCCGACAAAAACGGCTATACCTGACATATGTTGCTGGTCGCGACGCTCTGTGCACTGGGATGGATGGTCCTCGCGATCGTCGTCGCCCTCGTGCTGGGCGCCGCG
>JARICT010000012.1 GCA_029257185.1 Quadrisphaera sp.
TGATCTTCCCGGTCTCGCTGCTGCGCCTGGCGATGGGCGCCGCGGAGCGCGCCCTGGACGTCCTGGCCGCCGAGGGGTCGCTGACCTCCGTGGTGCCCGAGATGCAGACCCGCTCCGACCAGTACGAGCTGCTCGACTACGAGGGGTACGCCGCCTTCGACGACGGGGTGTACACCTTCTCCCTCGAGACGTGATCATGGCCGCACGTCCCACCACCCGATCGAAGGAGATCCTGTGAGCACCGAGACCGCGACGTCCTCCGAGGGGCACGGCGCCCCGGAGATCAAGAAGGGTCTGGCCGGGGTCGTCGTCGACACCACGGCCGTCTCCAAGGTCAACCCGGAGACCAACTCCCTGCTCTACCGCGGCTACCCCGTCCAGGAGCTGGCCAAGGCCTGCTCCTTCGAGGACGTCGCGCACCTGCTGCTGGTCGGTGAGCTGCCCGACGAGACGCAGCGCGCCGCCTTCGAGGCCGACGAGCGGTCCCAGCGCGCGCTGGACCGCGAGGTCCGCGCCGTCATCGACGCCACCCCCGTCTCCGCGCACCCGATGGACGTGGTGCGCACCGCCGTCTCCGTCATCGGGTCCCTCGACCCCTCGGCGCACTCGATCGAGGACGCCGACACGGCCGCGCAGTCGGTGCGCGTGCTGGCGAAGCTCCCGGCCGTCGTCGCCTACGACCAGCGTCGGCGCCGCGGCGAGGACCTCGTGGAGCCGGACGAGAGCCTGGACTACGCCGCGAACTTCCTGCACATGACGTTCGGGGAGGTGCCGGACGACGTGGTGGTCGACGCCTTCCGCGTCTCCCTCGTGCTCTACGCCGAGCACTCCTTCAACGCCTCCACGTTCACCGCCCGCGTGGTGACGTCGACGCTGTCGGACCTCTACTCCGCCGTGACCGCCGCCGTCGGGGCGCTCAAGGGCCCGCTGCACGGCGGCGCGAACGAGGCGGTGATGCAGACCTTCGGAGAGATCGGCACCCCGGACAACGTCGGCGCGTGGCTGGAGGACGCCCTCGCCAGCAAGAAGAAGATCATGGGGTTCGGCCACCGGGTCTACAAGAACGGCGACTCGCGCGTGCCGACGATGAAGGTCGCCCTCGACGAGCTCGTGGAGCACACCGGCCGCCACGACCTCCTCGAGATGTACGACGGCCTGGAGACCGCCATGACGTCGGGCAAGAACATCAAGCCGAACCTCGACTACCCGTCCGGACCCGCGTACCACCTCATGGGCTTCGACACGCAGACGTTCACGCCGCTGTTCGTGGCCGCGCGGGTGCCCGGGTGGTGCGCGCACGTCCGCGAGCAGCTGGCGTCCAACGCGCTGATCCGACCGCTCAGCGAGTACGTCGGGCCCGACGAGAGGCACGTCCCGGGCGCCTGAGGCCCACCCTGGCGCCTCAGCGGTCCAGCAGCGCCTGGACGGAGGAGCCGAGCCAGGCCTCGAGCGCCGCGTCCTCCTCCTGCCCGGCAGGATCGACCACGCGGCGGGACATCACCGCGCCCATGACGAAGGCGTCGACCGCGGAAGCGCGGTCGCGGGCCTGTGCCTCGGGGACGCCCTCGGCGCGCAGACGAGCGACGAGCGGGCCGGTGGTCTCGCGGTCCAGGAAGTCGCGCAGGGCGTGGGCGGCCTCGGGGCGGCTGCCGGCCGCGCGCACGAGGATGAGGACCGGGTCGCCCGCGCCCACCTGGCGCCAGCGGGACACCATGGACGCCGCCATGCGGGCGCCGATGCCCTCGTGGGTGCCCTCGAGCACCGCGGAGACGCGCAGGTCCACGTCGCTCACGGCGAGGAACAGCCCGTCCTTGCTGCCGAAGTAGCGGGTCACCAACCCGGGGGTGATGCCTGCCGCCGCGGCGACCGTGCGCACGGTGGTGGCCTCGTAGCCGTGCTCGGAGAACAGCGTGCGTGCGGCGTCGGCGATGGCGGCGCGCGTGCGCCCCGCGTCCCGGGCCCGGGCGGGCGGCGCTGCGGGGGACTGCTCCGTCATGGGCACCGGACCAGCGTACGAGAGCCCCCGATCGATGTATACACGCGTCTACTCGAGGCGTACGATCACGCGCTGCGGCTCACCGCACCCCCTCGCGAGAAGGACTCCATGGCGACACCCCCCGACACCCAGGCCACCCCTGCACCGTCGCAGCCCGATCACTCAGCACCCCGCTCCCCGGGCTCCGACGGCGCTCCGCCCCACGCGTCGTGGTGGCCGCTCGTCGCGGTCGCCGTCGCGATCTTCATGCTGCTCGTCGACGTGACGATCGTGAACGTCGCGCTGCCGGACATCGAGGCGGACCTGGGCTCCACGTTCGCCGACCTGCAGTGGGTCATCGACGCCTACGCCCTCACCCTCGCGGCGTTCCTGCTCACCGCCGGGTCGCTGGGTGACCGCCTCGGCCGGCGCAAGCTCTTCGCCATCGGCATCGCCGTCTTCGTCCTCGCGTCGTTGGCGTGCGGGCTCTCCGGCTCGCCGGCGCAGCTGACCGCCGCCCGGGCCGTGCAGGGCGTGGGCGGCGCCATCATGTTCGCCACCTCGCTGGCCCTGCTCGCCTCCGCGTACCAGGGCCGCCAGCGCGGGATCGCCTTCGGCGTGTTCGGCGCCGTCACCGGGGCGTCCACCGCGATCGGGCCGCTCGTCGGCGGCGTGCTGGTCACGGCGCTGTCGTGGCAGTGGATCTTCTACGTCAACATCCCGATCGGCCTCGCGGCGGTCGTCATCACGCTCACCCGGCTCGAGGAGTCCAAGGACCCCACGAGCCGCCGTTTCGACGTGCCCGGCCTGGTGACCTTCTCCCTCGGCCTCTCGCTGCTCGTCTTCACGCTCATCCGTGGGAACGAGCAGGGCTGGGCCAGCGCGGCGACCCTGGTCCAGCTCGCCGTCGCGGCGGCGCTGCTGGTGGCCTTCGTGGCGGTCGAGCACTACCGGCGCGACCCGATGCTGGACCTCTCGCTGTTCCGCGTGCCCACGTTCGTCGGCGCCCAGGTGGCGGCCTTCGCGGTGTCCGCGGCGATGTTCGCGCTCTTCCTCTACCTCGTGCTGTACCTGCAGAACGTGCTCGGGTACACCGCGCTGGAGACCGGCGTGCGGTTGCTCGCCGTGAGCGGGGTGTCGCTGGTGGTCGCGCCGATCGCCGGGCGCCTCACCACGTCCGTGCCCTACCGCGTGCTCATCAGCGGCGGGCTGGCGGTCCTGGCGGTGGGCATCGCGCTGATGCTGCGCGTGGACGCCACCTCGTCGTGGTGGGCGCTGTTCCCGGGGCTGCTCGTGGCCGGCGTGGGTATCGGGGCGATCAACCCGCCGCTGAGCTCCCTGGCGGTGGCGGTCGTCGACCCGGCGCGCTCGGGCACGGCGTCCGGCATCAACTCCACCGCCCGCCAGGTGGGCATCGCGGTGGGTACGGCGGCCTACGGGGCGCTGTTCACCACCCACGTCAGCTCCGGGGTGGACGACGCGCTCGGCGGAGCGCCCGTGCCGGCGCAGGCTCGTGCGGGCATCGACGACGCGGTGGCGGCCGGGGCCATCGACCGGGTGGCCCAGGCGCTCCCCGGCCCGTTCCAGAGCGGTTTCGCCGACGCGATGCGGGCGACCTTCACCTCTGGCCTGGACCAGATCTTCCTCGTCGGCGCCGGTGTGGCGGCGGTCGGCGCGGTCGTCTGCTGGTTCACCATCCGTCAGGAGGACCTGCACGTCAGCGGCGGTGGGCGCTGAGCGAGCGAGGGGGCGCGGGCACTTCTCGGTGCTCGACGGTGCGGCTGGGGCCGGCCTATCCTGAGCCGTATGACCGCTGAGGTGGTGAGCGTCCCGCGCGAGGCCGTGCGGGGCCTGCTGCGACGTGAGTACGACGCGCTCGTGGACAGCGGGCTGCTCGAGGACGAGTCCGTCGAGCTCATCGAGGGAGACCTGGTACGGATGATGCCGCAGAAGCCCGTGCACGCAGGCACGGTGCGCCGAGTCGACCGGGCTCTGCGCGGGCAGCTTCCGGGGGGCTGGGCGCTGAGTCTTCAGTTCCCCCTCGCCGCCGGTGACCGGAGCGAACCCGAGCCCGACCTCGCCGTCGTGCCGGACGAGGACTACCTCGACCACCACCCGACGTCCGCCCGGCTCGTGGTCGAGGTCTCCCGCTCGTCGCTGACCATCGACCTCGGCGCGAAGGCCCGCGTCTACGCCGCCATCGGGGTGCCCGACTACTGGGTGCTCGACGTCGTCGGCGGCAGGCTGCACGCCCACCGCTCTCCGACGGCGGCCGGCTACGAGGAGGTCAGCGTCCACGGGAGCGGCGTCGTCACCACCGCGGCGGAGCCGACCCTCGACCTCGACCTCGATGCGGTGCTCGGCCCCCGCTGATCGGAGGCCTCTTCGCCGCTGCAGTAGGTGGTCAGGGCCCGCTCGGGCGGTGAGTCGCTGCGGTTCCGACTGGGCGAGCGGGGAGGTTGCTGCAGCGGCGCACGGCGTGTCGGGCGTGCCGAGTCCCCGTTCGGCTCGGGGCTGGCTGGGCTGCGCGGCGCCTGCGGCGGTGGTCACCGGGGCGCGGGCGCGGGCTCGGGTAGGTGCTCGAGCGCCCGTGCCCGCCGCGTCAGACGGCGTGCAGCAGCAGCGCCTCGCCCTGGCCGCCGCCGCCGCACAGCGCCGCGACGCCCGTACCACCGCCGCGCCGGCGCAGCGCGTGCGCCACGTGCAGCGCCAACCTCGCCCCCGAGGCCCCCACCGGGTGGCCCAGCGCGATGGCGCCGCCCTCGCGGTTGAAGACTTCCGTCGACAGCCCGAGGTCGCGGGCTGACTGGACGAGCACCGCCGCGAAGGCCTCGTTGATCTCCAGCACGTCGAGGTCAGCCTGGTCCACGCCGCCGCGACGCAGCGCGGCGGCGATGGCGCGCGACGGCTGGGAGTGCAGCGAGGTGTCGGGGCCAGCGGTCTGCCCCGAGGCGCCGATCCGCGCCAGCGGCTCGAGCCCGCGCTCCCTGGCCCAGGCCAGCGACGTCACCACCACGGCCGCTGCGCCGTCGGAGAGCGGCGACGCCGAGCCAGCGGTGATGGTGCCGTCGGGCGCGAAGGCCGGGCGGAGCCTGGCCAGGGCCTCGACGGTGGTCCCCGGACGGATGCCCTGGTCGTCGACCACCTCCGTCGTGCTCTTCTTGCCCGCGATGGTCACCGGAGTGATCTCCTCCGCGAGCACGCCGTCGGCGCGGGCCGCCTCGGCGCGCTGGTGGGAGCGGGCGGCCACCTCGTCCTGCTCCTCCCGGGAGATGGCGAGGCTCTCCATCGGCGCCTCGGTGTCTGCGCCCATGGAGCGCTGGCTGAAGGCGTCGGTCAGCGCGTCGGACAGCGCGTCCACCAGGGGCGCGTCCCCGTAGCCCAGGCCCGCCCGGGCGCGGTGCAGCACGTGCGGGGCGCGGCTCATCGACTCCTGGCCTCCGGCGACGACGACGGACGCGTCCCCGAGGCGGATCGTCCGTGCCGCGTCGGTGATGGTCGAGAGCCCCGACAGGCAGATCTTGTTCACCGTGGACGTCGGGACGTCCCACCCGATGCCGGCGGCGACCGCCGCCTGCCGGGCCGGGCCCTGACCGGCGCCGGCCTGCACCACCTGACCGAGCACCACCTGGTCGACGTCGTCGGGGCCCACGCTCGAGCGCTCCAGGGCGGCGCGCACGGCGATCGCCCCCAGCTCGGGGGCCGTCAGCGACGACAGCGCCCCCAGGAACCGTCCGAAGGGCGTGCGGGCGCCGCCGAGCAGCACCGGGACCAGGGCGTCATCGCTCATGGGACCAGCCTAGAGAAGGTCGTCGCCGTGTCGAGCCGGACGGGCGGTTCAGGTCACCGTCTGCCGCGGCGGCCAGGCGTACCAGCCGGCGAGGCTCCGCCCGCACGGTCTGCGGGTCAGGGCCGAACCGGCCGGCGTTGGCCCGTTCGACGTCGAGGGCGACCTCGCCGCTGACGAGATGGATCGGCCGTATCAGGGCGCGAGGGGCTCAGGAGGTGCGAAACCCTGCCGGCTCGTCGCCCGGTTCCTCCCACCGGTACTCGACGGAGCGGAGCTTTCCCGGGGGGTTGTCGCCGAAGGCGCGCAGGAGGGCCTCGCACGCGTCCCACGGGCCCTGCGCGACGATCTCCACGCTGCCGTCGCGCAGGTTCGTCGCTCTGCCGCGCAGCTCCAGGGCGCGGGCCCTCGCAGCGATCCACGCGCGCATCCCGACACCCTGCACCGCCCCTTCGACGTGGACGGCCACGCGGGTCTCCTCGTCCACACCACCGCTCCAGGGCGGGTGGTCCGTGGTCTCCGGGCGGCCCGGTGGGGATGGCTGTCCCGACGTGGTCGAGAGCTGTCCGTCGGCGTTCTCGCCGGCGTCCTGGCGCGGCATCACACCTCCCTGATGTCGACGATGTCGCCGAGCCCCAGGAGGTGCTCGGCGTGACGCGTGGCCAACGGTAGGTCGTGGGCCACGGCTGATGCGGCGATCAGCAGGTCGAGCTGACGCCGCCGTGAGTGCTGGCCCGAGCGGTGCGCCGCGGCCACGACCGCCCCGAAGGCCGTGGCGACGTCCTCGTCGACGGGCAGCGGCTCGTAGGTGGAGTTGATGTCGAGCAGGCGCTGCTGACGGATCGCGCGCTCCGCAGGGTCGTCCGTCATGAGGGGGCCCGCCATCAGCTCGGCCAGCGTCACCACGCTGATGGCGGTGACGTCCGGGAGGGCGGAGACGACGGCGGCGTCGTGGATGTCGAGCACCACCGAGGTGTCCAGCAGCCAGGCAGGAGCCGTGTCGGGTGCGGTGGTCATGTCTCGGACCACGGGTCCGCCAGCGCGTCGAGGTCGGCGCGGAAGCGGCTGCGGTCGAGGGGTTCCGAGCGCTCCGACAGGGCCATCAGCCGCTCCCGGCTGACGAACCGCTGGCGCCCGACGGGCACAGGGCGGATCTCGGCGACCGGCCGGCCGTTGCGGGTGACGACGAAGGTCTCGCCGGCCTCGACCCGCCGCATGATGGCGGCGTTGTCGTTGCGGAGCTCCCGCTGGGCGATCGTCTGCACCTGCCCAACGTAGCGCGTCGCGCTACGGTCTGGCCAGCCGCTCGTGCCGTCCCCCGGTTGGCAGTCCGCCCCGACGGCTAGCCTGGCGACCGGCCCACCAGCGGCTGGCCGGCCAGCATGGCGCAATTGGTAGCGCACCTGTCTTGTAAACAGGGGGTTGTGGGTTCGAGTCCCACTGCTGGCTCTATCGGTGCAGGCCAGAGGCATGATGACTAGGTCGCAACACATCAGAGTTCACTAGACCACTGAGAACTCATCGTCCTCGCCATCACGTCGACGATCAGGCACGTCTCCGAGAGATGGTGATCGGTCGGCGGCTCGACCGAGACCACCGACACTTCAGTCGCAGGTCAGAGACCGTCCCCTGAAGCAGCCCGGAGTCCTGCTGGCGTAGATAGTTTCTGTTCGGCACCCAACGTAGCGGCTGATGAACTCACAGCTCTGACATGCCTTGGTCTTGCGCGCACGACGTATGCCT
>JARICT010000037.1 GCA_029257185.1 Quadrisphaera sp.
ACGTCGCGCAGGGCGGCCACGAACAGTCCCCGCTTGCTGCCGAAGGCTCCGTACAGGCTGCCCCGGTGCAGCCCGGTCGCCGCCACGAGGGCGTCCACCGACGCGGCCTCGTAGCCGAGGCGCCGGAAGACGCCAGCGGCGACGGTCACCACCACGTCGGCGTCGAAGGAGCGAGGTCTGGCCATGACGAGACGTTAGTTCATGGATGAACGATCAGTCAACAATGTGTGCCGTGCACCCCGCGCGGCGCGACTGCCGCCTAGGCTCGCCGCGTGACCGGTTGCCGCCCCGACCTCCGACCCATGACCTTCGGCTACGACGGCGACGGCGGGCTGGGGGACCGGCTGCTGGCGGCGGTGCTGCGGGGGGAGAAGACCGCGACGTCGTCGCTCGCGGTCGAGTACCTGGGGGGCGACCCGCTGCCGCGGGTGGGGGAACGGCTGGCGCTGACCGACCACGCCGGCGGCATCCACGGCGTCGTGGAGACCACGCGGGTGACGATCGCCCCGCTGGCCGAGGTCGGCGACGACGTGGCCCGCGACGAGGGGGAGGGCTTCGCCGGCGCCGCGCAGTGGCGCGAGGCGCACGAGGCGTTCTGGCGCGGTATCAGTGCTCTCGTCCGCGACGACGCCGGCGACCCCGCGTGGGAGCTGCGCGAGCACGAGCCTGTGGTCGTCGAGTGGTTCCGGCTGGAGCGGCCGGCCGGTCATGGCGACGCGGCCCTCCCCGTCACCGAGCGCCCGACCGCTCGGTGACTCACGGTCACCGAGGCGCCTGACGGGGCGGGTGGTGAGGAGGTCACCTCTGCCGGTTCCCGACTCTCGCCGAGGATGAGCAGCAGCTCTGGCGAGCGCGGCTGCTCACGGCGCGTCACATCACGATCCGATCACCGATCCGCCCCGAACGCTCCGGAGGCTTGGATCTCGGGGCCCCTGCGCCTACGGTGATCCACCTGCACGAGGACGAGAGCGCCGATGGCACGCCGACGAGCGCATCGGCTCCCGCACGGAGAGATCCGCCGTCCATCGTCCACCGGGCCGTACGCACGTGGCCACGGTTGCGGGAGGGTCCCGCGCCACCGGACGAGCGATACCCGCAGGCCCGCCCCCCGAACCCTGGTGGTGGGCCTCGGACCGCACCCGGGAGCAGCGAGACGGCTCTCGACGACCACCGGCCCGCGCACGAGGGCCGAGGAGAGGACGCTGTGCCAGCAGTATCAGCGAGAGGGCTCTACAAGATCTTCGGCAAGGCGCCGCAGGACGCGCTGCGGCGGCTGCAGGAGGGCGCCACCACGGCTGACGTGCGCCGCGACGGCGCCACCGCGGCCGTGGCGGACGTCGACCTGGAGGTGCTGCCCGGGGAGATCTCGGTGGTCATGGGGCTCTCGGGCTCCGGGAAGTCGACGCTCATCCGGATGCTCAACGGCCTGCTCGCCCCGACCGCCGGCACCGTCCACGTCGGGGACCGCGAGCTGACCGGCCTCGACGAGGACGGGCTGCGCGCGCTGCGCCAGGAACGGCTGAGCATGGTGTTCCAGCACTTCGCGCTGCTGCCCCACCGCACGGTGCTCGACAACGCCGCCTACGCCCTCGAGATCCGCGGCGTGGAGCGGGGCGAGCGTCGGCGGCGGGCCGGTGAGGCCCTCGACATGGTCGGCCTCGGCGGCAACGCCGACTCCCGCCCCGGAGAGCTCTCCGGCGGGATGCAGCAGCGGGTGGGCCTGGCGCGAGCGCTGGCCTCGGGCACCGACATCATGCTGATGGACGAGGCGTTCAGCGCCCTCGACCCGCTGATCCGGCGCGAGATGCAGGACCAGCTCAAGGAGCTGCAGACCTCTCTGGACCGGACCATCGTCTTCATCACCCACGACCTCAACGAGGCCATGCGCCTCGGTGACCACGTCACGATCATGCGCGAGGGCCGCGTGGTGCAGACCGGCACGCCGACGGAGATCCTCCGCGCGCCCGCCGACGACTACGTCACCCGCTTCCTCGCCGACGTCGACCGCGGGCGCGTCTTCACCGCAGCCGACGTGATGAGCGCCGGGAGCCCGTCCCCGGGCGATCTCGAGGGGTGCCAGGCCGTCGACGGCTCCACCCCCCTCGCAGACCTCCTGCTCCCGGCCGCCCGGAGCGGGCGCCCCGTCCTGGTGCGCGACGAGCAGGACCGCGTGCAGGGCGTCGTCACCCAGGCGGCCATGCTCACCGCGCTCAGCGGCACGGACGGCGGGCAGGCCCGCGGCGGCGCCGCTCCCGGGACGGCGACCCTGAACGGCGCGAGCCCGAAGGAGGCCCTCCGTGGCTGACGACAACAGTCTCGTCCCGCTGCCCCGCGTCCCCCTCGGCGACGCCGTCGCCGGGGCGGTCGACTGGGTCAACGACGTCGCCAAGCCGGCGCTCGACGGGTTCGGCGACGTGGTGTCCACGGTGGTCGACGGCTTCACCGCCGCGCTGCTGTTCCCGCCTCCGGTGATCATGGTGCTGCTGCTGGCGCTGCTCGGCGCCGCCGTGCGCTCGGTGCGCTTCGGGGCCATGGCGCTCCTCGGGCTCCTGCTCATCGTGAGCATGGAGCTGTGGACGCCAGCGATGGAGCTCCTGGCGTTGATCCTCATCGCGACCGTCGTCGCGGCGGCGATCGCCATCCCGCTGGGGATCCTCGGCGCCCGCAGCGGGCGCGCCAGCGCGGTGATGAAGCCGATCCTCGACTTCATGCAGACGATGCCCGCCTTCGTCTACCTCATCCCGGGCGTGGCGTTCTTCAGCATCGGCGTGGTTCCCGGCTTCGTCATGACGGTCATCTTCGCCCTGCCCCCTGGCGTGCGGCTGACCGAGCTCGGCATCCGTCAGGTCGACTCCGAGGTGGTCGAGGCGGGCACCGCGTTCGGCGGCTCGTCGCGGCAGATCCTGCGCGGCATCCAGCTGCCGCTCGCCCTCCCGACGATCATGGCGGGTATCAACCAGGTCATCATGCTGGCCCTGTCGATGGCCGTCATCGCCGGCTTCATCGGTGCGCCCGGCCTGGGCAGCGAGGTCGTGGAGTCGATCGCCAGCCTCAACCTCGGTCTCGGTTTCGAGGCGGGCGTCTCCGTGGTGATCCTCGCGATCTACCTCGACCGGATCACCTCGTCCTTCGGGACCGCCGGTGCGGTCCGCGGCCGCCTGGGCCGCGTCCGGTCGATGATCGGCAGGGGGCGGACCACGACGACCACCGCGGAGGGGGACGTCGGCGAGACCCCCGTCGCCGACGAGCATCCGAGCCCGCCGCGCACCGGCGCCACGGCGGCCGCCCGCTGAGGCGGGGCGCCGCTGGAGGACCACCGCCAGGCCGATCCGCTGCGACGGCCAGCACGAACCACCCGAAGCGGGGCGACCTCATCCCGAGGGCCTCGCACGACGAGAGGAACACCCGTGAAGAAGCCCATCACCGGCGCCGCGCGACTGGCCACCGGCATGATCGCCGCCACGCTCGCGCTGAGCGCCTGCGGCAGCAGCGACGACACCGCCTCCGGCGGTGAGAGCGGCACGAGCGAGGGCGGCGGCACCGTGACCCTCGGCTTCATCCCCTCCTGGACCGACGGTCTCAGCACCGCCTACGTGTGGGAGCACGTCCTGGAGGAGCAGGGCTTCGACGTCGAGATGCAGAAGATCAACGACGCCGCGCCCCTGTACGCCGGGCTCGCCCAGGGCGACGTCGACGTGTACCCCTCGGCCTGGCCCGAGGTGACCCACGCGCAGTACATGGAGGAGTACGGCGACGACATCGAGGACCTCGGCACCTGGTACGACGGCGCCAAGCTCACCTTCGCCGTCCCCGAGTACACCGACATCACCTCCATCGAGGACCTGGAGGGCGCCGAGGAGAGGTTCGGCGGGCGCATCGTCGGCATCGAGCCCGGCGCCGGCCTCACGAAGGCCACGAAGGAGAGCGTGATCCCCGGCTACGGCCTGGAGGACTACGACTTCAAGACGTCCTCCACCACGGCGATGCTCGCCGAGCTGAAGTCCGCGACCGACGCGGAGGAGGACATCGTCGTCACGCTGTGGCGTCCGTTCTGGGCCAACTCGCAGTTCCCGGTCAAGGACCTCGAGGACCCGCAGGGCGCCCTCGGTGAGGCCGAGGGCCTGCACGAGCTGGCCCGCGCCGGCTTCGGCGAGGACATGCCCGAGGTCGCCTCGATGATGGAGAAGTTCACGCTCACCGACGACCAGTACGGCGAGCTGGAGGACATGGTCGTCAACGAGTACGGCGACGGCAAGGAGGCCGAGGCGGTCGACGCCTTCTTCGAGAAGAACCCCGACGTCATGGAGTCCCTCCAGGGCTGAGCACCTCAGCCGAGGCCGCTCCCGGTGAGGTCCACCACCACGGGCCGATGGTCCCCGAGCGCGAGGCGCGCCTCCAGCGGGGTCGCGGCCACCTCCCCCTGCATCGCCAGCACGTGGTCGAGCTGGAGGCGGGGGGAGGACCCGGGGAACGTGGCGCCGCGTGCCAGTGCCCGCCCGCCGGCGACGAGCTCCGGCACGCGTCCGGGCAGGTTGAGGTCGCCCACGAGCAGGCGCACCGGCCCGGGGGCCTGAGCCAGCCAGTGGCGCACCCGGCGCAGCTGGCGGACCGCCGTCGGCGGGAAGAAGGACAGGTGGGTCGCGGCCACCGTCACGCCGCCCTCGACCTGCGCCGCGAGCGCCACGCGCGGCTCGTCGGGGAAGGACCACCAGCGCAGGTCCCCGGTGCCGGGGTCCGGCGCGCGCAGGAGCAGGCGGCCGATGCCGGGCTCGAGCGCCAGCGCGTGCCATGCCCGCACCGGGCGCCGGGAGAGCAGCGCGACGCCGAACATCGGTTCGGGGACGTCGTCGCCGGGGCCGATGAGGGTTCCGCCGACCGCCCGCCACGGGGCCGGCGCGCCCCTCACCAGCGGCGCGGGAGTGCCGGCCAGCGCGGGGGCGAAGCGCCAGTGCTCGAGGCCGCAGGCGGAGGCCACGGCGGCGGTCTGGTGCGTGCGGTGGCTGCGCTCCTGAGCGGCGTCCACCTCCTGGAGCGCCACGAGGTCGGCGTCCAGCGCCGCCACCCCGGCCAGCGCACCGTCCAGCGCGGCGAGCGCCAGGGCCTGGCCGTCGGGGTCGCGCCCGGAGGCGATGTTGAGCGTGAGGACCCTCACCGGCGGTCCCGCTCCCGGCCGTGGTGCCGGTCGTGGTCCTGGGCGTGGTCCTGGGCGTCCGCCCACTCGGCGGCGGACTCCAGGTCCACGAGCATCGCGTGGGCGTCGTCGACCACCGCGTCGTCCCTGGTCCGCACCCCGTGCAGCAGGTACTGCGCCAGCGCCATCTCCCCGGCGAGCTCGGCGCGCTCTAGGAGGTGGGGGTCGCTGGCGGTCGTGCGGGATCCCTCGTAGGCCACCAGCACCGCGTCGATCACCTCCTGCGGAGCGGCGGACGCGAGCCAGGCGAGGTCGTCGGCGGGGTCCGCGACGCGGGCCGAGCCCCAGTGGCCGATCGCGGCGACGCCGGGGTGCGGCCCGCCGGAGACCACCACGTCGTCCACGGCGAGGTCCCCGTGCACCACGACGGGGTGGAAGCGCCAGCGCCCGGCGGCCTCCAGCCCGTCCTCCCAGCGCTGCAGGAGCACCGACGGGACGAGCCCCGTGGCGGCCGCGCGGTCGAGGTCGGCGAGGCGCTTGTCCCGGTACCCGGCGGCGGTGAAGACGGGGGCTCCCGCGTCCTCCACGACGCTCTGCGGCAGCTCGTGGACGGCGGCGATCGCCCGGCCGACGGACGGCGCGAGCTCGCGCAGCCCCGGGGGCGAGGAGAGGTCGCCGACGTCGAGCGGGCGGCCCGGGGTGTGCGGCACGACGATCGCCCGGCCCCCGGTGTCCAGCGCCGTGGAGGCGACCACCCTCGGCACGGCGAAGGGCAGGCGCTCGGTGAGGCGTGCCAGCGCGGCGAGCACCGCGGCCTGGCGCTCGAGGTCGGCCCCGGCGGCGTCGCTGGTGGCGGCGTGGACCTGCCAGCTGGCGCCGGCGCGGTCGGTCACCACGGCGATGTCGACGCCGTCGTCCCCGCTGCTCAGCGGCATCACCGTCACGGGGTCGGTCCCGGGCATCGCGGCGCTCAGCAGCGCGGCGAGGAGGGCCGGGGAGCGTCTCACGCGCTCACCGTAAGGCTCGCTGCGCGAGCCTCATCCCACCAGTGCCGGCCGCGCGGGGTCCTCGGCCCGCACGAGCACCTCGGCGCGGTGCTCGGGCTCGGTCTCGTCGAGGTAGCGGGCCCACGCGCCCGTCGTGCGCGCCACGTCCTGCGCGGCGCAGCGCCGGGTGATGGCCGCGCGCGAGGTGACGAGGTGCGCGACGGCGTCGAAGGCGCCCGACAGCTCCCAGCGGAGCAGGAAGGGACCGTCGAGGACCAGCACGGCGCCGGCCGGTGCCCGGCGGCGCTCGGCGCGGGTGGCGCGGTCGCGCCCGACGTCCCAGAGGGTGGGCAGCCACAGCCCGCCGCCGCCGGGCGCCAGGGGGTCGAGCACCTCGCGGAGCAGCGCGGCGTCGTCGTACCAGCGTTCCCACCCCGATCCCGGGTCGTCGGCGCCGTGCTCCAGGCGTACGGACCGGGGCCGGAGGAAGTCCTCGGCGCTGACCCGCAGCACCGGCCGCGCGCGGGCGCCCAGCGACGCCTCGAGGGCGTCGGCGACCAGGACCCTGTCGCCGGGGACGGCGCCGTCGACGCCCAGGCGCAGCACCGCCGGCAGGCCGCCCGGGCAGGCGGCCTCGCCGGCGGCGAGCAGGGCGGCGGCCACCCCCTCCGGCGAGGAGGGGGTGATCCGCGGGGGGAGCGGGGTCAGCGGAGCTTGGCGCTCACGTCGGCCAGCGACGGGTTGGTGGCGGAGGTGCCGTCGGGGTAGACCACCGTCGGCACGGTCTGGTTGCCCCCGTTGACGGACTGGACGTACTCGGCGGCCGCCGGGTCGTCCTCGATGTTCACCTCGTCCCAGGTGATCCCCTCGCGCTTCATGCCCTTCTTCAGCGTGCGGCAGTAGCCGCACCAGGTCGTGGTGTACATCGTCACGGTGCCCTCTGCGGGCAGGCTGGGAGCGCTCACCCCCGTCACAACCCTCGGACGCCGCTCCGTAGTCCCGGACCAGCCCGGGTCAGCCGCCGTGCGCCTCGAGGAAGTCGTAGACCTCACGGTCGTCCACGCCGGGGAAGTCCCCCACGGGCAGCGGCGCCAGGACGTGGGCGTGCAGGCGGGCGCTCGGCCACGCCCGCCGGCGCCAGCGGGCCGCCGCCGCGGGGTCGGGCCGCCGGCAGCAGCCCGGGTCGGGGCAGGTCGAGCTCGCCCGCACGCGGGTGTCGCGTCCGCGCAGGTGCTTGGCGTGGGCGAACGGCACCCCGAGGGTGATCGAGTAGTCACCGCCGTTCGTCGTCGCGGTCTGCGCCGAGCAGAGGAAGGTGCCCGCGGGCGTGTCGGTGTACTGGTAGCTCTCGGTGGTCCGCAGGCTCTGCCCGAGCACCGCTCGGGCCGTCCACGCCCGGCACACCGGTTGGCCCTCGACCACGCCGTCGTCGTCCGCCGGCAGCGGCACCCCGTCCCCGGCATAGGCACGGTGCAGCGTCCCGTCACCGCCGACGCGCAGGAAGTGCAGCGGGATCCCCAGGTGCACGGTCGCGAGGTTGGTCATGCGCTGCGCGGCGGCCTCGTGGGTCACGCCGAAGGCGTCCCGGAAGTCCTCCACCGCCAGGTCCCGCCGTGCGGCGGCCTGGCGCAGGAATCCCGCGGCCGCGTCCTGGGGCATGAGGCAGGCCGCCGAGAAGTAGGCGATCTCGAGGCGCTGTCGGAGGAAGTCGGCGTAGCTGACCGGGTGCTCGTGCCCGAGCACCCGGTGGGCCAGCGCCTGCAGGGCCAGGGACCGGAGCCCGTGCCCCCCGGGGATCGAGGCGGGCGGCAGGTAGATCCGGCCGGCCTCGAGGTCGGTCACGGTGCGCGTGGAGTGCGGCAGGTCCTCCACGTGCACGATCGCGAAGCCGAGGGCGCTGGCGATGCGCGCGACGGTGGTGTGGGTCAGCGCCCCGACGGTGTGGCCGGCGTCGTCCACGGCCTCCTGCGCGAGGTCCTCGATCTCCGGCAGGTGGTTGTGGTGGCGCTGCATGAGCAGGCGCAGCTCGGTGTTGGCGCGCCGGGCTTCCTCGGGGGTGGCCGACGCGGCCCTCTCGCGCCGCGCCAGCTCCGTGTGCAGCCCGACGAGGGACTCGAGCGCATCGGTCGGCAACCGCGGTCCCGGGCGGACGGGGGCGAGCCCCAGCGAGGCGAAGAGCGGGCGCTGCTGGGCTCGGTACAGCTCCACCTCCAGCGCGTCGCGGTGGGTGGGAGGAGGCCCCGGCTGGAGGAGCTCGCCGACGGGGACGGCGAAGGTGCTCGCCAGCTCCTGGAGCAGCGAGAGCCGTGGCTCGCGGCGCCCGTTCTCGATGAGGGAGAGCGCGCTGGCGCTCGAGCCGACCTGCGCGGCGAGCTCGGCCAGGGTCCACCCCGCACGGGCGCGGTGGTGGCGGACCCGGCGACCGAGCGCGAGCGGGTCCACGGGTGAACCGCGGTCACCATCCGTGGTTTCGGGGCCGGAGGGGGAGAACGTGTCGAGGGCGGCGACGTGAAGACGGGCCATCTGGCCACGATACTGAAAGAACACGCGATGTTCACACCACGTTCGGTGGCATCACGGGGCCGAGTGCGCCAGAGTCAGGGAACAGCGCCTCAGATCCCGTCGTCAGGAGTCACCGTGACCGTTCTCGCCCCGCCCGACACCTCCACCCTTCCCAGCCGGTCAGACCTCAGCGGCTGGGTCTCCGAGGTGGCCTCGCTCACCGGCGCGGACGAGGTGGTGTGGTGCGACGGCAGCGACGGTCAGCTCCAGGGGCTCCGTGACCTGGCCGTGGCGCGCGGGACGCTGATCCCGCTCGACCCCGAGCGGCACCCCGGCAGCTACCTGGCCCGTTCCGCGCCCGACGACGTCGCGCGCGTCGAGGACCGTACCTACATCGCCAGCGCCACGCCGGAGGACGCCGGGCCCACCAACAACTGGCGCGAGCCGCAGGCCCTGCGCGCCGAGCTGGCGGGCTGCTTCGCCGGGTCCATGCGCGGTCGCACGATGTACGTGGTGCCCTTCTCCATGGGCCCCGTCGGCGGACCGCTGTCGGGTCTCGGCGTGGAGGTCACCGACTCCCCGTACGTGGTCCTGTCGATGGCGATCATGACCCGCATCGGCGACGCGCCGAGGGAGCTGATCGAGGGGGGTGAGCCCTGGGTGCGCACCGTGCACTCCGTGGGGATGCCCCTGGTCGACGACGAGGGGAACCGCCGCGAGGACGTGGCGTGGCCCTCGAACGACACCAAGCACATCGCCCACTTCCCCGAGACGCGCGAGGTGTGGTCCTTCGGCTCCGGGTACGGCGGCAACGCCCTGCTGGGCAAGAAGTGCTTCGCGCTGCGCATCGCGTCGGTCATCGCCCGTGATGAGGGGTGGCTGGCCGAGCACATGCTCATCATCCGGGTGACCTCGCCGCAGGGGCGCCGCTACCACGTGGCCGCCGCGTTCCCCTCGGCCTGCGGCAAGACGAACATGGCGATGATGCAGCCCTCGCTCCCCGGGTGGAGCGTCGAGACGCTCGGTGACGACATCGCGTGGATGCGCAAGGGCCCCGACGGCCGGCTGCGGGCGATCAACCCCGAGGCCGGGCTGTTCGGCGTCGCCCCCGGCACGGGAGAGACCACGAACCCGACGGCGATGGCCGCCCTGGGGAGCGACGTCATCTACACCAACGTCGCCCTCACCGACGACGGCGACGTGTGGTGGGAGGGCAAGACCCCGCAGACCCCGGAGCGCCTGACGGACTGGCGCGGCGACCCGTGGACCCCGGACAGCGAGAGCCCCGCGGCCCACCCGAACGCCCGTTTCACCGTGGCGATGTCCGCCGTCCCGTCCGCGGCGGACGACTGGGAGGACCCGGAGGGCGTGGCGGTCGACGCGATCGTCGTCGGCGGCCGGCGTGCCAGCAACGTGCCGCTCGTCGCGCAGTCCCGCGACTGGGCGCACGGGGTGTTCATGGGCGCGAGCGTCTCCTCCGAGCAGACGGCCGCCGCGGCGGGCGCCACCGTGGGCGAGCTGCGCCGCGACCCCTTCGCCATGCTGCCGTTCTGCGGCTACGACATGGGTCAGCACTGGGCCCACTGGCTCTCCGTCGGCGAGGCGCTCGGGGACGGCGCACCGAAGATCTTCGCCGTGAACTGGTTCCGCCGCGGTGACGACGGCTCCATCATGTGGCCCGGCTTCTCCGACAACTCGCGCGTGCTGAAGTGGATCGCGGCCCGGCTCGACGGCGAGGCGGACGCCCGCGACACCGCGGCCGGCATGCTGCCCCTGGACGGGGCGATCGACACCGAGGGGCTGGACCTCGCGGACGGCCTGATGGAGGCGATCTTCGACGTGGACGCGGCCGCCTGGGCGAAGGAGGCCGACCTCACGGAGGAGTTCTTCCAGACCTTTGCGGCCACCCTCCCCGCCGCCATGACCGAGCAGCTCGGCGAGCTGCGCGCACGCCTGGTCTGAGCGGCGTGACGCACCGGTGCGGCGGTTCGACGACGACCCGCCGCACCGCCTGCTCGCCGCGTCTGCGGCGCCGAGCCGCCTACGGTGAGGGCAGGGAGGTGATCACGTGGCGAGGATCGACATCGGCGTCGTGATCGACGACGAGCTCGTCCGCCGCGTGGACGAGCTCGCCGCCACGCTCGGCGTCACGCGTGACGCCGTCATCGCCGATGCCGTCGGCAAGACCCTCGAGGCGCGGACGGTGACGGACGCGGTGGACCGCATCAGGCGCTCCAGCCCGCCCACCCCGCAGATGGCCGAGCACCTCGCCTACGAGGAGCTCAGGGCGGCCCGCGCCGAGCGCCACGCCCGGCGCGCCTGACCTGCGCCCGAGGGGGCGCGCGCCTGTGCACGGCTCGGCGCCGTCGTCGGCGGTGACGGGCACACTGGGCAGCGCCATGACGACCACCGACCCCTCGACCACGCTGGCCGACTCCATCCTGAGCGGGCTCGACCCCGAGCAGCGCGAGGTGGCGACCGCCCTCCACGGCCCCGTCTGCGTGCTGGCCGGCGCCGGGACGGGCAAGACCCGGGCTCTGACCCACCGCATCGCCTACGGGGTGCACTCCGGGGCCTTCGCCGCCCCCCAGGTGCTCGCGGTGACCTTCACCGCCCGCGCCGCCGCGGAGATGCGCGCCCGCCTGCGCGACCTCGGGGTGCCCGGCGTGCAGGCCCGCACCTTCCACGCCGCGGCGCTGCGCCAGCTGCAGTTCTTCTGGCCCCAGGCCGTCGGCGGGCCGATCCCGCAGCTCGTGGAGCAGAAGGCGCGCCTCGTCGCCGAGGCCGCCTCGCGGATGCGCCTGCGCGTCGACCGCGCCGCGGTGCGCGACCTCTCCGCGGAGATCGAGTGGTCGAAGGTCTCGATGCTCACCCCCGAGACCTACCTGGCCCGGGCACGCGCCACCGGCCGGGGCACGCCGGGCGGCCTCGAGGTGGACGCGGTCGCCCGCCTCATCCAGTCCTACGAAGACGTCAAGACCGACCGCGGCGCCATGGACTTCGAGGACGTCCTGCTGCTCACCGTCGGCATCCTCGACGAGCGCGGCGACGTCGCCGAGCGGGTCCGCGGGCAGTACCGGACCTTCACCGTCGACGAGTACCAGGACGTCTCCGCCCTGCAGAAGCGCCTGCTCGACCTGTGGACCGGCGGGCGCGACGACCTCTGCGTGGTCGGTGACGCCTCGCAGACCATCTACTCCTTCACCGGCGCGAGCCCTCAGCACCTGCTCGACTTCCCCCGCGAGCACCCCGACGCCACGGTCGTCCGCCTCGTGCGCGACTACCGCTCCACCCCGCAGGTGGTGGCGCTCGCGAACGGCGTGCTCGACCGCGCCCCCGCCTCGGCGACGCGGGCGCGCGTGGAGCTGGTCTCCCAGCGTGAGGCCGGCCCGGCGCCGTCCTTCACCGCCTACGACGACGACGTCGCGGAGTCCACCGGCATCGCCGCCCGCATCCAGGGGCTGATCGACGCCGGGACGCCCGCGTCCGAGATCGCCGTGCTGTACCGCACCAACGGCCAGTCCGAGCCGCTGGAGCAGGCGTTGTCCGAGGCCGGCATCGGGTACATCCTCAAGGGCGGGCAGCGGTTCTTCGCCCGCCCGGAGGTCCGCAAGGCCGTGGTGCTCCTGCGCGGGGCCCAGCGCGGCGACGACGGCTCCACGCCCCTGGGCGACGTGGTGCGCGACGTCATCGCCGCCGCGGGCTGGAGCGCCGAGCCACCTGCCGCAGCGGGCGCGGTCCGTGAGCGGTGGGCCTCCCTGCAGGCGCTCGCGGCGCTGGCCGACGACATCGCCGAGGCGCGTCCGCAGGCGCGCCTGCCGGACCTCGTGGCGGAGATCGACGAGCGCGACGCCGCCCAGCACGCGCCGGCGGTCGAGGGCGTGACGCTGGCGTCCCTGCACGCCGCGAAGGGCCTGGAGTGGGACGCGGTCTTCCTCACCGGGCTGACCGAGGGCCTCATGCCCATCTCCTTCTCCCAGGACGACCCCGCGGCGGTCGAGGAGGAGCGCCGCCTCCTCTACGTGGGCGTGACCCGGGCGCGCGTGCACCTGGCGCTCTCGTGGGCGAGGGCGCGCACGCCTGGCGGCCGGGGCAACCGCAACCCGTCGCGCTTCCTCGACGGGCTCCGGCCCGGGGAGACCGCGCCGTCGCGGGGAGCAGGCGCGGCGACGCCCCAGCGCGGCCGCGGCCGGGCCCAGGCGAAGGTCTGCCGCTCCTGCGGGAAGGTGCTCGCCACCGGCGCGGAGCGCAAGGTGGGGCGGTGCGAGGACTGCCCGGCCACCTACGACGAGGCGGTGTTCGAGCGTCTGCGCGAGTGGCGCAGCGCGGTGGCCACGGAGGCGAAGGTGCCCGCGTACGTGGTCTTCACCGACGCGACGCTCGTGGCCATCGCCGAGCTGGGTCCCACCTCCACCACGTCGTTGGCCACCGTCGCCGGGGTGGGGCCCACCAAGCTCGACCGCTACGGCGAGGCCGTGCTGGCGGTGCTCGCCGGGGAGTGATCCCGGTGGACCTCCGGTAAATGCCTTGCGCCCCGCGCGGGCGCCCCTCTACTGTCACCGACACCGGTCAGCCGACCGGCAGCCCCGCGGACGCGGCGGCGAAGAACCCCGGAGGTGCCCCATGGACGAGCAGACGAGTGCCGTCATCGCGCGCCACACGATCCTCCCGGAGCTCTTCGCTGCTGGTTACCACGGCGAGGACCTGATCCAGCGCGACGGCGCGCCCACGAAGGGGCGGAGCCACGCCTCCTGCCCCGGGTCAGCACCCACGGTGACGCGCCGCTCCGGCGCCCACCCCCTCGGCTAGGTCCGCGCGCGGCCACCCGCGCCCGCACCCCCGGTCAGCCCCCGCACGTCGCGGCGGGCCGACCTCTTCACGCACCGCCTCGACGACCGCGTGGTCGTCGCTGCCTGCCGCCGGCACCGACCAGCCGGCCGAGGTGGCGGTGCGCTGACGCGTCCGCGCCGTCCCCGTCCGGGGCGTCCGCGCGGCGCGCCCCGTGACGAGCACCGCCTCCCCGAGGAGCGCCGACGTGTCATCCCCGCTGCAGCACCTCCCCTGCAGGGTCCACGACCCCGACCTGTGGTTCGCCGAGCTGCCGGCGGACGTCGAGGCCGCCAAGGCGCTCTGCGCCGCCTGCCCCCTGCTCGAGCTCTGCCTCGACGGCGCTCTCGAGCGCGCCGAGCCGTGGGGCGTCTGGGGCGGGCAGCTGGTGGTCGACGGCGTCGTCGTCGCGCGCAAGCGGCCCCGGGGCCGGCCCCGCAAGCACCCCGTCGCGGTATGACCAGCACGCACCAGCACGCACCGACACCAGGAAGGAGGAACGCCATGGACGACCCCCACGTGATGCTCGTCAAGGCGGTGCACGCGGAGCGGCTGGAGCAGGCGCAGCGCCACCGCGCGGCCCGCGCCGAGGCCGACCGGCGCCGCGCCGCCCGGCTCGTGGTCCGCGCCGAGCGGCTCCGTCGGCGCGCTGCCCGTCTCGACGTGGCGCGCCTGCGCGCCGTCGCCGAGCACGCCTGAGCCGGGCGGAGCGGCGATCACGAGCGTGGTCGCCGCTCCGCACCGCACCGGGACGGCCAGCGGGCGATCACCGTGCCCGAGCCCGCGCGTGCGCTGCCGTAGCCTTCGACACCGTGGCCGCCATCGACTTCCCCTCCGAGATCGCCGCTCTGCGCACCACCTACTCGACGATCCGCGAGGTGACCGACGTCGCCGCGCTGCAGACCACCATCGACGAGCTGTCCGCGGCGGCCTCCGCACCGGACCTGTGGGACGACGTCGAGGCCGCGCAGAAGATCACCAGCGACCTGAGCCACGCCCAGACCGAGCTGGACCGGGTGCTCAAGATGGGCTCGCGCATCGAGGACCTCGAGGTCCTCGTGTCGATGGCGGACGAGGCGCGGGAGGAGCACGACGTCGCGACCGCCGACGAGACGGACGCCGAGGCGGCCAAGGAGCTCACCGCCATCCGCAAGCAGCTCGGCGAGCTGGAGGTCCGCACCCTGCTGAGCGGGGAGTACGACCAGCGCGAGGCGCTGATGACCATCCGCTCCGAGGCGGGCGGGGTCGACGCGGCGGACTTCGCCGAGATGCTCCTGCGGATGTACCTGCGCTGGGCCGAGCGCAACGGGTACGGCGTCGACGTCATGGACACCTCCTACGCCGAGGAGGCGGGGATCAAGTCCGCCACCGTCGCCATCCACGCGCCCTACGCCTACGGCACGCTCTCCGTGGAGCAGGGCACCCACCGTCTCGTGCGGATCAGCCCGTTCGACAACCAGGGCCGGCGCCAGACGTCCTTCGCTGCCGTGGAGGTGCTGCCCGTGACCGAGGCCACCGACCACATCGAGATCCCCGAGCAGGACCTGCGGGTGGACGTGTTCCGCTCCTCCGGCCCCGGCGGGCAGTCCGTGAACACCACCGACTCCGCGGTGCGCCTGACCCACCTGCCCACCGGCGTGGTGGTGAGCTGCCAGAACGAGAAGAGCCAGCTGCAGAACAAGGCCGCGGCGCTGCGGGTGCTGCAGGCCCGCCTCCTCGAGCAGGCCCGCCTGGAGCGCCAGGCCGAGCTCGACGCGCTGAAGACCGACGCGGGCGGCAGCTGGGGCAACCAGATGCGCTCCTACGTCCTGCACCCCTACCAGATGGTGAAGGACCTGCGCACGGAGCACGAGGAGGGCAACACCTCCGGCGTCTTCGACGGCGCGATCGACGGCTTCCTCGAGAGCGGCATCCGGTGGCGCCGCCAGGGCGAGCGCTCCGCGCAGGCCTGACCCGACTCGAGCACCCCCGGCCACACCCGGCCACACCCCGCCGCCCGAGCCCCTCCGAGCCGGCCCGCGATGGCCGGGAGACGTCACAGAGTGCGGAAGTCAAGGCGAAGGACGCACCTGCCGTTACCTAACGTTGACACACTGTGTCGTGAGCGACACGCCACGTGGCGCCCGATGGAGGCCGTTGAGGTGATGTGCGGGGTTAACCTCGCCACATCATGCACAACGTTCCCCTCCGTCACACGAGCCCCACAGGACTCTGCAGCGGACGGGATGGACAGTGATCAGCTTCTCGAGCGTGACGAAGATCTACCCGCGGTCCTCGGCCCCCGCGCTGGACCGGGTGAGCCTCGACGTCGACCGCGGGGAGTTCGTCTTCCTCGTCGGCAGCTCCGGCTCCGGCAAGTCGACGTTCCTGCGGCTCATCCTGCGCGAGGACGTCCCCAGCTCCGGGTCGATCATGGTGGCCGGTCGCGACGTCGCCCGCCTGCACTCCTGGAAGGTCCCGCACCTGCGCCGCCAGATCGGCGTGGTCTTCCAGGACTTCCGGCTGCTCGCCAACAAGACCGTGGACGAGAACGTCGCCTTCGCCCTCCAGGTCATCGGCGCCTCGCGCCACCACATCGCCCAGGTGGTGCCCGAGACGCTCGAGCTCGTCGGGCTCGCGGACAAGGGCCGCCGGCTGCCGCACGAGCTCTCCGGCGGTGAGCAGCAGCGCGTCGCCGTCGCCCGCGCCTACGTGAACCGGCCGCAGATCCTGCTGGCCGACGAGCCCACCGGGAACCTCGACCCGGAGACGTCACGCGGCATCATGCGCGTGCTCGAGCGCATCAACCGCGCCGGCACCACCGTGGTCATGGCCACCCACGACACCTCCATCGTCGACGAGGCCCGCAAGCGGGTGGTGGGTCTGGACGACGGACGGGTGGTGCGCGACGACGCCCAGGGGCTGTACGTGCCGCTGGCACCGCTGGGCGACGTGGTCGCCACGGCCGCGGACGCCGTCATGGCCGCCCGCGCCGAGGAGGTGGCCCAGCTCGGCCGCCCCCCCGAGGACGACGCGACGCCGTGGGCGCAGGCGTGGGACGCCGCCCCCGCGGCCGGGGACCAGGGCTGGCAGGACGGCCCGACGTGGCTCGACGCCTGGGACGACCCGGCGGCGGGCCCCTCGGTGGCGGCCGACGAGGACGCCGCCCCCGCCCACCGGGCCGGGCCGCTCTCGGCCCGCCGCAGCGGGAGGGGCTGAGCCGTGCGCGTCCGCTTCGTGCTGTCCGAGATCCTCGAGGGGCTGCGCCGCAACACCGCGATGACGGTGTCCGTCGTGCTCGTCACCTTCGTCTCCCTCGTCTTCGTCGGTGCCGGCGCCCTGCTGCAGCTGCAGATCGGCGCGCTGAAGGACTACTGGTACGACAAGGTCGAGGTCTCGATCTTCCTGTGCACCGCCGAGTCCGAGACCCCCACCTGCACCGCGGGTGCCGCCAACCCGGACCAGAAGGAGCAGATCGTCGAGGCGCTGGAGTCGCCGACGCTGGCCCCCTACGTCCAGAGCCACGAGTTCGAGTCCCAGGAGCAGGCGTACCAGCGCTTCACGGAGCAGTTCGAGGGCACGAGCATCGGGGACGCGGCCAGCGCGGACCAGCTCAACGAGTCCTTCCGCGTCAAGCTCGTCGACCCCACGCAGTTCCAGGCCGTGGCGCAGTACTTCACCGGCGTGGACGGCGTGGAGGAGGTGCTCGACCAGCGGCGCCTGCTGGACCGGTTCTTCGCCGTCCTCAACGTCTTCACCGCCGTGTCCGGAGGCTTCGCCGTGGTCATGACGATCGCCGCAGCGCTCCTGATCGCGACGACCATCCGACTCTCGGCGTTCAACCGGCGCCGCGAGACGGGCATCATGCGCCTGGTCGGCGCGTCGAAGGCCGTCATCCAGCTCCCCTTCCTCCTCGAGGGCGTCATCGCGGCCGTGATCGGGGCCGCGCTGGCCTCGGTGACGCTGTGGGCCGCGGTCCGCTTCGGGGTGCAGGGGTGGCTGACGTCCACGCTGCCGCTGTTCAGCTGGATCGGCACGCGCGAGGTGTGGCTCGTGACCCCCGGGCTCTTCGTCGCCGGGGTGCTGCTGGCCGGCATCTCCTCCCTGGTCACCCTCTCCCGCCACCTGAAGGTCTGATGCCTCGCCGTCACCCCGTCGCCCCGCCGGCACGCCCCCGCCACCTGGCCGAGCCGGCGCGTCGAGCGCCGAGCCGCCAGGCCACCCCGGCCGCCCCGACCACCCCGACCACCCGGCGCCGCGCCGCCGCGGTGGTCGCCGCAGCCCTGGCCCTGGTCGTCGTCCCCTCCTCGATGGCCACCGCGGCCAGCGACGAGCAGCTGCGCCAGCGACAGGGCCAGCTCGACTCCCAGCGCTCCGCGGCGCAGGAGGAGCTGGACTCGACGTCGGCGTCGGCGGCCGAGGCGCAGAGCGCGCTGGACGAGGTCACCGCGGCCCAGCCGGCCGCGCAGTCCGAGCTCGACACCGCGCAGGCGGCGCTGGCCGACGCCCAGGCCAGGGACGCCGCGCTGGCCAGCCAGCTCGCGGCCGCCCAGCAGGAGGAGGTGGCGGCGCAGGAGGCCATCACCTCCGGCGAGGAGCAGATCGGCGCCACCCGGGCCTCGCTCGCCCGCATCGCCGCGCAGGCCTACCGCACCGGCGGCATCAACTCCTCCCTCGCCGTCGCCCTCGAGGCAGAGAGCCCGCAGGACTTCACCGACCGCTACGTGATGGTTGACGCCGCGACCCGCAGCCGGTCCACGGCGCTCGAGCGCCTCCAGGAGGCCAAGGCGGTGCGCACCAACCAGGAGGCGCGCCTGTCCGCGGTCCGCGAGCAGGTGGCGACGCTGAAGCAGCAGGCCGAGGACAACGTCGCGGTGACCGCCGCCGCGCAGGACGCCGCAGCGCAGCGCAAGGCCGAGCTCGACGCCCTGGAGAGCCAGCGCAGCGCGGCGCTCTCCACGCTGCAGGCCGAGGAGGCGCGGTACTCCCAGCTCGTCTCGGCGGCGCAGTCCGAGTCCGACGGCATCGGCGACACGCTCCGCTCCCGCGCCGCCCAGCGCGCCGCCGAGGAGGCCGCCGCGGCTCGTCAGCGCAGCGCTCCGTCGTCCGGCGGGTCGTCCGGCGGGTCGTCCGGCGGGTCGTCCGGCGGTTCGTCCGGCGGCGGGCCGTCCTCGACCACCCCGTCGTCGGGCCTGCTCGCCTCGCCGCTGGCGGGAGGCTTCAGGGTCACCTCCTCCTTCGGCTACCGCGTGCACCCCGTCTACCACGTGCGCCGCCTGCACGCCGGGACGGACATGGGCGCCCAGTGCGGCACCCCGGTGTACGCGGCCGCCGACGGGCAGGTCGTCTCCGCGGGGCCGGTCTCCGGCTACGGCAACTACCTCGTCATCGACCACGGGAGCGTCGCCGGCAAGCCGGTGGCGACCACGTACGCCCACCTCTCGCGCTTCTCGGCGTCGCCGGGCCAGCGGGTGCGCCGCGGCCAGCTCGTGGCCTCCTCCGGCGCGACGGGCGTGGGGACGGCGTGCCACCTGCACTTCGAGGTGCGGGTCAACGGTCGCCCCGTCAACGCCATCCCCTGGCTGGGCTGAGCGGTCGGGCCGCCGCCGGCGAGCCCGTCCGTAGACTGGGGCCATGGCCAAACCCGCTGCGCGACAGGTGCACGTGCCCGGGCGCGACGGGCCGGCGCGCGGCAAGCCCCTGGCGGGGAGCCGCAGCGCCGAGGGCACCCGCCAGATCGTCGCCCGCAACCGCAAGGCGCGCCACGACTACGCCATCTCCGACACCTACGAGGCCGGCATGGTGCTCACGGGCACCGAGACGAAGTCGATGAGGGCCGGACGCACGTCGCTGGTGGACGCGTTCGTCTCGATCGACGACGGCGAGGCGTGGATCGAGCACATGCACGTGCCGGAGTACACGCAGGGCACCTGGACCAACCACGAGCCGCGCCGCAAGCGCAAGCTCCTGCTCCACGGCGCCGAGATCGCGAAGCTGGCCGGGGCCACCTCCGACAAGGGCTGGACGATCGTCCCGCTCCAGGTGTACTTCGCCAACGGGCGCGCCAAGGTGGAGATCGCGGTGGCGCGCGGCAAGCGCGAGTACGACAAGCGCCAGACGCTGCGCGCCCAGCAGGACGACCGTGAGGCACAGCGGGCCATGAGCCTGCGCCAGCACCGCTGAGCCCAGACCGCCCAGCCCACCCCGGCGACCGGAACAGATCGGGCGCCGGCGCTGCTCACACCACCATGAGAGCGATCCTCCAGGACGAGTTCGGCGGCCCCGACGTGCTGTACGTGGGCGAGCGTGAGCGCCCCCTGCTGGCGCCGGAGGGCATCATCGTCGACGTGCGGGCCGCCGGGGTGAACCCGGTGGACTTCAAGGTCCGCGAGGGTTACCTCCAGAAGGCGTTCCCGACGGTGCTGCCGCTCGTCCCCGGGTGGGACGTCTCCGGCGTCGTCGCCGCCGTCGGCCCTGCGGTCCGCGGCTACGCCAAGGGCGACGAGGTGCTCGGCTACGTCCGCAAGGACTTCGTCTCCGACGGCACCTACGCCGAGCAGGTCTCCGCCTCCACGCGCCACCTGGCCCACAAGCCGGCCGGGGTCTCCTTCGAGGTCGCCGCCGCGCTCCCGCTCGCCGGGCTCACGGCCCAGCAGTCGCTCGACACCGTCGGCGTGGGGGACGGGGACACCGTCCTGGTCCACGCCGCGGCCGGAGGGGTGGGCCACCTCGCCGTCCAGATCGCGGTGGCCCGCGGCGCCCGCGTCATCGGCACCGCGTCGGTGAAGAACCACGAGTACCTCCGCTCCCTCGGCGCCGAGCCGGTCGAGTACGGCGACGCCCTGGTGCCCGCGGTGCGCGAGCTGGCGCCCGGCGGCGTGGACGCGGCCCTGGACTACGTCGGTGGCGACGCCATCACCGCCTCGGCCGAGCTGGCCAAGGACGCCGGGCGCACCACGTCCAACGTCGACCCGAAGGCCGTGCGCGAGGTGGGGGGGCTCTACTGCTTCGTCCAGCCGGACGCCGAGGGCCTGTCCCGGCTCGTGGCCATGGTCGCGGACGGCACGGTCGTGGTGCAGGTCGCGAAGACCTTCCCGCTGGAGCAGGCCGCCGACGCCCACCGGGAGCAGGAGACCGGTCACGTCAACGGCAAGCTGGTGCTGACCCTCTGAGCCTGGCGCCCGGCGCGCCGCTGGGGTACACTTGTGGCAGAACTGAACAGGGGGGTGCCAGGTTTCGACGTTGAATCGTCGATCCAGGGGAAGCGAGTCGAGAGCGCGTGGTCACACTCGTACAAAGGCTGCGCAACACAATAGGTGCCGATTCCAAGCGCACCGACTTCTCCCTCGCCGCCTGAGCGAGGTCTAGAGGTCCGTCGGCCCGGGAGCGCTCCCGGCCCGGGTACCGGCGACAGCTAGGGAGCCACTGCT